>JAJYWQ010000066.1 GCA_021791415.1 bacterium | reverse complement strand
CCCTGCTCAGGCCGGGGGCGCTGAGGCGGTGATCGCTGTGCCCTGTGAGTCTCGCGCCGATCCAGGCCGCCGCCGCGGCCACGTCAGAGCGTCGCTAGGATGCAGCCCGATGAGTTGCGCCACTTCCCCACGTCTGAGGATGTATGACCCCAGTTCCCGGTCCGCCACTCCTCCTTTCGCTGTCCGCGGATGGAGCCGGGGCGGGATGGTGGGTGGACCGGCCGCCTCCGGCGAAGCGGCCCGGCTCGGATGTAGCCTTGCGAAACGCGGTTTTGGGGCCGGGCTGGCCCCGGGAGGAGTGCCATGACTGAGACCACCCTGCTGATCGGCACCCGAAAGGGGGCGCTGGTAGCTCGCCGTCCCCGTGCCGGGGCACCCTGGGAGCTCGGCCCCTTGGAACTGCCCATGTCCGAGGTGTACGGGACCGGGATAGACGCCCGGGGCGCCACCCCCCGGCTTTTCGCGGCGGCGGACAGCCCCCACTGGGGCCCCACGCTGTTCCACTCAGACGACCTGGGACGGACCTGGGTCGAGCCGGAGGTGGCTCCGGTGGCCTTCCCCAAGGACACCGGGGCCTCCCTTGTCCGGATCTGGCAGATCCAGGCGGCCGGGGAGTCGGCCCCGGGGGTGGTGTACGCCGGAGTCGAGCCCCACGCCCTGTTCCGGTCCGAGGATGGAGGGGTCAACTTCTCTCTGGTGGAGGGGCTGTACAACCACCCCCATCGGAGCGAATGGGTGCCCGGCAACGGGGGGGCGTGCCTGCACACCGTGGTCCCCCACCCCACCGACCCCGACCGGATGCTGGTGGCCCTCTCCGCGGGGGGGGTCTATCGGACCAGCGACGGGGGCAGCACCTGGGAGGCCGCCAACCGGGGCATCCAGTCCTATTGGATGCCCGAGGATCAGCGCTTCCCCGAGTTCGGCCAGTGCGTCCACAAGGTGGCCTCCCACCCACAGTTCCCCGACCGCCTCTTCGCGCAGAACCACTTCGGCGTCTACCGCTCGGACAACTACGGCACCAGCTGGGAGACGATCGAGAACGGACTGCCGGCCAACTTCGGGTTCCCCATGATCGTCCATCCCCACCACCCCGAGACCATATACGTCTTCCCGCTCAAGGCCGACTCCCACCGCTTCCCGGCCACGGGACGCTGCCAGGTGTACCGCAGCCAGGACGGCGGAGGGAGCTGGACGGCGCTGAACCAGGGGCTTCCCGAGGGGGAGTACCAGGCGGCGGTGCTCCGCGACGCCATGTGCACCGACGGCGGCGACCCCGCCGGGATCTACTTCGGCACCAGAGTGGGCGAGGTCTACGGGAGCCCGGATGACGGCGATCACTTCGAGAGGATCGCTGAGCACCTGCCGGACGTCCTCTCGGTTCGCGCCCTGCAGCTCGGCTGAGCCGGGGGAGGAGATGACGGCGACCATGGTGCTCCCGACCGCCCTGCGGCAGGCGGCCGGTGGGGCCTCGGAGCTGGAACTCGCCGAGGGCACCGTGCGCTCGGCGCTGGACCTGCTGGCCAGCACCCTGCCCCTGCTCGAGCGCCGGGTGCGCGACGAGCAGGGGCGGGTGCGACCCCACATCCGCCTCTATCTGGGGAGTGCCGACATCGAGGATTTGCAGGGGTTGGACACCGAGCTGGGCGCCGGCTCGCGCCTCTACGTGATCCCGGCGGTCTCGGGGGGCTGAGGGCAGGCGTAGCCCCTCCCGATTCAGCTCGGGCGGGGCCGCCGTCGCCGGCGGCTCTGCCCCGAGCCAGTGGTGTTCGATCCAGCACTTCGCCCCGAGGACCGAGCCGGGGAGGTCGTGGCCCCGGACCAGCCCGGCGGTCAGGAGTCGAGGTGCGGCGGCAGTCCGAAGGGCCGGAAGATGTCCTCGCCCAGGAACACGTGCAGGACCGCGATCCGGCCATCGGAGATCTCCAGCACATGCAGCCCCCAGGGCCGGTGGCCCCCCTCCGGGTCGACCCGGTACTGGCCGAAGGCGGGGCAGCCGTTGGCCGAGGTGGGCAGCATCCTCGAGCCCCGGCACTCGGCCCCCGGGCCCAGCATCCACCGGGCGATGTCCGCCGAGCCCTGGAGCCAGAGGGCGAAGGGCGGCATCATCTGGATGGCATCTTGGTGCAGCAGCTGGACCAGAGCGTCGATGTCGTAGGCCTCGAAGGCGCGCAGATAGCTGGTCGCCAGGCGGAGGTCTGCCCGGGAGATCGGTGCGGCCTCCGGAGCCGGGCGAGCGGCCAGCTTGGCCCGGGCCCGCTGCAGGGCGCTGTTCACCGCCGGCACCGAGGAATCCAGCAGGGCCGCGATCTCCCGGGCGCGCCAGCCGAGCACTTCATGGAGGATCAGGACGGCCCGCTGAAGCGGGGCCAGCTGTTGGACCGCGGCGATGAAGGCCAGCCGGATCGTCTCCCGGTACACCACCATCTCGGCCGGGTCCTCGCCGCCGGTAAGGAGCAGGGAGTCGGGCACGGGTTGCACCCAGGGGAAGTCGGTCATCATCTCGCCCAGGTACGAGAGCTCCGGGGGCGAGGACGGCCCGAGGTCCATGGGGCGGGCCCGGCGGGGCTGGCTGCGAAGGGCATCCAGGCAGACGTTGGTGGCGATCCGGTAGAGCCACGAGCGGACGGATGAACGCCCCTCGAAGCTGGCACGGGCGCGCCAGGCCCTGACCATGGTCTCCTGAACCGCGTCCTCGGCGTCGAATACCGAGCCCAGCATCCGGTAGCAGAGGGCGGTGAGGCCGGGGCGGTGAGCCTCCAGCTGGTCCGAGGTCGGGAGAAGTGAGCTATCCGAGGCCTGGACCTGCACAGACGGATCCTAATGCCCCGGCCGCGGTGGTGGCCCAACCCTGGCGCCTCGGCCCGTCGCTGATGGGCTCGAAGGAGATGGCGTCCGACCTCCCGGTGCTGCGCACGCCGCGGCTCACGATGCGCCCGTTCCTGGAGCAGGACCGGGAGCCGTTTGCCCAGATCAACGCCGATCCGGAGGTCATGGCGCACTTTCTCGCCCCCCTGTCCCGGGGGGAGAGCGACCGCTTCATGGACCGCATCACGGCCGGATTCGCCGCTCACGGCTTCGGCCTCTGGGCCATGGTTGGGGGCGCGGATGGGGAGCTCATCGGCTTCACCGGCCTTGTCGTCCCCGGGTTCTTGGCGCCGTTCACGCCCGCTGTGGAGATCGGCTGGAGGCTCAGGAGGAGCGCCTGGGGCCAGGGGCTGGCGACCGAGGCAGCTCAGGCGGCGCTTAACTTCGGATTCGGCCGGGCGGGCCTGGAGGAGGTGGTCTCGTTCACCAGCTTGGGCAACGTCCGCTCCCAAGCGGTGATGCGCCGGCTGGGGATGACCCACGATCCCACAGACGACTTCGACCATCCCCTGGTGCCCCGGGGCCATCCCCTGGCCCGCCACGTGCTCTTCCGGATCTCCCGAGAGAGGTGGGAGGGCCGGCGCCGGTAGCTATGCCGCTGGCCCTGGCCGGCGCCCGGGAGGGTGGCCTAGCTCAGGCCGGAAGCCTGGCCTCATAGGCGGGGATGAGCTCCATCCACCGGGCCTCGGTGTCGCCGTGGTCCCGCCAAGCCAGGTAGGCTGCGAGGTTCTCCAAGTGGATCTGCCACCCGGCACCGAAGGCGGCAAGCGGACCCAGCGGAAGTCCTCGGACGTCAAGGTTGAGGATGGTCGCGGCGCCGTCCGGCACCAGCCGGACCTCGATGACAGCGTCGAAAGGCGGGGCGCCCCTCCCCCTGCGCCAGGAGTCGTCGGACTCCCTGCTCGTCACCAGAAGCCGGTTCGGTGGCTCGCACGCCATCACCCGGCCGGTGCCCTCCCAGTCGTCCGCCTCGACCAGGATGCGGAACTCGCCGCCCGGACGAAGGTCACCCTCCACGCGGGCGTGCCAGAGGGCAAGGCGGGCGGGGTCGGTGATCGCCGACCAGACCTCCGCGCTGGAATGCTCCAGGCGCACCTCGAAGCGCGCCACGCCCACGCCGTCGGCCCGGGCAAGGGTCCCGATGACCCCACGCCCCTCTGGTTCCACCGGTCTCATTCTGAGCCCTCCTGATCAGGTCGACATCCTGTCCTGTAAGACGTTCTGGGGGATGCAAATCATCGCCCCAGTACGAAGGTCGCGCAGGCGCCGCTGCCAGCACGGGGCCGGCCGCCCCCGCCGAACGCCCCGCGCCCCGCCGGCTCGCGGCACGCTGCCCGCGCACTGTTGGCGCCAAACTTCGCTCCGGTGGCGATGAGGGAGTCGCCGCCGACTGGAGCGCCGGAGCCAGGGTCCGGGGCCAAGTTGTAGTTCCCATGGACCTCGTTGACGAAGTGAGGGCCCGCCGACCACGGTTCCAGGTACTGCAATCCAGAACGCAGGGTGCCCTCGTGGGGATTGCCAGACAGAGCGCAGGGCCGACGGGTTCGGGAGGGTGGCGCTGGTCCAGCGGAGAGAGGGGGAGGGGTGAAATGCTCCGCTGCCCCGGGATGTTCAGCGCCCGCGCCCTCGAGTCGCGCTGAGCTCCGGGAGACGCCTCTCTGGCGACGCCACGCCCCGGCAGTGAGACCTCCCCGCGGTGTCACGGGCCGTGGCACGGGCAGACGCCGGCGCCCCGCGGACTCCGGATTGGAGATCCTTGGGTCTCCTCCGCGACAGCTCATGCGGTGCCGGTCTTGAGTTCG
>JAJYWQ010000012.1 GCA_021791415.1 bacterium | reverse complement strand
ACGGCTCGGTTCCTCAACGGAGCTTCTCAACACCAACAGACAGCACCGACACCGTGGCGCCCGCGGGGACCCAGACCCTGATCTCGACGACGGCCCCGCGAGGGGGCTGGATCGGGTCCACAACAAACGGGCCCCACCCTGAGTATGTTCGGGCATACTCGCCACGGGTGATGCGAAAGGCGAGCGATGTCACCTGGGTCGCCGTGCCTGACACAAGGGTCCGTCGGGCAAGCAAGTGCCCGCTGGAGTCGTTCCACACCTCCACCGTCGCCGTTCCGGCTACCACCAGTCGGACGGTGGCCATGTACCTGCCCGCTCTAGTGACCCAGTAGTCGCCGCTGAGCACGTACCCACTTCGGCCATCACTCCGTGCCGCCGATACGCCCTGCGGGCCCTGTAACTGGGCCACCCCGGCTGGTCCGGGAGTAGTCCATCCCGGGACCACGGAAGCCCCGCCACTCAGTACCAACCTGGCGTGAGGATAGGGCCGCCGCACAGCCAGGAGCCAGACGCCGCCCCGATGTAGCTCCACTCGGGCGTGTCCGGCCGCCATAACCTGGGCTATCAAGGCTTCCGTCTGCGAGGGACTCATCAAACTGATCCCGACGTTGGGGGCCAGGAGGAAATACACCTCTGGGGTCTCCAGGGGGACCGCCAGCGGAACCGCCTTCAGCAGGGTTGTGATCACCGGCCTACCGGCAAACCGGCCCGCAACCCCTTGGGACACCACGACCTGGGCTCGGGGTGGGATCAGTTCGGCTGCTCTAGAGAGCGCCGCCACCGCCGAGGGAGGGACCCGCACCCAGGTGGGCACCACACGCGGCAACCATACTGCAGAATATCCGACTGCCAGGATCGCGATCGCCACAAGGACCGGCAGCGGCCACAAGCGCCTCCGACGCCGGGTCGAAAGCCAGCGCACGGCAACCATGGCGGTACCCACCGTGATGAATTCAAAAGCTGGAAAGTTTTGAAAAGCCACGCCGGCGAAGGCCCGCGACAGCGTGTTGGCCACGATCACCACCACCGCCACTCCGACCGCCCAGCGGGAGAAGATCCCGAGCACGCCCCCGGCGGCCAGGTCGGCCAAGATGTTGGCTCTCTCCACCACCAGTTGGCGCAACGCGGCCACGGGATGCAAAGCCAGGTATGCCACGATGGTCGGTAGGTTGGCCGTCGCGGCCCCTGGAGTGTTGCTCAAAAGGTAGCCGTAGGTCATCCCGAACGGCGCCAGTCGGTCCGCCCCGGCGATCGATGTGAGGATAAGGAAATAGGCGACGCCGGCTGCTATCAGGGCCACGCCCAGCATCGCTCGGCGGCGCCCAAGGAGCAACAGGGTTACACCGAGCCCGACGATGTAGGTGCACTGCACCATGCCGCCGCAGAGCACCAAGGCCGTCAAGCCGGCAAGCCACCAGTAATTGGCGCCACGGTACAGCGCCCAACCCAGCGCCACCAGGGGCAGAGCACAGAATGTCTCGGTGTGGACGTCGAAGGCCGCTGCGTCGTAGGTCCAGGGATTAATCAGCAGCAAGGCCAGAATGCCGATCCGAAGAGCCGTGGCGGCAGTGGCACTGACGGCCGGGGCACGCCGGATGATGTCGCACACCCAGAGGTAAACCAGAAGCTCGGTTCCGACTATGGCGACGTCCTGGAGCCAGAGCAGAAGTATCGGTAGGCGGGCCAACCAGGTTATCCCGGCCAGCATCCAGAACAGGGCCTGGCCCCCGTTGGACCAAAGGGGGATTCCCAAGACGCTGCTGAGCGGGTCGACATGGCCGTGCCAGATCAGCCACACACCCTGGTAGTAAGTCGCGAAGTCGTAGGTTAGGGAGAAAGTTGAGTAAATGAGGCTGCTCAGGAGACAGAGGATCAGCAGCTGGATCGCCAGCGCCGCCAGGGCGAGGCGCGTTCCGGGGAGCGCGGCCACAGGCCATGACCTGCCATCGGACGGGCCGCTGTCGGCCCGCTGATCACGAGAACCGAGCGAGGCCGCGTCAGTCACTTCCGCGCCGCCTCGGCCACACGGCTCCCGTGCCTGCTCCGCGAAGCTCAGCTCGGCGGCCAGTGCCAATCCCAGGCACGGGGACCGCGTACCCACCGGCGCCCGGGCTGGCCAGCGCAATTTGAGGGGTTCTCCCGACTACGGTGCCACCGGTTGTAACTGCGGGCCCAGGACCGCGACGTGGGAACTCCCCAGGAATCCCGGGCCGGTGCGCCGCGCTGGTGTTGGGCGCCGGCCGCTGGGCGGCTGCGCGGGCTGCTTTCCCCATCATGTGATCGGCCGGACGAAATAGACCATCAGGATCGGCGAGTACCCGTAGGGGTAGTAGTCCTGGTTGTCCAAGAGGTTGGCCTCGAAATAGGTGGGCTCCGGCCCGGCCACCGTTCCGACCACGTCGAAGGTGGCAACACCCTGCTTGTTGGTGAGGGCCATCACCGGGGTCTGCCCCGGCAGTGACCCGTCGATCGTGGCCCTGGTGGGCTGGGGACCGCGCTCGGTGTAGATGATCTGTCCGAGGTAGACCGGCACCCCTGCCTCGTGGACCGGCTGGTCGAAGGAGTTGAGGATGGCGGCCCGGATCTGGATCCGCTTCCCCACGGGGACCGGCGCGTTCATGGCCTGGGGATAGAGCACCAGATGGTCGCGGCTGGGCACGTACTGGGGGGAGCGGCTCACGGTGTCCGGGGACTGGGTGAAGGCCAGGACCTGGAAGCCGCCTGAGATGGGGGGCATGGCGGGAGCGTTAGGGGCGGCCAACGTGTAGGAGGCGCTCTGCCCCGGCCGGAGCACGGCGGGTCCTCCGCTGGCGCGCCAGAAGGTGGTGATCGAGCCGGCCAGGTCGACTGTGAAGTGGGGGGCCTCGGGCTCGCCGCTGACGTTCCTCACCTCCACCACCACCCTGTCGATGGTTGCCAGCTGGCCCGTGCTGTGGACCCCCACCACCTTCATCCCCAGCGGGGAGGAGCTGGTGATGGCGAGCGCCACCCCGCCAGCCGCCAGGATGGCGGTCCCGGTCACCGCCGCGAACCTCCATCTGGTCTCCCGGCCGGAGCCCGGGAGGAGGGAGCCCAGCCGTCGGGGACCGTCTCCGTCCCGCACTCCCCGCTCCGCGGCTCCGAGTCCGCCAGGTTCGAGGGGAGCCAGGGTCACCGCCGCCACCAGCGCGACCGGGAGCAGCTCCACCAGGTAACTGCCCAGGGAGCGGGTGGCGAAGAAGAGGACCAGGGAGGTGAGCAGCACCCAGGAACCCCGCAGGGCCGGCCAAGTGGCGGCCTGGGCCGTGAGCAGGGCGACCAGCACCAGGACCGCCGCCACCGTGTAGGCGAAGAGGGAGCCACCCCCCACCCCCAGGAAGAGGCTGAGCCCGACCAGTCCCTGCCCCGCCGGGACCACGTGGCTGCTGAACGGAGACAGCACTCCCTGCACCCACGCCCCAGGGTCCTGGGCCAGGAACCAGAGGTTGGGCACCAAGAAAGCCAGGGCGGCCACCCCCAGGTAGACGGCAGCCGAGCTCCCCGCCCGCCGCCAGCTGGCACCCCGGCGGCGGTGTTCGAGAAGGAGCGCCAGGAGGAGGAAGAGGAGGACGAACCAGGGCGTCTGCTTGACAGCCAGGGCCAGACCCATGAGCAGGGGGCTGCGCCAGCGCGACCAGCCCTGGGCCGTCACGAAACGGTCCCAGCTGGCCACAGCGCCGATCAGGAAAGGCACGAAGAGGGCGTCCGTGACCCCCCCGGCGGCGTAGGACACGTACACGCTGAGGCTGCCGAGCACGATCGCCAGGGGACGGAGCGCCGGGGGCAGGACCGCGAAGAGCAGGACCAGCGCGAATCCCCAGGCCACCAGGTTGACGACCTGGGCCGCCTGGGCCGCATGTCCCAGGGCCAGCAGGGGCGCGTACAGGAGGAAGGCCAAGGCCGGGTAGGAGAGCGAGGTGACGGGGCTGCCGTCGAGCCGGTAGGTGAACCCGTCGGGCGACACGTGGTAGCGGGCTATGGCTGGGGCCATCGAGTGCCGGTAAGGGTCCAGCCCGTGGACCAGCAGGTGGGCGGCGTACTGGTCGAACGCGATCTCGTCGGTGCCGTACCCGGGGGCCGCGTACAGGCGCACGTAGGCCCAGACGGCGAAGGCGACCAGGGTCAGCCCCAGCGCCAACCAGCTCCAGCGCCCCGGCCGGAATCCGGGCACCCACGCCGCCACCCCGAGGCCCAGACCCGAGCCAAGGATCACGACGGACACCGCGGTGACCCAGGGGAAGGTGGTCCCCGCGGGTGCCAGCCGCAGCCCCCAGAGCACCAGCACCGCCGCCGCCAGGATCCACCCCGCCCGCACGTTCCACGGCTCCCAACCGCGCTCCCGCTCCCGGTTCGCCCGCCAGCGTCCGCGGAGGAGCGGCCCGCGCTCCTCGCGGCCCCCCGAGGCCCCGGCCGGGTGCGGCTCGCGGCCCAGCTCGGGCGAAGCCCAGCTCACCTAGGCCCGGAGCCGGAATGCCTGCACGTTGCCGACCGCCGAGGTGCCGACGAAGTCGTAGAGGGTCCCACCGTCAGGCGAGAGAGCCAAGCCAACCGCCCCGGCCGGTGCCGGGAGGACCTTGGTCACCGTCTCCGTGGCAAGGTCCACCGCGGCCACGTTGCGCACCCCGTTCCTGCCCTTGAGCACGTACAGGGTGCTCCCGTCCGGTGAGATTGCCAGGGCCAACCCGGAG
>JAJYWQ010000038.1 GCA_021791415.1 bacterium | reverse complement strand
CGACGGGCGGTGTTGCCCAGGATCTGGTCGTAGCGCAGGCTGATGGCGACGAAGAGCAGGCCGATGAGGCTCCCGGCCACGGCGGCGCTGGCGGTGAAGAAGCCGGCCAGAGGGGCTGAAGTCACCAGCGGAGTCTCTCACCGCGGTGGGGATGGCCGCCGACCGGGCCATCGGCGGCGGATGGCCCGGCCGGCCGTCCAGCGCTCAGGCGGTCGCGGCCCGCTCCGGTCCGCGGGACCTCGGCGCCGGCGCCTCGGAGTGCCTGCGCTCGATCCGGAAGCTGGCGGGGCCGAGAAGCGCCCCGACCCGCGACTTAAGCTCCGCAGACGCGTCCACCCGGTGGCCCTCCCCGAGCTCCAGCTCGTGGACCTCGCCCTCCTCCAGGAGGTGCAGCACGACGGGGGTGGGGCCAGGGGCTGCCGCCAAAAGCGCGGCCAGCTCCGCCACCGCCTCCTCGCTGGGCTCGCGGACGGTGAGGTGGAGGATGGCGTCGGGACGCCAGCCGGCCAAAGCGGGCGCGTCCACCGCCAAGACAGACTCGGCGATGAGCCGGGCGGCCTCGGAATCCTCCTCGGCCTCCTCCTCCCCCGGCTCGGCGCGTTGGCTCGGCGGCCGGGCTGACGAACCCAGCTCCACCCGGCCCCGCACCACCACTACCGCGTCCGGATGGAGCAGCGCCTCAGCGGCGGCGAAGACCTTGGGAAAGACGATCAGCTCACAGGTGCCGGTGAGATCCTCGAGCACCCCGAAGGCCATCGGTTCCCCCTTCCGGCTCTGAACCCGGCGGCACTCCCGCAGGGCTCCTCCCACCTGAACCACCTTCCCCGGCAGGTGGGCCAGCTCGTCCAGGTCGGCATCGGTGCAGTCGCGCAGACGGTCGCCCAACTGGGAGAGGGGGTGGCGACTGAGGTACATCCCGAGCAGCTCCCGCTCCCACGCCAGCCGCTCGCGCTCCTCCTCAGGGGAGAGTGGTCCCCGGGCAGGACTGGCCACCTCGTCCTCGGCAGCGGCGCCATCGTCGAAGAGGGAGATCTGACCCGCCTCCACATCGCGGGCCGAGCGCTCGGCCTCCCGCATCGCCCCATCCAGCTCCACCAGGAGCCAGCCCCGGTCCCCCAGCGCATCACAGGCCCCCGCTCGAATCAGGGCTTCCAGAACCCGGCGGTTGAGGTCCCGGCCCCGCACCCGGCGGCAAAGGTCCAGCAGGGAGCGGAACGGCCCTCCTTCCTCCCGCGCCGCCACCACAGCCCGCGCCGCCCCCTCACCGACGTTCTTCACCTGCTGCAGGCCGTAGAGGATGACGCCCGCCTCCCGCCCCTGCGCCGACTCGCCCCCTGCCCAGATGCTGAAGGCTGGTTGGGAGCGGTTCACGTCGGGAGGGAGGACCTCGATCTGCCTCGCCCTCGCGTCCAGGATCACCCGCTTCACCCGATCCAGGTCCCCCGCCCGGCTGTTGAGCAGAGCGCACATGTACTCGAGAGGGTGATTGGCCTTGAAGTAGGCGGTCTGGTAGCCGATCAGCCCGTAGGCCACCGCGTGGGCCTTGTTGAAGCCGTACCCGGCGAAGCGGTCGATATAGTCGAAGAGAGCCCCCGCCAGGGACTCCTCCACCCCGTTGGTCATCGCCCCGGCCACGAATCGGTCGCGCTGGGCCGCCATCTTGGCCTTGTCCTTCTTCCCCATGGCCGCGCGCAGCAGGTCGGCCTCCCCCAGGGAGAAACCCGCCACCGCCGAGGCGATCTGCATCACCTGGTCCTGGTAGAGGATGACCCCATGGGTCTCGCGGAGGATGGGCTCCAGCGCCGGGAGCATGTAGGTGATCGGCTCATCCCCGCGCCGCCGCCGCATGTACATGTCGATGACCCCGCCCTCGATCGGCCCGGGCCGGTTGAGGGCGTTCGCGGCCGCCAGGTCCTCGATGGACCGGGGCCGCATCTCCATCAGAACCCGGCGGCCCCCTTCGCCCTCCAGCTGGAACACCCCAATGGTGTCTCCCCTGGTGAGGAGGTCGTAGGTGGGCTGGTCGTCCAGCGGCAGGGAGTCCAGGTCCGGACGGGCCCCCGTGCTCTTCTCGACGTGGTCCAGGGTCTCCTCCAGCACTGTGAGGTTCTCCAGCCCAAGGAAGTCCATCTTCAGCAGGCCGAGCTCCTGCACGCCGTTCATGTCGAACTGGGTGACCACCGACTCCCGGTTGGTGGTGCCCCGCTGCAGGGGCACGTAGTCCACCAGCGGCCCGGGCCCGATCACCACCCCGCCGGCGTGGGTGCCGGCGTTCCGGGCGATGCCCTCCAGCCGCCGCGCGGTGTCGATCAGCTTGGCCGCCCAACCCTCACCCTCGTAGAGCGCCCTCAGCTCCCTGGACTCCTCCAGCGCGGCCTCGAGTGTCATCCCCGGGCGGAGGGGGACCAGCTTGGCAAGCCGGTCCACATCCGGCAACGGCACTCCCTGGACCCGGCCCACGTCGCGGATGGCGGCCCGGGCCGCCATGGTGCCGAAGGTGATGATCTGGGCCACCCGATCCGACCCGTACTTCCGGGTGACGTAGTCGATGACCCGGCCACGGCCGGTCACGTCGAAGTCGATGTCGATGTCCGGCATGGACACCCGCTCCAGGTTGAGGAACCTTTCGAAGGTGAGCCCGTAGCGCAGGGGGTCAAGCGACGTGATCCCGAGGGAGTAGCTGACCAGGCTTCCAGCCGCCGATCCCCTTCCCGGGCCGATCTTCACCCCCTCTTCCCGCCCCGCCCGGGTGAAATCCCAGACGATGAGGAAGTAGGCGGCGAAGCCGGTCTTGGCGATCACCCCCAGCTCGTAGTCCAAGCGCTCCCGGTACTGGGCGGGAACCGGCTCACCCACTCGGGCGGCGAGGCCCCGCTCGGCGACCTGGCGGAGGAAGCCGTCAGAGTCCAGCTCGGGCCCGGTGTCGTAACGGGGCAGAAGCGGCTGGTGCAGCACCGGCTCGAAGGAGCAGCGCTCCGCCAAAGAGGCGGAGTTGGACACGGCCTCCAGGCAGTCTGGGAACTTGGCCGCCATCTCCTCGGCCGACGTCAGGTAGAAGTGGGGGCCGGCGAAGCGCAGCCGCTTGGGGTCCTCGACCCGGCTCCCCGTCTGGATGCAGAGAAGCACGTCGTGGGCCACCGCGTCATCCGGATGGACGTAGTGGCTGTCGTTGGTGGCCACCAGTGGGAGCCCGGTGGTGCGGGCTATCTCCAGCAACCCCCCGCGAACCGCCGCCTCCTCCTCCATGCCATGGTTCTGCAGCTCCAGGTAGAAGCAGTCCGGCCCCAGGATCTCGGAGTACTCCCGGCAGAGGGCCTCGGCGCCCTTGATGTCGCCGGCCAGGATGCGCTGAGGGATCTCCCCGCCCACACACCCGGAGAGGGCCACCAGACCCTCGTGGTGCGCCGCCAGGAGTTCTCGGTCGATGCGCGGCTTGTAGTAGAAGCCCTCCAGGTGGGCCTCGCTGACCACGCGCATGAGGTTGTGGTAGCCGGCGTCATCCCGGGCCAGCAGGATGAGGTGTGAGGGGTCGCGGTCGGCCCGCCCCTCCCGCTGCAGCCGGGAGCGAGCGGCCACGTACACCTCGCAACCGATGATGGGCCGAACGCCGGCGGCCAGCGCCGCCCGGTGGAACTCCAGCGCCCCCGAGAGCACCCCATGGTCGGTCAGGGCGATCGCCTTCTGTCCCAGCTCCGCCGCCCGCTCCGCCATGGCCCGCAGCCGGGCGGCCCCGTCCAGGAGCGAGTATTCGGAGTGGGTGTGGAGATGCACGAACTCCAGCTCAGCCATGCCGGACCCCCAGGGCTGGCCTCCCAGCGCTCACCATCGCCTCAGGAGCACGGCCACCTCGAAGTGGTAGGTCTGGGGAAACATGTCCACCAGCCGCAGCCGTTCCAGCCGGTACGGTCCCAGACGGCATAGCGTCTCCAGGTCCCTGCCCAGGGCCGCGACGTCGCAGCTGAGGTACACCATGACCGGAGGGCCGGCAAGTCCCAGCCACCCCCGCACCCCCGGGGACAGGCCGCTGCGTGGAGGGTCAAGCACTATCGCGTGGCAGCCGGAGAGCTCCGGCAGCACGGCCTCGACGTCCCCGCGCCGGACCACCATTCGCCCGCCGGCGTACATCTCGGCATGGAGGGCGGCCAGCCGGGCGGCGGCAGCCCCGGACTCCACCGCCACCACCTGGGCACCCAGGTCCACCAGGCGGACGCTGAGCACCCCGGTGCCGGCGTAGGCGTCCACCACGAGCTTCCCGGCCACCTCGTCGGCCAGCCAGCCGACCACCGTCTCGTAGAGCTGAGGAAGGGTGCGCTGGTTCAGCTGGATGAACGAGGATGCCGTCACGCGGAAGCTCCTGCCCCCGTAGGGCAGAGAACCGGACTCGGTACCGAGCAGAGGGATGCCGGGCCCAGCCGCGGCCAGCGCCACCCTGGGACCGGCGTGGACATCGGGCCGGGTCTGGAGCAGCAGGCCCTCCTCCACCCTTGTGATGGAGACCGTCTGCACCGTCGGAGCCTCGTCCGCCAGGGCGGCGCCCACGCTCCTGAGGGCCGAGTTGATCTCGTCGGCGTGGATGGCGCAGCGAAAGACCGGCACGGTCTGGTAGCCACTTCGGCTCTTGAAGCCGAGGGTGCCGTCGGGCCCGCGGTGGAACTCCCCCC
Source organism: bacterium (assembly GCA_021791415.1). Lineage (GTDB taxonomy): Bacteria > Chloroflexota > Dormibacteria > Aeolococcales > Bog-877 > JAJYXT01. Next base: position 22,693 of record JAJYWQ010000038.1, on the reverse strand, counting down.
GCCAGCGGTAGCCGTACGGGGAGGCGGCCCCCAGCACCTCCAACTCTCCTGGTGGCTCCAGCCCACGGGCCCGAAGCTCCGCCAGCAGCACCTCGCGCTTGACGGCCAGCTGCTGGGGATACTCCAGGTGCTGGAGCTGGCAGCCGCCGCATTCGCCGAACAGCGGGCACGGGGGATCAACCCGGCCCGGCGCGGGGGCGAGCACCTCCTCCACGTCGGCCCTGAGGTAGGACGGTCTCCGTTCGGTGACCCTGGCCCGCACCAGCTCGCCAGGCACCGCTCCGAACAGAAACACCACCTGTCCGCGGTGGTGCGCCAGCCCGCGTCCGAGGTGGACGATGCGCTCGCAGCGCAGCTCCAGGCACTCGCCCACCGCGACTGGCGCCCGGTCCTCAGCCAGGAGCCGGCTCATCCCCCTCCCCGCCCCAGCCGCTCCCGGAGCAGCCGGGAAGCGAGGTCAGGGTTGGCAACCCCTCCCGAAGCCTTGCGGACCGCCCCCACGAGGGGGCCGAGCGCCCGGTCGTTGCCCGACCGGAAGTCCGCTGCCGCCTTGGGCAGCTGCAGGATGGCCCCATCGACCCAGGCCTGCATCTGGGCGGCATCACTCACCTGGATCAGGCCGCGCTCCCGGATGAGGTCCACCGGCGACCGACCCATGGCGAAAGCCTCCACCAGTACCTCCCGCCCGGTGGTGCCGCTGACCTCCCCCGCCTCCACCATCCGCACCAGCGCCGCCAGCTCGACGGCGGGGACCGGCGAGTGCTCGATGTCCAGCTTGGCGTCCTTGCAGAGGGCCTGCAGCGGGCCCAGCTGCCAGTTGGCCGCCGACCTGGGTGGTGCCCCCGCCGCGACCATGGCCTCGAAGTAGGCAGCGTCCTGAGGTCGCTCGGTGATCAGGGCGGCCTGCTCCTCACCCAGCTGATGCTGGTCCCGGAGGCGGTCGCGGAGACGCAGTGGCGGCTCGGGAAGGGCGCCTCGGAGCCGCTCCACGAGGTCGCGGGAGACCTGCAGGGGGGGGAGGTCCGGCTCGGGGAAGTAGCGATAGTCCTGGGCTTCCTCCTTGCTGCGCTGGGAGACGGTCGCCTGCTCGACCTCGCTCCAACCGCGGGTCTCCTGGTGCACCGTGCCCCCCGACTCGATGACCGCGGACTGCCGCCGCACCTCGAACTCCAGAGCGGCCTCCAAGCTGCGGAAGGAGTTCATGTTCTTGACCTCGACCTTGACCCCGAGCTCCCGCTGACCCCGGGGACGGAGGGAGATGTTGGCGTCGCAGCGCAGGCTGCCCTGCTCCATGTTGCCGTCATTGACCCCGAGGTGAAGGAGGAGCTGACGCAGCGCCCGAAGGTACTGGGGCGCCTCCCTCGGGCTCCGTAGGTCGGGCTCGCCGACTATCTCCATCAGCGGCACCCCGGCGCGGTTGAGGTCGACCAAGGAGAACTTGGCGGTGTGGATCTCGCCGGCGTGGTGCAGTGTGCCCGCGTCTTCCTCCAGGTGGACACGGGTGATCCCGCAGGACCGCCGCTCACCGTCCACCTCGAACTCCAGGTGACCGCCCAGCGAGAGCGGCAGATCGTACTGGGAGATCTGGTAGCCCTTGGGCAGATCCGGGTAGAAGTAGTTCTTGCGGTCGAACTTGCTGAACTCGGGAATCCGGCAACCCAGGGCCAGGGCGGTCTGGATTGTCATCTCCACGGCCCGTCGATTGATCACCGGGAGGGCCCCAGGCAGGCCGAGGCAGGTGGGACAGGTGTTGCTGTTGGGCGGCAGCCCGAGGTACTCGGCGCGGCACCCGCAGAACATCTTGCTGCGGGTGAGCAGCTGGGCGTGGACCTCCAGCCCGATGACCGCCTGCAGCTCAGCCATCGAAACCGGCCGGAACCCGGCGCCAGACGTCGGCGGCCCGCTCCACGGCCGCGCCGACCCGAAGGCACATGGCCTCTCCGAGGTAGGGCCCGAGCACCTGCACGCCCACCGGCAGCCCGGCGGTGAACCCGGCCGGCACCGAGAGGCCGGAGATCCCGGCAAGGTTGGCCGGGAGGGTGAGCGCGTCTGTGGCGTACATCGCCAGCGGGTCGTGGGTGCGCTCGCCCAACCTGAAGGCAGGGGTGGGGGCCGTCGGGGATATGAGGGCGTCCACCCTCTCAAAGACCCGGGAGAAGTCCTGGGCCACCAGGGTGCGGACCTTCTGAGCCCTCAGGTAGTAGGCGTCGTAGTACCCGCTGCTGAGGACGAAGGTCCCCAGCGCCACCCGGCGGCGCACCTCCGGGCCGAACCCACGGTTGCGCGCCAGCTCGTACGCCTCCAGGAGGCTGGGAGCCTGGGGCTCCCCGGGCCCGAAGCGGATCCCGTCCATCCGGGCGAGGTTGCTGCTCACCTCCGCCGGGGCGATCACGTAGTAGGCTGCCAGGGCGTACTCGGTGCTGGGGAGAGAGACCTCCACCAGCTCCGCCCCCTCCGCCTCCAGCCAGCGGCAGGCGCTCTCGAACACCGCCTTGATCCCATCCTCGAGACCCGCCTCCACGTACTCGCGAGGGATGCCGAGGCGAAGTCCGCGCACCCCCTCCCTGAGCGCCCCCGCGAGGTCACTGACCGGGGCAGGCGAGGTGGTGCTGTCACGCCTGTCGGGACCGGCGATGCAGCTCAGGACGAGTTGGGCATCCTCAACCGTCTTGGCCAGTGGGCCGACCTGGTCCAGGGAGCTGGCGAAGGCGATGACACCGTAGCGGCTCACCCGCCCGTAGCTGGGCTTGACCCCCACCACCCCACAGAAGGAGGCGGGGAGCCGGACCGACCCACCTGTGTCGGTCCCCAAAGCGGCCACGGTCAGACGGGCGGCGACCGCCGCCGCCGAGCCCCCGCTGCTCCCGCCCGGCACCCTCTCCTCGTCCCAGGGGTTCACCGTTGGCTGAAAGCCGGAGTTTTCATTGGAGCTGCCCATGGCGAACTCGTCACAGTTCATCTTGCCCACCACGACCGCCCCGTCTCGGGCCAGCCGGGCCACCACGGTGGCGTCATACGGGGGACGGAACCCCTCCAGGATCCGGCTACCGGCGGTAGTCTCGACCCCCCTGGTGCAGAGGACGTCCTTGTGGCCGATGGGGATGCCGCAAAGCGCGGGGGGATCGGCCTCATCCGCCAACCGCCGGTCGGCGGCGCGAGCCTGCTCGAGGGCCAGCTCCGGGGTGGTGCGCAGGAAGGATCCCAACCTGCCATCGAGGGATTCGGCCCGGCCCAGCGCCTCCCCCGCCAGCTCCACGGAGGAGAACTCCCGGGCTCGCAGTCCTCGGCCGAGCTCGGAGATGGAGAGGTCGAGGAGGCTCACTGGATTGCGGGCACCCGCAGGAGACCGGCCTCGTGGCTGGGCGCGTTGGCCAGCGCCTCCTCGGCGGTCAGGCCGGGATCCACCTGGTCATCCCGCATCACGTCGTACAGGCCCCCGATCTGGGCGGTGGCATCCACCCCGCTGACGTCGGCCTCCTGGAGGCGGTCAACCGCCGCAAGGATGGCTCGGAGCTGGGGAAGGATGGCCTCCATCTCCGCATCGGTGAGGCCCAGCCGCGCCAGCCTGCTGAGGTGGGCGACCAAGGCCAGGTCGAGACCCCCTGCACCGTCTCTGCGATCAGCTCCCACCACTAGGCGATTATAGGAACAGGTGGCGAACTCACCCGGCACCCCGCACCCCGACCGCGACGCCCTGGCCGCCGCCGCACTGGAGGCCGCCGTGGCGGCGTTCGCCGCCGCGCGGTCGGCCCGGATACTCCTGGACTCTCCGGGGCGACTGGGAGCCGACGCGGTTCAGCTGGCCGAGCCCATCTCCGGGGCGCGGCGGGCCAGCAGGAAGGCCCAGGCCGAGGTGGCCGAGTCGGCCCAGCGGCTGGAACATGCCCGCGATCGCTGGGGCGCGCTGATGCGGGGGCTGGCCGCCGACCTCGACCTGCCCCCGGACCAGCTGGTGTCCCGGGTGGAGAACGCGGCCGCGAGGTTGGCTCTGCGGGATGCCGCCACGCTGCTCGGCGCCGCTGGTGCCGCCATGGCCACCCTCGGCCCCGGCTGGGCCCAACTGGCCCAGGACTGCGCCAGCATCGAGTCGGAGATGGTCCGGCTGGCGTCGCTCGCCGGCGGCGGCCAGGGGGATCAGAGAGACTCTGGGCCCTCCTCGGGATGATCCAGCCAGCGCCGGAACTGACCGGCGTCCAGGACCGGTACTCCGAGCCGCTGGGCCGCCGCCAGCTTGGAGCCGGCACCCTCGCCGGCGACGACGGCGGTGGTCTTCCGCGACACGCTGCTGGCGGCTGAGCCTCCGAGCCCACGGATGGCGCCCTCGGCTTCGGCCCGGGTGAACCCGGGCAGGGTCCCGGTCACGACCACGGTGCGCCCGCGCCAGGGCCCGCCGCCGCTGGACTCCGCCTGCGGATCCACCCCAACCTCCGCCAGCTGGGCCAGAAGGGTCCGCGTTCCGTCACTGGAGAGATAGGAGGTGATGGCCGCCGCCAGCACCGGCCCCACTCCGGAGATCGCGGCCAGCTCATCCGGCCCGGCGGCCACCAGGCGGGGCAGGGTGCCGAAGTGCTCCGCCAGCAGCTCGGCAGTGCGCCTGCCCACATGGGGGATCCCCAGCGCGTACAGGAACGCCCCCAACTTGGGGCGGCGGCGGGCGTTCAGGGCATCGGTGAGCTGGCGCGCCGACTTGCGAGCCAGCCCGGGCAGCTCCTGCAGCTGCTCAGGTGTCAGCCGGAAGAGGTCCGCTGGGCTGGAGATCAGACCTCGCCCCAGCAGCTCCTGGAGGATGGCTGGGCCCAGGCGGTCGATGTTGAGAGCGTCCCGGCTCACGAAGTGGAGCAGGGTGGCCAGCCGCTGAGCGGGACAGAGGGGATTGAGGCAGCGGGTCACAACCTCGCCCGCCTCGCGCACCAGCGGGGCCCCGCAGGCCGGGCAGCTGGTGGGCATCTCGAAACGCTGGCTGTCCGGGGGCCGGCGCTCCAGCTCCACCCGCACCACCTCGGGAATCACATCGCCGGCCTTGCGCACCACCACCGTGTCTCCCACCCGGACGTCCTTGCGCCGGACCTGGTCCTCGTTGTGCAGGGTGACGTGGCTGACCGTGGATCCCGCCACCTCGACCGGCTCGAGCACCGCCACCGGGGTGGCCGCGCCCGTCCGCCCGATGCTCACCTCGATGGTGAGGACCCGGGTCTCGCGTTCCTCCGGGGGGAACTTGTATGCCACCGCCCAGCGCGGAGCCCGGCTGTCGGACCCCAGCTCGCCCTGCCACTGCAGGCTGTCCACCTTCAGGACCACCCCATCGATCTCGTAGGGCAGCTCGGCCCGCCGTCCCTGCCAGCTGGCCAGCAGCTCCATCACCCCTTCGCCGCCCGCCAGCAGCTGCCGGTTGGCGTTGACGGGGAAGCCCCGGGCCTCCAGCCAGTCCAGCAGCTGATGCTGGGTGACCACCCCGGACGGTGGGGGGTCGCAGGCGTAGAAGTAGGCGGCCAGCCCCCGGGCCCGCGTGACCTCTGGGTCTAGCTGCCGCAGGCTTCCCGCGGCAGCGTTCCGGCAGTTGGAGTGCAGCTCCAGCCCCTGAGCCGAGCGCCCGCGATTGAGCTCGGCCAGGACGGCCTTGGGCATGTAGACCTCGCCGCGAATCTCCAGCCGCTCGGCAACCCCGTCGGATTCCACCTCGAACCGCACGGGAATCCCGGGGATGGTGCGGACGTTGGCCGTGATCTCCTCCCCGGTCTCCCCGTCCCCCCTGGTGGCCGCCTGGACCAGCTCCCCGAGGTTGTAGGTGAGGCTCACCGCCAGCCCGTCCATCTTGAGCTCGGCAAGCAGGTCCGGGGCCTGGCCCAGCGCCACCTCCAGCCGCCGGCGGAACTGCTGCACCTCGGCCTCGGACACCGCGTTCTGGAGCGAGCGCATGGGGGTGCGGTGGCGGACCTTGCGGAACGGAGTGGTCCCCACCGCCCCCACCCGCTGGGTGGGGGAATCCTTGGTCCGGAGGGTCGGGAAGCGCTCCTCCAGCTCGAGCAGCTCCCGCATCAGGAGGTCGTATTCCGCGTCCGTCACCGCCGGGGCGTCGAGCACGTAGTAGAGGTAGTTGTGGCGCGCCAGCTCCTCGCGCAGCTGCGCGGCCCGCGCCCTGGCCTCCCGGGGTGGCGAGGCCATCAGGCCAGCTTCCGCAGCACCGCGTCGCTGACGGCGAACCGGCGCCTTCCGGCGGTCTCGAAGTCGATGACCACCTCCTCCCCCCCCGGGGTCATCTCGCTCACCCTGATCACCCCACGGCCGAAGCGCTGGTGCTCCACGCGGTCTCCGGCGGCGTATCGGGGGCCGGACACCACCGCCGGGGCCGCCTTGGTCACCTCGCGGAGGATCGCCTCTCGCGCCCTGGTCAGGACCAGCGGCTGGCCCCGGGTCGCCGGCGGCGCCACGAACGAGCCCGGGGAACCCCAGCCCGAGGTCCCCTCGAGCGCGCTGAGGGGCCTGAGGAAGCGGGAGGGGGTGGCTCCTCGAGGGCTGCCGTAGAGGTGGCGTTGGAAGCAGTGGCTGAGGTAGAGCCGCTCCCGGGCCCTGGTCATCCCGACGTAGAGCAGCCGGCGCTCCTCCTCCAGGCTGGCCTCGGAGTCCAGCGAGCGGACGTGGGGCAGAAGGCCCTCCTCCACCCCGGTCACGAACACCACCGGGAATTCGAGCCCCTTCACCTGGTGCAGTGTGATCAGGGTGATGGCCCCGGAGGCCGAATCATCCATCTGGTCCACGTCACCGGCCAGCGCCAGCTGCTCCAGGAAGGCGGGCAGGGTGGCGGCCGCCGGGTCGTCACCAAGCTCGGCCGCCAGCCCTCGGAGCTCGGTGAGGTTGGCCCAGCGCTCCTCTCCCTCGGGGGTGCCGTCGCGCACCAGCTGCCGGTACCCACTTCGCTCCAGAAGGCGGTCCAGCAGCTGGACCAGGGGCCACTGGGACGAGTAGTCGTGGAGATCTGCCAGGAGGTCGTGGAAACGGCGCAGACCTTGGGCCGCGGCCCCGCGGAGCCCGGCCAGCTCGGGTATCTCCAGCACCGCCTCGAGCCGGCCACCGCCCCCCTGGAGGAGGTCGCGAACCTGGGCGATGGACTGCGCTCCCACGCCCCGCCGGGGCACGTTGATCACCCGCTCGAAGGCCACCCGGTCCGATGGGTTGGCCAAAAGCCGCAGGTAGGCCAGGACGTCCTTCACCTCCTTGCGCTGGTAGAAGCGAAGGCCACCGATGAGCCGGTAGGGGATCCCCTCCCGCAGGAGGACCTCCTCAAGGGCCCGCGACTGGGCGTTGGTCCGGTAGAGGACCGCTGCCTCTCCCCAGGCGAGCTCCCCAGACGCGTTGAGCCGGCCTGCCTCGGCTGCCACCGCCGATGCCTCCTCCCGCTCGTCGTAGAACTGGCCAACCCGAACCGGGTCCCCCTCCGGTCCGGCGGTCCAAAGGCCCTTGTCCAGCCGCTGGGTGTTCTCCCGGATCACCGCCCCCGCAGCCCTGAGGATGGCGGCGGTGCTGCGGTAGTTCTGCTCCAGCGGCACCACCAGAGCGTCGGGGTAGTCTCGCTGGAACTCCAGGATGTTGCGGAGGTCGGCTCCCCGCCAGCTGTACACCGATTGGTCGGGGTCTCCGACCACCGTGACCCGGCGATGCTCCCCCACCAGAAGGCGCAGGATGCGGTACTGGGCCCGGTTGGTGTCCTGGTACTCGTCCACCAGCACATGGCGGAAGCGGTCGCGGTAGCGCTCCAGCGCCTCCGCCGATGACTCCAGCATCCGAACCACCTTGAGCAGGAGGTCGTCGAAGTCGAGGGCCCGGTTGGTCTCCAGCAGGGCCTGGTAGCGAGGGTAGACGCGAGCCGCCTGGGACTCCACGAACCCTCGGGCCGAAGCGCCGAACTCCTCCGGCCCCCGGAGGTCGTTCTTGGCCCGCGAGATCTCTCCGGAGATGGAGGCCAGGCTGAAGCGCTTCTCGTCCACGCCGGCCTGGGCCATGGCCTCCTTCATCACCGCGGCGCGGTCGCCCTCGTCGTAGATGACGAAGTCCCTGGGCACCCCGGCCAGCTCCCCACGCTGTCGCAGCATGCGTGCCCCCATGGCATGGAAGGTGCCGAGCCACATCCCCTCGACCCCGCCCCCGAGGAGCACGCCGAGGCGCGAGCGCATCTCCCGCGCCGCCTTGTTGGTGAAGGTCACGGCCAGAACCCGCTGGGGTTGGGCTCGATGGGTGGCCACCAGGTAGGCCACGCGGTGGGTGAGGACCCGCGTCTTGCCGGAGCCGGCACCGGCGAGCACCAGCAAGGGCACGTCCGGAGCCGTAACCGCCTCCGCCTGGGCCGGGTTCAGCCCCGCCAGCAACTCGGCGGCGACCACCTCTCCGGCGATCTTTCCTGGGGTCACTCCCCCCGCCCGTCGAGGAGGGGCGCGTAGAGCTCCGGCCGACGGTCCTCCAGGGTGTGGTTGCGCGGGGTCCGCTGCCTCGCCCGGGCCACCCACCCGAGGTCCAACTCGACCACCAGCAGCTGTTCGTCTGCTGGGGCGGCCGGGCCGGCCAGCATCGCGCCGTTGGGAGCCACGGCGCAACTGCAGCCGACGAAGTCCACCCCGCGCTCCGAACCTATCCGATCGGCGGCGACCACGAAGACCTGGTTCTGCGTGGCCACCCCCACGCTGGCGTAGTCGCCCATCGTCCAGCCTCTCCCGTCCACAGCGGGACTGCGGAAGTTGGCGACCCAGTTGGTCGGGACCGCCACCACCTCCGCGCCTCGCAGGGTGAGCACCCGGGCGGCCTCGGGGAACCAGAGGTCGTAGCAGATCAGCACACCGAGGCGGCAGGGGCCAACATCGAAGACCAGGAATCCCGAGTCGCCGGGCTCGAAGAAGCTCTTCTCATCGTTGAAGAGGTGGGCCTTGCGGTACACCCCCAGCAGCCCGGAGGGCCCCACCACCGCAGCGGAATTGAACCGCCGACCTCCGTCGGCCTCGGCGAACCCGGCCACCAAATACACATCGAGCTCCCGGCAAAGTTCCACCCAGCCAGACACTGTCGGCCCGTCCCGACCCTCGGAGGAGGCGGCCGCCTCCTCCCGGCTGCGGAAGGTGTATCCGGAGGCGGCCAGCTCGGGCAGCACGATCAGCCTCGCCCCCTCCGCTGCAGCCCGCCGTATCCAGCGTTCGGCAAGGATGCGGTTGCCGGGGAGATCGCCGACCGCTGGTGCGTACTGGCAGGCGGCGGCGCTCAGATGGCGGGTCTGGGGCATGGCGACATTCTGCGGCCTGCGGGGCCTCAGAAGTCCATGTCGTCCATGCCGTCCATCCCGTCCATGCCACCCATTCCACCCATGCCACCCATCCCGGGGTCACCTCCCATCGGCGCTGGGGCGGGAGGCTCGGGCTGGTCGGCCACCAGCACCTGGGTGGTGAGCAGCATGCCCGCCACCGAACTGGCACTTTCCAGGCTGGTTTTGACCACCTTGGCCGGGTCCATGATCCCCATCTCCAGGAGGTCACCGAAGCGAAGGGTCTCCACGTCCACCCCCTCGGTCGGCCCCATGGCGGCCACCTTCTCGACGACCGTCCCGCCCTCCATTCCGGCGTTGGTCGCCAGCTGGCGAAGTGGCTGCTCCAGCGCCCGGCGGATGACCGAGACGCCGGCCCGCTCATCGTCGTCGCCGCCCAAGCCATCGAGGACGCGCCGGCAGGCCAGAAGGCTGCGCCCACCGCCGGGCAGGACCCCCTCCTCGACCGCCGCCCGGGTGGCTTCCAGGGCGTCCTCCACCCTCTCCTTGCGCTCCTTGAGGGCGGTCTCGGTGGCTGCCCCCACCCGGATCACCGCCACACCCCCGACCAGACGGGCCTTGCGTTCCTGGAGCTTCTCCCGGTCCCAGTCGGAGTCCGTCTCCTCAATCTGGCGGTCGATCTCCCGCACCCGCTCCTGCACGGAGGCGGACGCTCCCCCGCCGTCCACCACCGTCGTGTCGTCCTTGGTGACGACCACCCTGCGGGCGCTGCCCAGCTGGCCCGCGGTCACCCCCTCCAGGGTGAGCCCGAGATCGTCCGAGATCAGCTCGGCCCCGGTTAGCACCGCCAGGTCCTGGAGCATCGCCGTCCGGCGGTCTCCGAAGCCCGGCGCCTTGACCGCGCAGGCGCTCACCGTCCCCCGCATCCGGTTGACCACGAGGGTTGCCAGCGCCTCACCCTCGAGGTCCTCGGACACCAGCAAAAGGGGGCGGGCCGCGTTCACCGCCAGCTCCAGCGCCGGGAGCAGGTCCTTGACCGCGGAGATCTTCTTCGTGGTGATGAGGATCAGGGCGTTGTCCACAACCGCCTCCATGCTCTTCTGGTCGGTCACCAGATAGGGAGATACCCAGCCCCTGTCGAACTGCATCCCCTCCACGACCTCGATCTCCGTCTCCAGGCCGGAGCCCTCCTCGACGGTGATCACGCCGTTGGCCGTCACCTTCTCCATGGCATCGGCGATCATGGCCCCGATCTCGTGGCTTCCGCTGGAGACCGTCGCCACCCTCTCGGTGTCCGCGCGCCCCTCGAGCGGCCGGCTGAGGCGGTCCAGCTCCCGAAGGACGGCGTCCACTCCCTGGTCCATGCCACGCTTGAGGGCCATCGCGGAAGCCCCCGACTGGAGGTTGTGCAGCCCCTCGCGGAGCATGGCCTCAGCCAGCACGGCGGCGGTCGTCGTGCCATCGCCCGCCCGGTCGTTGGTGCGCTTGGATGCCTCCGCCAGCAGCTGCGCCCCCATGTTCTCGAAGTGGTCGGCAAGCTCCAGGTCACGCAGGATCGTCGCCCCGTCGTTGCTGACCTGCGGGCTGCCGTACTTGCGGTCCAGCACCGCTGCCCGGCCCCTCGGGCCGAGGGTGGGCCGTACCACCTGGGCCGCCTGAGCTGCGCCTCGGAGCAGGGCCTCGCGGGCGGCGTCGTCGAACTTAAGCTGCTTGGCTGTCAAGGGTCACGCCTCCATGCTTCACTCGCGAGGGCCGCGGCCCCCTCGGGGGCCGCGGCGCCGGGCCTCAGGCCTTGCCGTTGGGCGAGACCACCGCCAGGACGTCACGCTCGGACAGGATGAGGTATTCCTGGTCATCGATCTTGATCTCAGACCCGGCGTACTTCGCGTAGATCACCCGGTCCCCAACCTTGACGTCCAGTTCCACCCGCTGACCCGTCTGCTCGTTGTACTTGCCGTTCCCAACGGCCTCGATCAGCCCCTCCTGGGGCTTCTCCTTGGCAGTGTCCGGAAGCACGATCCCACTCTTGGTGGTCTCCTCGCGCTCCAAGGGCTTGACGACGACGCGATCTGCCAGCGGGCGTAGCTTGAGGCTCATTTCGACCTCCTCCTCTGATTAGCACTCAACCGTACCGAGTGCTAAGAGTTTAGCACCTCCAGGCAGAGAGCTGGCAAGTGGCACGTGCGGGTCCGACGCGGTTCCGGCCCCAACGGCAGCGCTGGGCGCCGACCGGACCACGGCCAGTCGGGGGTTAGACGTTGACCGCCTGCAGGGCTGCGGGCGCCGCCAAGAGGTCCTCGCTGCTGGCGTCCTCCAAAGTCTTGCCACTGGGCTCGGGCAGCAGGAAGGTGATCAGGATCCCCATCACCGCGGTGGAGGTGGCGATCAGCATCACCCCGGACAGGCCCAGGGTGCTGAGCACCACAGGGAAGGTGAAGGTGCCTATGAATGCCCCCACCTTGCCAGTGCCGGCGGAGATGCCATGCCCGGTGGTGCGGGCGGAGACAGGATAGAGCTCGGAGGGCAGCACGAAGGTGGTCGTGTTGGGCCCGAACTCGGTGAAGAAGTAGCTGATCCCGTAGAGCACCACGAATGGGGCTACCTCCTTCACTATCCCCGGCACCACGGCGATCAGGAGAAAGGCCACCGCCATCCCGGCGAACCCCATGAACTGCAGCTTCCTGTGCCCAATCCGGTCTATCGCCAGGAAGGCGAAGATGTACCCGGGAAGGGCGAACAGGCAGAAGACCAGCAGGGTCATCGCGGTGTCCTGGATGAGGGTGGCGTGGGGAGCCAGCGCCTTCAGGATCAGCGGGGAGGAGATGCTGTTGCCGTAAAAGGTGTAGTCGAGCATGAACCAGCTGCCTGCCGTCCCCACCAGCAGCAGCAGGTAGCGAGGGTTGGAGACGAACTGCCGGAGAGAAAGCCGCACCCGCGGCTCGACCGTCCCCGCATCCGCCCGCAGCTGGTCATGGGTGTACGAGCTCAAGGCGGCGGCCGCGTCCCTGTCTCGCCCCTGCACCCTGGCCATGAAGCGGGGCGACTCCGGCATCTTGCGGCGCAGATAGATCACCCCCAGGGCGGGCACGGCGCCCAGCCCCAGCATGAGCCTCCACGCCAAGTCATGGTTGACGCCCAGGGCCAGGATCACCAGGGCCACGACCGGCCCCATGATCAGACCCAGTGCCTGCATCGAGAACACCATGCTCACCAGCCGCCCGCGGTTCTTGCGGTTGGAGTACTCGCTCATGATCACGGCGCTGACCGGGTAGTCGCCGCCGATGCCGATCCCCAGGACAAAGCGCCAGGCGATCAGCCAGACCAGGTTGGGCGAGAGGGCGCTGCCCACCGCGGCCACAGCCATCAGGGCGGCCTCCAGCCCGTAGACCGCCTTGCGGCCGAAGACGTCAGCTATCCGCCCGAACACGGTGGCCCCGATCAAAGCCGCGATCAGGGCGGTGCTGCCCACCAATCCGATGACGAAGGGAGACGGGTGGTACTCCACCTTGATCAGCGCCAGGGCGACCCCGATGATGAACAGGTCGTAGGCGTCGGTGAAGAAGCCCATCCCCGCGGTGAACAGCACGCGCATGTGGAAGCGTCCCATGGGCGCCTCGTTGAGGGCGTCGACCACACCCCTGCTGATCGTGTCTTTCGACATCTGGAATCCGACCCTCCCTGGCGTTTGTGCTCTTGAGCAAGGGCTGAATCGATTGTTGCCAGGCGCAGGTTAAGGACGTGTTAAGTGGCTGCCCCTGCCTCCGGCTTGCCAGCCGGACACCCGAACTGGGATCAGAGCAGTCCAGTGCCGCCCACACTCCGGCCGGGATGTGAGCCGGATCGCCCCAGCCGCCCGCAAGCTCAGATCCCGGACCCGGTCTGAAGCCGCTCCCTCAGCTCGGTGCGCCGGATCTTGCCGCTGACCGTCTTGGGGAGCTCGGAGACGAAGTGGATCTCCCGGGGGTATTTGTAGGGTGCGGTGACCCGGCGCACGTGCTCCTGTAGCTCCCGAGCCAGCTCCTCCGAGGCCTGGTGTCCCGGGGCCAGGATCACGAACGCGGTGACGATCTGGGTGCGCATCGGATCTGGCTTGCCGACCACGGCCGCCTCGGCCACAGCCGGATGCTCCACCAGGGCCGACTCCACCTCGAAGGGCCCTATCCGGTAGGCGGAGGAGGTGATGACGTCGTCGGCCCGGCTCTCGAACCAGAGGTACCCGTCCTCGTCCCTGCGGCCCCGGTCACCGGTCAGGTACCAGTCACCGCGGAAGGAGGCGGCCGTGGCCTCGGGATCACGGTAGTAGCCGGCGAAGAGCCCCAGTGGACGGCGCGGAGCCGCCCGGACGGCTATGTTCCCCTCCTCCCCCACCCCGAGCACCTCGCCGAAGTCATCGACCACGTCCACCTGATACCCGGGAACTGGCTTGCCCATGGAGCCGGGCCGGATGGGGAGGCAGCGGAAGTTGGCCACCACGTTCACCGTCTCGGTCTGACCGTACCCGTCGTAGATGGGCAGGCCCACACCCTCCCGCCACTGGCGGATGACCTCCGGGTTCAGAGGCTCCCCGGCCGCCACGCAGTGTCGCAGCCGGGAGAGGTCAGGACGGGTGAGGTCGGCGAGAACCAGCGAGCGGTAGATGGTGGGCGGGGCGCAGAAGGTGGTGATCCCGTAGCGGGAGATCACGTCCAGCAGCAGGTCCGGGTCGGGCTTGCCCATGTTCATCTGGACAACGGCCGCTCCCTCCGCCCACTGCCCGAACAGCTTGCCCCAGGCCGCCTTGGCCCACCCGGTGTCGGAGATGGTCCAGTGGAGGTCGCCCGGGCGCAGGTCCTGCCAGTAGCGGGCGGTGGCGCGGTGGCCAAGCCCGTAGCTGGCCTGGGTGTGCAGCACCATCTTGGGGTGGGCCACGGTCCCTGAGGTGAAGTAGAGGAGCATGGGGTCCGAAGCCGCCGTCGGATCGGCCGCTGAGGGGGCGTCCGCCGCCCGCTCCATGAGGGACCCCAGCGACGCCCAGCCATCCCCCTCGGGCCGCCCCACCACGATCCGCGCCCTGAGCGAGGGCATGAGGTCGGCCACCTCGTCCAGCTTGGGAGCCTGCTGGCTGTCGCAGATGGCCGCCACCGCCTCGGCCCGGCTCACCCGGTAGGCGATGTCCCTGGGGGTGAGCTGGACCGTGGCCGGCATCGGCACCGCCCCCACCCGGATCGCCCCCAGGACTGCGAAATACCACTCGGGGATGCGGGGCAGGAGCACGAACACCCGATCTCCATGGCCAATCCCCAGCGCCCTCAGGGCATGAGCCACCCTCCGGCTGGCGGACGCCAGGTCGGCGAAGGAGTGTTCGCCCACCACCTCGCCGGCCGGTCCCAGGGATAGGAGCGCCAGCTCATCGGGTCGAGCGGCGGCCCGGGCCTCCAGGATGTCCAGCACGTAGTTGAAGCGCTCCGGCACCACGGGAGGTGGAGCCGCCACCTCCGCCTCGTAGTCCACCAGGTTGGGCGGACTCTCCCGGCCCGGTCTCTGAGTCACCCTGGCACCTCCCATCCCACGGACCCTGGGCCGAGCTTAGGCGGGAAGGGACCCGGCGTCAATCGGAGTTCAGGCTGCGTATGCCCGGAGCCCCGGCTCGGCGTCCAGCGGCCCCCGGTCGAAACCCCGCCGGCCGGAGCGGACCAGGCCGGCGGCCCCGATCATGGCGGCGTTGTCGGTGCACAGGGAGGGGGCGGGGATCACCACCCTGGCCACCTTGGCGAAGCGCTCCCGCACCGTTTCCCGCAGCAGGCCGTTGCTGGCGACTCCCCCCGCCACCACCACCTGGGAGGCCCCGGCACTCTCCGCCGCCGCTTCCAACTGGGCCACCAGCGTCTCCACCACAGCGAGGCGGAAGCCAGCCGCCACGTCCGCCACCACCTTGGGATCCGTGGGGTCCAGCCCGCGCAGCAGGTAGAGGACCGCCGTCTTCAGCCCGCTGAAGGAGAAGTTGAAGTCGGGCAAGAGGGGCCGCGGCAGGCGGTACCGGCCGGGGTCACCGGAGCGTGCTACGCGGTCTATCTCCGGCCCTCCGGGATAGGCCAGCCCCAGCATCCGCGCCACCTTGTCGAAGGCCTCTCCGGCCGCGTCGTCGCGGGTAGCACCCATCAGGGCCACGTCATCGTCAGCCCGGTAGTGGATGAGGTCGGTGTGCCCTCCGCTGACCACCAGGGCCACGAAGGGTGGCTCCAGATCGGGCTCGGCGAGCTTGGCCGCCAGCACGTGCCCGGTCATGTGGTTCACCCCCACCAGGGGGAGACCGGTGGCCAGGGCGAGCCCCTGGGCGTAGCTCACCCCCACGGCCAGGCAGCCGACCAGGCCCGGCCCCCTGGTCACCGCGATCCCGTCCACCCCCCGGAGGCCACCGGCGATGGGCTCCAGCGCCTGCTCGACCACCCCCCCGAGCCGCTCCAGGTGCATCCGGGCGGCCAACTCCGGCACCACCCCGCCGTAACGGGCGTGGGCCTGAGCCTGCGACGCCACCACCGACGAGCGGACTGTCCAGTCCGACTCGACGACGGCCGCCGCGGTCTCGTCGCAGGAGGTCTCGATCGCCAGCAGTCTCACCGGCCGGGCCACCCCGGATCCGGGAGCGGGCCCAGCCCCTCGGCCTCGAGCGACCCCGCGACATGCAGGAAGTGGGCCTTGAACCGCGGGGCATGGATGAGGTCGGACCACATGACGAGGGCGTCCTCCCCGTTGTCGGTGTAGTAGCCCCGCCGCCGGCCCAGGATCCGGAAGCCGAAGCTGTCGTACAAGTGAATGGCCACCTCGTTGCTGGGGCGTACCTCCAGGCTGATGAAGTTCGCGCCCAGCTCGTAGGCCCGGTTCACCAGCGCGCAGAACATCGTCCGCCCCACACCGCGCCCCTGCTCCGAGCGGCGAACTCCGATGGTGGTCACATGAGCCTCCTCTCCCACCACCCAGAGGCCACCGTAGGCGGCGATCTGATCCTCCCTCCAGAGGCACTGGTAGTGGGCCGAGCGGTTGCCGGTCAGCTCTCGGTGGTACGCGTTCCCGGGCCAGGGAGACGGGAAGACGTCGATCTCAATCGCCCGGACCTCGGGGATGTCCTGGATCTGCATCGGGGCCAGCCGCAGGCGCTGGGATATGAGGATCACCGCTCGGCTCCCACTCGGACCGCGTAATCGGCGCTGACCTGATCGTACGGCACCCCGGGCCCCTCCGCGGCGGCGCCGAGGCGAGCCAGAGCCCGGTCCAAGCTGCGGGCCGGGGGCAGTCGCCGCCCGTCGGCACCGGCCGGCATCACGCCGTCCGGGTCGACGATCCCCGCGCCGTCCAGCCAGGATGGAGGGATGTCCTGGTCACGGCTGAGCAGCCGGCTGGGCCCTTCCGCCGTCCAGCCCCGGTCCGAAGCCGCGAACAGCTGGCCGAGAACGCCGCCCCGCCCGGCGCTGCGCAGGACCAGCGCCCGCGCCCCCAGCGGGTCGACGGTCTCGGCCACCACACGCAGACTGCCGACCAAGTGGATCGGTATGCCTCTGCCCTGGGCGAACCCGAGCCCGGCCGCCAGCCCCGACCGGACTCCGATGTAGGACCCGGGACCGCGGGCCACCAGCACCGACGACACCGGAGCGGCGACCGCAGCGAGGAGGTCGCGGAGCCCCTCCTGGAGCGAGGCGGCACCCCCGGCCACCTCCCGAAGCCCCATCACCGTGCCTCTCTCAGAGAGGATGACCAGCCCCGCGCCCCGGACCGAGGTGTCCAGCACGAGCTCAGCCACCTCCGAACTCCTCGGCGCGCTCCCCAGGCAGGCGCAGCAGAATCCGGCGGCGGAGCTCCCCCAGGATGGCGATCTCCACCTCGCCCGTATACCAGCCCGGGCTCGCCCGCTCGCCCCACTCCACCACCGCGGCCCCTTCCTCCAGGTGCTCGTCCAGCCCGAGGGAGACGAGGTCGACTCCGTCCGGCAGGCGGTACAGGTCCAGGTGGTGGATGGTCACCCTTCCTGGGTGGATGGCGTGAAGAAGGAAGGTGGGGCTGCGGACGTCCTGGTCCCCCCCCGCCCCGGCCACGATTCCCTGGACCAGGGTCGTCTTGCCAGCCCCGAGCTGACCCATGAGGGCCAGGCAGTCGCCAGGACGCAGCCAGTTGCCCAGGCGGGCTCCCACCGCTCGGGTCTCCTCGGGACCGTCGGAGAACAGCTGGATCTCTTCCATGACGGCCTCTAGAAGTGCCGGAAGCCCTGCGAGGGCAGCGCCACCTCCGGCCCTTCGGGGCGCTCAAGCAGGCGCACTCCTTCCTCCTCGGACACACGCCCGACAACGGAGATGCCGGTGCCACCCGAGGATGAAGCAAGGGCCAGCGCCACCGGCCCAGGGAGGCAGGCGAGGAGCTCGTAGTCCTCGCCTCCCGCGGCCGCCAGCTGGACGGACTCGCCGGGGAAGAAGTGCTCCATCTCGCTCTCCAGCGGCAGGTGGTCGGCCCAGAGCTCCAAACCGCAGGAGCTGGCCCTCGCCACCCGCGCCGCGTCGACCAACAGCCCGTCACTCAGATCGGTCATGGCGTGGGCGCCAGCGGTCCGCAGCCGTTGACCCTCGGCCAGCCGCGGAACTGGAGCCACCAGGCGACGGCGCCACGGCTCCGGGGGGACCCTCCCACCCTCCAGGAGGTGGAGGGCGGCCGCCGCTCCGCCCAGACGCCCGGTCACCGCCACCAAGTCGCCGGGCTGGGCGCCACCCAGGCGCACCGCCCCCCCGGGGGGACCGCTTCCCAGAACCGTCACCGCGATGGTAAGCGGGCCATCCGTGGAGCTGACGTCCCCCCCGGCGAGCAGGGCCCCATCCCGGCTGGCCGCATCCAGCATCCCTTCCTGGATGTCCAGAACCGTGCCTTCGAAGGTGTCGGGAGAACAGATGAGGCAGACCACCCCGAAATCGGCTCTAAAGCCCATCGCCGCCAGATCCGAGGCCGCGGCGCCCCAGGCCTTGAGCCCCACCTCCCAGGGTGTCTGGAAGGAGCGGAGGAAGTCAACCCGCTCCACCAGCGAGTCCGTTGTGATGGCCAGAGCGCGTCCCCCGAGCTCCCACACCGCGGCGTCATCGCCGGGCCCGACCGCCAGCCTCCCATCCGCTGCGGCCAGCCCCACAAGTGCCGCCAGCAGGCTCGTCTCCCCCAGGGCGCTGAGACGGCGGCCGTCCACTGGCGCCCATCCCCGCTGCTCCGGCCGAGGGCGGGAGGTGCGCTGTTCAGCCAAGCGGCATGCCCGCCGTGGGAGAGCTCGCGCCGTAACCGTGGCGCGCCTCGCCGGTCTCCCCCGCCAGGCCGGCCCGGTGGGCCAGGCGCCCAATCTCCACCGCAGCCGCGAAGGCCCGGGCCATCCCCACAGGATCCTTGGCACGGGCAATCCCGGTGTTCACCAGGACTCCGGCCGCGCCCCACTCCATGACCCGGAGCGCGTCCGACGGCGAGCCGAGCCCGGCATCCACGATCACCGGCACTGGGCACTCCTGGATGATGAGACGGATGTTGTGGGGATTCAGCACCCCCAGCGTGGAGCCTATGGGCGCCGCACCGGGCATCACCGCGGCCGCCCCCGCCTCAGCCAGCCGCAGCGCCAGCGCCACGTCGTCGCTGGTGTATGGAAGCACCGTGAACCCCTCCGCGACCAGCCTGGAGGTGGCCTCGAAGGTGGCCAGCGGGTCCGGCAAGAGGGTGGCCTCGTGCCCCACCACCTCCACCTTGATGAAGTCCGAGAGCCCCGCAGCTCGAGCCAGATGCGCGAGGCGGATGGCCTCCTCAGATGAGCGGGCACCTGCCGTGTTGGGAAGGAGGTGATACCGCTTGAGGTCCAGCCCCTCCAGCTCCGACCTACGATCGCCATCGAGGTGGAGGCGGCGGACGGCGAGAGTGATCATCTCCGCCTCGGAGGCGGCAATCGACTGGGCCAGCAGCTCCGCCGAGGGAAACTTCCCGGTCCCGTGGATGAGGCGCGAGCCCAGCGTGGCTGACCCCAGGTGCAGCCTGTCCCCTTCTTCCACCTCACCCTCCTCCCACGAAGTGCACCACCTCGACCACGGCCCCCTCGGCAACCGGCTCGTTTGCCAGGCGCTCTTGAGGGACAATGCGCCCATCGACCTCGACCGCGACCCCGGGCGGCTCCACCCCCAGGCGGGCCAAGAGCTGCAGCACCGTCTCCCCTGGCGGTGACTTGCGGGGCTCTCCGTTCAACTGGATCCAGCGCCATGACGTCGCCCCCGCAGCCTCCTGGCGCAGCCTGGAAGCGGCCAGCCGAGGGGCTGGAGCCGCGCAGACGGCACGCACCACGGCGACCATGTCGGCTCCAGCCTCGATGGCCGAGGCCCCCTCGTCGAGTCCCCCGATGGCCACCACCGGAACCCGGGAGACCAGCGCGGCGGCCGTGACCTGCTGGAACCCCACCTCGACGCTGTCGGGCTTGGTCGGGGTCGCCCGCACCGGCCCGGCGGCGATGTAGTCGAGGGGAAGCAGCTGTGCCTTCAGGGCCTGCTCGGGGGTGTGCGTGGAGAGGCCGATCAAAGGCCGTTCCCCGAGCCGCTCCCTGGCCTCCTGGACGGTGGCGTCTCCCTGACCGAGGTGCACCCCGTCCGCCTGGGCCGCCAGCGCCAGGTCGACGTGGTCGTTGACCAGGAAGATCGCTCCGCCCCGGCGGCAGCACTCCTGCAGAGACCGGGCCAGCTCCACCAGCTCTGCCCAGGGCTCACGCTTGCGACGCAGCTGCACGAGGTCGGCGCCCCCCGCCACCGCTTCCCGGACCAGCTCCGGCACCTTCTCCAGGGGGGTGAGATCATCGGTGACCACATAGAGCCGGGAAGCCCTCAGGCGGGCGCGCAGCGGCCCCGGTCCGAGCGCCGTCTCCTCCCCCGGATCGCCCACGGTCACTGCCCCATTCTAGGCGGAGGTGAGATCAATCCCCCCAGCGTGGCTCCCGCGGGACCCTGGGGAGTATCTGGGTCACCAGCTCGTAATTGAGGACCTGCAGGCGGTCCGCGACATGCTCGACCGTCAGCTCCGCACCCTGCTGCCTTCCGATCAGGACCACCTCATCGCCCCGAGCCACCTGCGAGTCCGCTGTCACGTCCACCATGGCCATGTCCATGCATACGTCCCCGGCCAGGGGCTGCTCCTGCCCGCGGATCAGTACTGACCCCCAGGTGGCTGGACCTCTCCGGAAGCCGTCGCCGTACCCCACCGGGATGGTCGCGATCCGGGTGCGCCGGCCGGCCCGGAAGCGGTCCCCGTAGCCCACGTACGCTCCCTCCTCCACCCAGCGCACCTGGGCGACGGTGGTCTTGAAGGCCAGCACCGGCCGGCGGCGACGCCCGTCCGCGGTCCGCAGCCCCAGGAGCTCACCGCCCAGCCGCACCATGTCGAAGCGGGCGTCCGGCCGGGTGACCCAACCGGACGAGCTGGCGACGTGGCGGACCCGGAACGCCCCGCCCTGGGCGGCCTCCAGAGCCCTGTGGAAGCGCCGCAGCTGGACCTCGGATGCGGCCGGGTCCTCCCCCTTGCGCAGGTGGGTGTAGATTCCCTCGAGGTCCACGGCGTCGGCGGCGAAGTCGATGAGCTGGCGCACCCCCTCCGGGGCGACCCCGAGACGGCTCATCCCGGTGTCGACCTTCAGATGGGCGGCCACCCGCCTGCCGACCCGGCCTCCGGCGGCGGCAAGGGCCTCCAGCACCTCGCGATCGAACGCGGTGATTGTCAACCCCATCCGCACCGCCAGCTCCACCTGGTCCGGCGGGGTGTACCCCAGCACCAGGCAGGGGGAGGTGACGCCCGAATCCCGCAACTCCGCCGCCTCGGCGAGGGTCGCCGTGGCCACCCATGACGCCCCGGAGGCGAGGGCCGTACGGGCCACCTGGACCGCCCCGTGACCATAGGCGTCCGCCTTGACCACCGCCATGAGCTGCACCCCTTCCAGCTCGGAGACCACCTCCCTGACGTTCTCGGCCAAGGCTGCGAGGTCAATCTCCACCCAGGTAGGCCGCCGCGGTGACCGGAAGCGCACTGGCTCCCGACCTGGCTCGGGGCGCACCACCGGGGTCCCCGGAGGCCCCAGCGCCGCCACCAGCCGCTCCATCCTGGAGCCCGCCGGCCCCTTGATCAACACGCTCCCGCCTACCTCCAGGACCCGGCGGGCGCGGTCCTCGGCACTCCGGAGGCCGATCCCCCCTTCCCAGTCCGGTGCCGTGGACGGGACTACCCCGGCAACCTCGGCGAACTTCCACCTCGGCAGTCTGCCGCCCTCGCGCCCTCTGCCGATCAGCGCCAGGCGTGGTGGTTGGAGGCGGCTCAGCGCCGACCCGGCCAGGTCCAGCGATGCCGGGGACATGTCGAAGGAGTCATCCAGCAGCCAACCTGACCCCTTGGTGGCCAGGAGACGGAGCCGGCCGGCGAGGGGAGACACCTGCGTCAGACCCTCCACCCCGCGCTCGAGGTCCTCTCCGAGGGCCAAAAGGCACCCCACGGCGACCCCGAATCCCACCTCAGCGAGACGGGGATGGAGGGCTGTCAGCACGTCCCACGAACGCCCGCGGGCGCGTACCCGGCAGGCCCAGCGGTCGGGCCAGGACGGGCCCTTCCCCTCCGCCCCGACCTCGACCTCGGCCCCGCTGCCCAGCGGCCCGAAGCACACCGCCCCGGATCCCCAGCGGCCCAGCAGGGGGGCCGAGGCCAGGGGCGCGACCAGCCTGGCTCCCGAGGCCCACATGCGCGCCAGCTGCGCCGCCAGCGCCCGCGTCGAGCTCCAGTAGAGGCTCCTGGCGTCGTCGAGCGAGGTGAGGCAGACCAGCTCCGGCCGGACCATCCGGGCGAGCCGCCGCTCCTCCAGCGACCCGTCGGCCACCGCCTCGATCACCGCGGGGCCGGATCGCGGGCCCCGGGCCTCGGAGAGGGCGAGGGGGATCCCCAGAGAGTCGTTGCGATCCCCATTGGCCACGACCGCCGCTCCGGAGGCCCTCCCCCAGGCGGCCACCAGGCAGGCCTGCGCTGTGCTCTTGCCCAGGCTGCCGGCCACCACCACAGTCCTGCGCGCGCGCAGCCGCCACTGGCCGAACGCCTCCAGCGCCTCCCGGACGTCGGGAACCATGATCTCGGTCAGCTCGGTGGTGGCAGGCAACCCCAGCTCCTCGCCAGGCCGGTCCACAAGGAGGCCCAAGGCCCCGCGGCGGACCGCGTCCCCCGCATAGGCGTGGCCATCCCCGGTAGCGCTCCGGAGAGCCGCGAACAGCTCCCCGCCCTTGAGATTGCGGCTGTCGTGGCCGATTGCCGAGAACTCCCGAGGCCCCCGGGACAAGACCACGGGTCGGACGCTCGAGAGCGCCTCCAAGAGCTCGTCCAGCTCCAGCATCAGGGGTGGGCCCGGCCCTCCAGCCAGCGCCGGGCCGCCTCCTGGGTCTCCACCAGCTGGTCGGCGACCTC
>JAJYWQ010000059.1:2188-4778 GCA_021791415.1 bacterium | reverse complement strand
TCCTGCCCGGTCAGGGCGATCCGCACCACCCGCATCAGACGACGGACCTCGGCCTTGGCTCCAACCGGGGAGCCAGCCGCCGCCGAGCTGGCCAGGGCACGGAGCGCGTCCATGAGGCCACCGGGGCCGCGCTGGAAGAGTGGCAGGGCGCTCTCGAGGAAGTCATGTGCGGCGCTTGCGGAGAGTGACCCTTGAAGAATGCTGGCGCTCGGCTCCGGGTCGGTCCAGGCGAAGGCCACCAGGCCAGGCACCTCGTCAAGCCTCCGTACCCGCTCCTGCACCATCTCTGCTATGGGCTCCAGTTGCTCCGCCGACGCCTGGGGCAGGAACGGCTTAAGTCTCCGGCCCAACTCGCCGGGGCTCAGCCGGCGGATCCAGACACCGTTCAGGTAGTCGAGCCGCTGCCCATCGAAGACCGCCGGGCTGGACTGGAGCCGTTCGAAGGTCATCCTGGTACGAAGCTCAGAGAGGGTGAAGACCTCCTCCTCGGTTCCCGGGGACCATCCCAGGAAGGCCAGGAAGTTGACCAGCGCCTCGGGGAGGTAGCCCATCTCCCGGTACTCCGAGACCGCGGCCGCCCCGTGGCGCTTGGCCAGCTTCTGGCGATCAGGGCCGAGCACCAGAGGTACGTGGGCCAGTTCGGGCGGGCTCCACCCCAGCGCCCTGTAGAGCACCAGGTGCTTGGGAGTGGACGGGAGCCACTCCACCGCCCGCACCACGTGGGTCACCCCCATGAGGTGGTCGTCGACCACGTGGGCGAGGTGGTAGGTGGGGTACCCGTCGGACTTGAGGAGCACCTGGTCGTCGATCTCGGCGTTGTCGAAGCGCTGGGGCCCGAGGACGAGGTCCTCCCATGCGGACTCGCCCTCCGGCATCCGCAGCCGGACGACCTCGGGCAGCCCCTCAGAGCGCAACTCAGACACCTCGTCCGAGCTCAGGTGCAGGCAGCGGCGGTCATACCGGGTGGGAAGACCGCTCGCCCGCTGCGCGGCCCGGAGCTCCTCGAGCCGCTCCCGGCTGCAGAAGCAGGGGTAGGCGTCCCCCGCGGACATCAGCTGGTCGGCGGCCTTCCGGTACAGCGGCAGCCGCTCAGACTCCACGTAGGGGGCGCACGGCCCGCCCACGTCGGGCCCCTCGTCCCACAGAAGGCCCAACCAGCGCAGCTCCGCCTGGTACTCGAGGACGGACTCCGGGCGGTAACGCTCCCGGTCGGTATCCTCAATCCGCAGCAAAAAGCGTCCCTCGGGGCCAGCCAGGCAGTAGTTGAAGAGGGCCGTGCGCACGTTGCCGATGTGCAGGGCGCCGGTCGGGCTGGGCGCGAAGCGCAGGCGTCGCCGGCCAGGTAGCGAGCTGGGCGTGGACAGGGACGCCGGCCCCTCGCTCAATGGTGCAGGACGACCAGGTAGATGCCCATCGACAGGCAGCTGGCCAGGAGCAGGGCACCTGCCACGATCCAGCCCTCCATCCGTGAGGTCCGGAAGGTCACATCGGCTCGGGCATCACTACTCACCGCCACTCCCTCGGTGCCCAGGTTGGGGTACCTGGCCCGCAGGGCTGCGGGGCCACTCTTGGCGGCGTCTGGCGCGTTGGTCTCAGGAGTCGATCTGCTGGGGTCGGGCCGACGGCGCCCGGTCCTTGTCTCGGCCACCCTGCGAGTATAGGCAACATCCCCTTGGCGCCCGCATCGTCTAGCGGTCAGGACATCACCCTTTCAAGGTGGTAACCGGGGTTCGACTCCCCGTGCGGGTAGGGAGCCCGTTCCCCAGTCAGTTCCAAGCTCGGTTGACTGAGTTCCAAGGAAGGCGAAGCCGCCGGGAAGGTCGGCGGCGGTGCCGGCCCGCGCCCCTTGGGGCACGCCGCGGTAGTCGCCACTAGGTCGCACCTTGGGTGGGCCCGCGAGATCTCCCCGAGTGTGCAGACTTCCACCGGAAGCGTGCACAAGTCCTCCCCGAGTCCTACTGGGCCGTCGGCCCCAGCACCTGACAGGGGGCCCGCCGGGGGTCACTCTCGACACCAGATGGGGCGAGAGCCCCATCCCCGACCTCGGCGCTGGTAGGTTGCTGCCGTGCGGATCCATGAGTATCAGGCCACGGTCACCTGGACCGGGAACACCGGCTCGGGAACCACTTCCTACACCTCCTACGATCGGGACCACGAGGTGCGCGCGCCCAACCGGCCGCCGATCCTGGGGTCCTCCGATCCCGCCTTTCGGGGCGACCCGTCCCGGTACTCCCCGGAGGACCTCTTGGTCGCGGCCGTCAGCGCCTGCCACATGCTCTGGTACCTCCACCTCTGCGCCACGGCGGGACTCTCCGTGACCGCCTACACGGACCAGGCCGTCGGCGAGATGACAGAGCGCCCGGATGGGAGCGGGGAGTTCCGCCGAGTGACCTTGCACCCCCGGGTTGAGCTGGTGACCCCGGCCGACCTCGACATGGCGCTGGAGCTGCACCGCGAGGCGCACCGCCGCTGCTTCATCGCCCGTTCCCTCAACTTCGAGGTGCTCTGCCAGCCGGAGGTCACGGTCCGAGCCGGGGTGGGCGGCTGACGTCTTACTTCGCGGCCAGAAGGAGCGGCGCGCGGCGGCGCC
>JAJYWQ010000059.1:0-2088 GCA_021791415.1 bacterium | reverse complement strand
GCGGCGGCGCCCAGCACGGCTCCCGGCAGGGCCCGCAGCCGCCCCTTTCCCACCCGGAGATGGATGGCGTACAGGACGAGGTTCCCCACCCCGCACGCTCGTGCCAGCATTCTCGTTGGGCCACCGCGCGGAGAGGCGCTGGCGGCGGCGCCCATGGCCAGCCACATCCCCAGGCCGCCGATCGAGCCCGCCGCACGACCCGGGGACTTACTCAAAAGTGAGCGTCGCCGGCGCCACAAGAAATGGGCGATATCCGCTGCCCCCAGCCACCCGATGACGGCGAGGCCCGTCACCTCGCTGGTGGACGGCGACCTCATCCCGCCGTTGCCGTCCGCTCCCGACCGCCACCACCCGGGGCGCCGGTGACGCCCGGCGCCTCCGCCCCCGGTTCCGAGATCCCCTGCAGGATCCGGTAGCCGCGCAGAGCCAGCTCGAGGCGGAGGCGGTCGTCGGGGTCCTTCCAGTCCCCGACCAGCTCGCGGATCCGCTCTAGTCGGTACAGGAGGGTGTGGCGGTGGACATGCAGCTCCCGGGCGGCCTCACTTAGCCCCCCCGCCGAGAGCACCACCTCCAGGGTCTGGCGCAGGGGAGGACGGCGGCGGGACTCCCGCTGCAAAAGAGGGCCGAGGCTGGCGGCAACGAAGCCTTCCAGTCCGGGGAGGTCGTGGAGCCATCCGAGGTACGGGTGGAGCCGGCTCCAGTCGTGCACCACCTCCTCGGGCTGCAAGATGGCCCCCACGGCGAGGGCATCGCGGGCCGCCCGCACCGCCTGCGGAACCTCGGCGAGGTCCTGGGCCACGGGGCCCCGGGCGATCCTCCAGGGCAGCTGCTCGGCTCCGGTGGCGGTGCGAAGCGACCGGCGCAGGGTGGCGATCCGCACAGAGGTCGGGACCAGCGCCACCAAGGTGGACTGGTACAGCGCGACATGGGCTCCCAGCGGCATCCACGAGGTGGCAACCGAAGCTTCCGCGCTGGTGTCCTCGGCCCCGACCACCACCACCTGGTAGGGGAAGTTGAGCACCGTGCCGCCGGCCGCGGCCCGGGCCAGCGCCTCCTGGTCGGCCGTCCCCTGGATCACCTCTGCGAAGAACTGGTCGTACTGCCGGTCCTGCTCCCTCCGGGCGCGTTCGCGCGTCTCCAGGTAGCTGGTGCTCACCGCGGCGCTGATGCTGTCCAGGTAGTCGAAGAGGGGGCCCACAGCGGTCAGAACCGACTGGGCGTCGATCTCCGGATGGTTGCGCACCAACTCGATCACGTGCTGCCAGATGACCAGGGCGGCCACTCGGTACGCCCGCAGGATGGCGTCCAGGGGCACCCCGGTCGTGGCGAGCCGTCCGCCCATGCGCGAGAGCTGCTGCAGCTCCGGGTCCGAGGGGGGGCGGGATTCCGCCCAGAGGGAGAGGAGGGTCGCCACCCCCTCTCGACAGGCCGCCAGCACCTCGCTGGAGAAGGCGGAGCCACCGGCCACACCCTCGGCGAGGGGGATCGTCCGGGCCATCTCGATCGCCATCCGCCGGGCCACCCGCTCCATCCGCTGGCGGAGGGAGTCGATGATCACCGGGCTGACCGAGGGCATCCCCTCGTAGGTGCGGCGCGGGCGGCGGGGGCGGAGCAGGGCTACGGCCACAGCCCGTCCAGCATATGCCGA
This sequence comes from bacterium, assembly GCA_021791415.1. Lineage (GTDB taxonomy): Bacteria > Chloroflexota > Dormibacteria > Aeolococcales > Bog-877 > JAJYXT01. Next base: position 440 of record JAJYWQ010000059.1, on the reverse strand, counting down.
TCCCGAGTGAACGCCGCAAGCGTAGCGCCCCTAACTCGGGCGAGCGCTGCTCCCCCCGGGCCCCGCCAGGTTAGACTCGGGAGGAGATGTGGGGCTCTGAGGCTCGCGGATGCTAGCCGCCTACGCGCGCAGAGTGGGCGGCGAAAAGCCCCTGGCCAATCTCGAGGTGGGGGACAGGCCGCGGCCGGAGCCGGGCCCCGGCTGGGCGCTGCTGCGCACCGAGGCCGTCTCGCTCAACCACCACGACCTCTGGACGCTGAAGGGGGTGGGCGCGCCGCCCCAGAGCCTGCCCCGGATCCTGGGCTGCGACGTGGCCGGGAGGGTGGAGGCGTACGGGCCGGACACCGAAGGCGCGCTTCCTCTGGGGGCTTCCGCTGTGGCCCACGCCGTGATCACCTGTGGGGCCTGCGACGCCTGCCTGGGCCCCGACGAGACCTCCT
>JAJYWQ010000016.1 GCA_021791415.1 bacterium | reverse complement strand
GTGGCCAGCGCCTCGCCGTCCACGTCCTCGGCCACCACCACCAGCGGCTTGCCGCTCTGGTGGATCTTCTCCACCACCGGGAGCAGGTCGGCGATCGCCGAGATCTTCCGGTCGGTGACCAGGATGTAGGGCTCCTCGAGCACCGCCTCCATGGACTGGGTGTTGGTCACCATGTAAGGGCTGATGTAGCCCTTGTCGAACTGCATCCCCTCGACCAGGTCGAGCTCGGTGGCGATCCCCTTGGACTCCTCCACCGTGATCACCCCGTCCTTGCCGACCTTCTCCATGGCCTCGGCCACGGTCTCCCCAATCTGGGGGTCGGCGGCGGAGATGGACGCCACCTGCGCGATCTTCTCCCGCTCGCTGATCGGCACGGAGTGCTTCTTGATCTCCTCGACGACCACGTCCACGGCCTTCTGGATCCCCGCCTTCACCTGCACCGGGTTGGCGCCGGCGGCGACGTGGCGGAGCCCCTCGTTGATCATCGCCGAGGCCAGGACCGTCGCCGTGGTGGTGCCGTCACCGGCGATGTCGTTGGTCTTGCTGGCGACCTCCTTGACCAGCTGGGCGCCCATGTTCTCGAAGGGGTCCTCCAGCTCGATCTCCTTGGCGATGGTCACCCCGTCGTTGGTGATGGTCGGGCTGCCGAACTTCTTGTCCAGCACGACATTGCGGCCCTTGGGCCCGATGGTGATGCGGACGGCGTCCGCCACCTTGTCGGCCCCCCGCTTGAGCGCGGCCCGGGCCTCTGTGTCGAACAGCAACTGCTTGGGCATACTTCTGATCTCCTCCTAGGTTCCCACAAGAGCGATCGGTTTGGCTCTGGGCCCATGTTAGCACTCTGGCCGGTCGAGTGCTAGCAGGTGGCCTCGGGGAGTGCCAGGCAGGCGCCGGTCCGCCATCATTCTCATCATGGATGGTCGGTCAGGGGCGCCAGGGCGGCTTCGCCGTCTGCTCGGCGCCGAGGAGCGCCAGCGGGTTGCCAGGTTCCTGCTGGCCCAGGGGTGGTCAGGGCTCCACCTCGGTGACGCCCTGGTCCGCTGGGAGGCGTCCTCTTCGGAGCGGACGCCTCTCTGGGGGGCCTTCGGACCCTCGGGGGAGCTGACCTCGGTGGCGTTCACCCCCAGAGGCCGGTTCCAGCTCCTGGCGCCGCTCCGGGCGGACCGGGAGGCCGGCCGGGAGCTGCTGATGCGCCTCCTCCCCGATCTGGAGCGTGTCTCCGCTCTCGAGGACCACCTTGTGGAGCGTGAGCTCGGAGGCTTCGACCGAAGCATCCGGGAGATCACCGTGGCGGCCAGCCTGCTGGTGCCCGCCCGCCCCCTGCCCGCGGCTCGCCGCGCCCGCCTCCGGGACGCCGCCGACCTGCACCGCATCTACCAGGGCGTCAGCTGGATGCGCCTGGACAGTGCGGCCGACTGGCGTGCTCGGCTCCGCCTCGAGCCCACCTGGGTGGTTGAGGAGGAGGGCCGCGTGGTGGGGGCGGCGCGCTGGACCAAGCGCTACGGGCAGGTGGTCGAGGTCGGTGGGGTGGCCACCGACCCGGAGCGACGCCGCCGGGGGGCGGCCACCTCCGCCGTCCTGGCGGCCACAGCTCCGGCGCTCTCCGCGGGCCTCACCCCGGTGCTCTGCTTCCAGGACCCAGCCCTGGCCGCCCTCTACCTCAACCTCGGGTACGAGCGTGTGGGGAGGGAGCTGGCGTTCCATCGGACCGTTCCGCCCGCCCCCGGCCTATGATCGGCGGATGGCGGACCTCAGGTCGGCGCTGGCGTGGTCGGCGCTGGTGGCTGGCGCGGCGGTCGCCGCGGAGCGGGCCGCCAACCACTGGCGGCAGGGGAGCGGTGAGGGGGCGCTGGACTGGGATCTTGTGCGCCGCACTGCCTACTCCCGGGCGGGCGAGGACCGGCTGGACCTGGTGCGGGAGGTGGGCGACACCTACCAGCCGCTGGTTCAGGAGCTGGTGCCCCTTTTGGCGCTGGCCTGCGGCACCGGGGCCCAGTCGGCCACCTTCGGGGCGGTGAGGGTGGTGGGTCGGCGTGGCTTCGTCGACCAGAACCTGGCCATGATGCAGCGCGTGATCGGGCCCCTGGAGCAGATGACCGGCAGCTTTCGGAGCAGCCCGGTGCTCCGGCTGCCGACCAGCCTGTACCTCGGCACCCTGCTCGGCTACATCGGGCGCCGGGTCCTGGGCCAGTACGACCCGGTGCTGAGCTTCGGAGGAGAGGAGCAGGCGTCCCTCCCCACCCCGGCCCTCCTCATGGTGGAGCCCAACGTGAGGGACTTCCAGGAGCGGGCGGAGCTGCCGCTGGACTCGCTCCGCCGCTGGCTCATGCTTCACGAGCTGACCCACGCCTGGCAGTTCGAGCTCCATCCCTGGCTCGCGCCTCATCTCACCTCACTGGTGGCCGAGCTGGCTCGCCTGCCGCGGGCCCAGGGGCCCAAGGGGCTGGAGGAGCTGGTGCAGGCGGCCCGCCAGCTCCGGCCCCAGCTTGCTGCGGTGGGCCGCATCCAGGCGGTGATGGCCCTTTTGGAGGGCCACGCCAACTACATCATGCGCGAGGTGGGGCAGCGCCACCTCGCCGACTTCGAAACCCTGGATGGCGCCTTCCACCGCCGCCAGGAGCAGCCCACCACCCTGGAGCGGCTGCTCCTGATCGTCTCCGGAGTGGCGCTCAAGCTGCAGCAGTACCAGCAGGGGGAGCGCTTCCTCCGCCAGGTGCGCGAGGGGGGTGGGGAGGAGGCGCTCAGCCGAGTCTGGAGCGGCCCTGAGGCGCTGCCCAGCTGGGGTGAGGTCCGCAGGCCCGAGCGCTGGCTGGAGAGGCACGGCTACCAGCGCACCTGGCCAGGCTGGACATCGCCCGAGCCGGCCTGAGCCGAGTATTCAGCGGTCGGTATCGCGGCGACCGGATCTTGCGTACACTGCGCGGGTGAATCGCCTGCGGGCGGGGCGGGTTTTCTCCGACCCGACCCTTGAGCCCTCACGGAGCTGATGCCATGAAGATCTCCCTCCGGCTCCGCCTCCCCGGCGGCACCGCCCTTCCCGGCGCCCTGCGCCGGCTCATCGAGCCACCACCCTCCCGCCGGCTGGCGCCGGCGCTGGTCCCGGCCGGAGCCCCCGGCGTCTGGCGGGTCCCTGACCAGCAGATCTTCCACCCGGTCTTCGGTCGCAAGCGCGACGAGAACCCGGCCCCCGGGTCCGAGGAGGGCCAGTCGGAGCCCTCCGAAGCCACCGTCGAAGGCAGCGACCAGATGCTGGCCGGGGCGGACGAGCTCCCGCCCATCCCATCCGCGCCAGAGCTGGGAGAGGGTGTGGAGGAGGAACCCGCCGCCGAGGAGGCGGAGGAGGCGGCTTCGGAGCCCGCTGCCGAGGAGACCGGATGGGCCTCCTATCAGCCGCCGGCCGAGCCGTCCCCGTTCTCCTTCGAGGCTGAGCCGGAGCGCCAGGACCTGCCCGCCTGGACCCCCACCCCGCTTGGGGAGTCGGCCTTTCCCGCCTTTCCCGCCGAGCCCGAGGAGCCCCACGGACCGTGGGGATCCCCCCAGGGCCCGGAGGTGGTCGCCTTCCCCGGCGGCGAATACCAGGAGGCCGCCCCGGAGAGCGCCTGGCCCTCCCCCACCCAGGATCCCGTCTGGGGAGCCCAAAGTGGTGAGACGGAGGCCACCACCGAGGCCGAGGTAACGGAATCCCACTTCGCCGAGGTAACGGAATCCCACTTCGTGGAGGAGGAGGCCGCGGCCGCTCCGGAGGAGCTGGAGTCCCCGGAGGCTAACGAGCCCCCTGCTGAGCAGGTACCCGACGAGGAGGTTGCCCCGGCCGAGGAGTACGCCGTGGAGCCTGAGCCCACCACCTGGGTGGCCGAGGCGCCGGCGGCGCCGGCGTACCTCACCTACCCCGCCGAGGAGCCCGCGGCCCACGTGGGAGCGGTGGCCCTGGTGGAGGACGCCCGCGCGTTCCCCCTCCCTGAGGGGGAGATCCTCTTCCGCAACCTGCGAGCCGGCTTCACCGACCCGGCCAGGCTGCTGCGGCACCTGGCCGGCGAGGGGCACACCGGGGTGCTGCACGTCGCCGCCGCGGAAGGGCGCAACACCTACGTGGTCCTGGTCGACGGGTACGTGGTGGCCGTCGCCACCGACTCCCAGGGCCGGGTCACCACCACCAACCGGGTCGCCTTCCCCAACTTTCCCAACAGCCAGGACGTGCTCAACGTGATCACCTACCCCCGGGAGATCGCCCGCGGGTTGGGGCTCCTGCTCCACGCCCCCGTGCACTTCCGGGGGCTGGGGGCGATGTTCGTCAACCTGGACGGGCTGCGCAGCTACCTCAGCAAGCACTCGGCCTCCGGGGGCATGGTGGTGGCCTCCGACCAGGGCACGGGTGTCGCCCTCTTCGACGACGGCCGGCTGGTCGGCGCCTACACCGGCAACCAGGCCCCCGAGGGCGACCTCACCCCGCTGCGTGAGCTGATCAAGGACCTGGACGCCGAGATCGACGTGCGCATGGGCGGCCCCAAGGAGCTGGACCCGATCCCCCTGGACACCCTTCTGGCCGGCTACCCCCTGTGACCGCGGGGCCGGACCCCGGGCCGGCCGACAGCCGCTCCCAGTTCGCGCGCGTCGCCCAGGCCTACCGCACCAGCACCACGCACGCCGACCCGGTCGCTCTGGCCCGGTTCCTGGAGCTGGCCGAGCTGCGGCCCAACCACCGGATCCTGGACGTCGCCACCGGCGCGGGCCATGTGGCCCTGGCGGCGGCCCCCCAGGTCCGTGAGGTGGTGGCGCTCGACCTCACGCCGGAGATGCTGCAGCAGGCCCGGGGACAGGCGGCGGAGCGGGAGATTCGCAACGTGGAGTTCGTGCTGGGGGATGCCGAGCAGCTGGAGTTCCCCTCCTCCTCCTTCGATCGGGTCCTGGTGCGCTCCGCGCCCCACCACTTCCGGCACCTGATCCCTGCCCTGGCGGAGTTCCACCGGGTGCTGGTGCCCGGGGGAGCGCTGGCTGTCAGCGACTGCTCCCCACCGCCGGTGGTGCGGGACTGGCTGGAGGTGGTGGAGGTGGGCCGCGACCCTTCCCACATCCGCAGCCGTGAGCTGGAGGAGTGGCGGGCGCTGCTGCAGGCGCTGGGATTCACCGTGGAGCTGGCGGAGCGGATAGAGCAGGAGAACGACGTCCTGGCCTGGCTCGAGCGCGCCGGAGTGGATGACCCCACGCGGCGGCGGCTACTCGACTACTACGAGACGGCCCCCCAGGCGGTGCGGGAGCAGCTCAGTCCCCAGTGGCGGGAGGGGCGCTTCTACCACCGCTACTGGCAGGGGCTGCTGCGGGCGCGCAAGCCGCTGGAGCCGGTCTACTGACAGTCGGTTAGGCTTCCCTCGATGGCTGAGCCGATAGACCTCAGCGGGGTGCACCGCGAGCTGGACCTGCTCAAGCGCCAGCTGTGCCACTGCCAGCTCCAGGGCGACTGCCTGGGCTGCAAGGGGGTGGAGATGGTGCGCCAGCAGCTGGAGGCGGTGGTGGCCGCGGCCTCTCAGCCGGTGCTCCTCCAGGTGGCCCAGGAGGCGGCTGCCAAGGACATGCTCTCCCAGTTCACCCAGATGCAGGAGCGGCTCATGGACGATCCCGCCATCCGCCAGGCGGCGGACGCCTTCCGGGAGCGGCTCCTGGAGGACCCTGAGGTCCGCGGCCTGATGGAGGAGCTGATGAAGCGGCTGGGGCCGGAGGGCCTCGGAGGGCTGGGGGGTCCGGAGGGGCCCCGGTGAGGCGGCGCTCAGTCCTGGTGCTGCCCGGCGACTCCGAGCGCATGGTGGCCAAGGCACAGGCGGTGCCTGCCGATGAGGTCGTCCTGGACCTGGAGGATGCCGTCCCACCCGACCCGGAGTTGAAGCGGGCGGCCCGCACCCGGCTGGCGGAGCTGGCGCTCCAGCACCCCTTTGCCGGCCGCCGACTGGCTGTTCGGGTCAACCGGGTGGGCACCCGGGAGGCGCTGGACGACCTCCTGGAGGTCGTACCCAGGCTCGCCCGGAAGCTCTCGTCGGTCGTGGTGCCCAAGGTCCAGGAGCCCTCAGAGGTCACCTTCGTGGACCGGCTGCTGGCGGCGCTGGAGCCCCAAGGGCACCGGGTGGAGATCCAGATCCAGATCGAGGACCCCAGGGGGCTCGAGGCGGTGGGCGAGCTGGCGGGGGCCTCCCCCCGTCTCTCCGCCCTGATCTTCGGGCCCGGTGACTTCGCCGCGGCCATGGGCATGCCAACGCTGGCGATCGGACGGGATGCCCCCGCCTACCCGGGAGACATCTGGCACTACCCCCTCTACCGGATCGCGGTCGCCGCCCGGGCCCGCGGGCTCCAGGTGGTGGACGGCCCCTACTCGGTGCTGGACGACCCGGAGGGGCTGGCCCGCGCCTGTGAACGGGCCGTGGCGCTGGGGGTGGATGGAAAGTGGGCGATCCACCCGGCGCAGTTGGAGACGATCAATCGCACCTTCACACCCAGCAGCGAGGAGGTGGAGGGGGCCCGCGCCGTGCTGGCTCAGCTAGGTCCAGGGGGCGCCCGCAGGATGGGAGGTGAGATGGTGGACGAGGCCAGCCGGCGGATGGCGGAGTCCCTGCTCACAAGGGCCGAGGAGAGCTGGTGAGCCCAGAGCACCCGGGGCTCTCCAGGGAGACCCTGGTGGTCCACGGGTCCAGCCGCTCGGACCAGCGCACCGGAGCCCTGGTCCCGCCGCTGGTGCTCTCCGCCACCTTCGCCCACGGCAACGAGGAGCAGCTGGCCTACTCCCGGGATCGCAGCCCCACCTGGGAGCTGCTCGAGACCGCGGTCGCCCAGCTGGAGGGGGCGGCAGGAGCGGTCGCCTTCGCATCGGGCATGGCCGGGATCGCCGCCGCCCTGGACATCCTCCCCATGCGGGCGGAGGTGGTGGTGGCCCAGGACGCCTACACCGGCACCCGCGACCTGCTCTCCCACCTCAGCTCCACCGGGCGGCTGCTGGCTCGGAGGGTGGACGTCACCGCCCCAGCCGCCCTGGAGGAGATCGGCGATGCGGCGATGGTCTGGCTGGAGAGCATGGGCAACCCCCTCCTCAGCATTCCCGACCTGCGGGCCTGGGCCATGGCCGCCCACCGCCAGGGGGCGATGCTGGTCGTGGACAACACCCTGGCCACCCCGCTCCTGTGCCGCCCCCTGGAGCTGGGAGCTGACCTGGTGGCCCACTCCGCGTCCAAGCATCTCGGCGGCCACAGCGACCTCATGCTGGGCGTGGTGGCCGGGCGGGACCCAGCGCTCGTGGCCCGGCTCCGCCAGCACCGCACCCGCCAGGGTGGCTGCCCCGGTCAGCTGGAGGCCTGGCTGGCGCTGCGGGGGATGCGCACCCTGGCGGTACGCCTCTCGCGGCAATGCCAGACCGCGTACTTCCTGGCCCGGGCGCTGACCAACACCCCCCGGGTCCGGGAGGTCCACTATCCCGGGCTCCTAACCCACCCCCAGCACCGGCTCGCGGAAGAGCAGCTGGAGGGCGGGTTCGGGGCGCTGCTGGCGCTGGAGCTGGCGGTGGACGCCGAGGCGGCGGAGCGGGTCTGCACCTCCACCCGGATCTGGACCAACGCCACCAGCCTCGGGTCCGTCGAGTCGCTCCTGGAGCGCCGGGGAAGGTGGGCAGGAGAGGAGTACCTGCCCGAGGGGCTGATCCGCCTCTCCTGCGGGATCGAGAACCAGGAGGACCTCCTGGAGGACCTGGGGCGGGCGCTGGCTCAGGTGGGGGCCGGCCCGCTCGCCTGAAGGACGCGCTCCAGGAGTTCCAGGATCGCCTCCCGGACCGTGCCGAGGTCTGAGTCGCCCAGGGCCAGCTCGGTCAACGCCCCGTCCATGGTCATGGCGATGGCGCGGGCCAGCGGGGCCACCGACCCCGCCACCTCCCCCTCCGCCCGGCGCTCTTCGAGGTAGCGGCGGATGAAGGCCACGATGGTGTCGCGGCGGAGCCGCAGCGAGGCCTGGAGGCCGGGATTCCGCTGGGCCTCGGCCATGGCTCCCAGGAGCAGCGCCCCCTCGCCGTTCTTGGCCAGCCGGGAGAGGTAGAAGTCGACGGCGTGGGCCAGTTGGGCCCTGGGGTCGCGGATGGCGGCCATCTCCGCCATCAGTCCCGCCATCTCCGCCTCCGCACCCAGGGTGCAGCAGGCGGCGTACAGCTCGGCCTTGCCGCTGAAGTACCGGTAGATCAGCCCCACCGAGACGCTGGCCTCGGCCGCGATCTCAGGCATCGAGGTGGCCTGTGGTCCCGAGCGGGAGAAGGCCCGCGCCGCGCCCTCCAGGATGCGGCGGCGCATCTGGCCCGCGTGCTCGCTGACCGCCGGCTGGATGGTCAAGCCGTCGCCTCCACTCCCAGGGCTCGCCTGCTACCCTGTAAGCCTACCTGAATGAACGTTCATTCAGCACGCTACACCGGAGGCCGCCAGCATGCCCTTCGCCCGCCTCGGGGCCTTCGCCCACCGCCACCGACGCTCCCTCCCGGTGGGGGGGCTGGTTCTCATGGTCCTGCTCCTCCTGCTCTCCGGTCCGCTCGGGGGCTCCCTTCAGGCGGGGGGCTTCTCGGTCCCCGGCTCACAGAGCCAGCGCGCCAGCCAGCTCCTCACCCGCCACTTCGGGGCCGCGACCACCCAGCTGCTGTTGGTGTACCGCAGCCCCCGCCCGGACGTCACCAGCCCAGAGGTCCAGGCGAAGGTGGCCGCCAGCTTCGCCCGTCTGGCCCGCCGCCCCGAGGTAGTCTCGGTGCAGACCTACTCCAGCACCAGGCTCCCGATCTTCATCGGGGACCGGGGGTACGAGACCTTTGCGGTGGTCAACCTCAAGATGACCGAGGTGGCGGCCAGCGACCAGCTTCCCCAGCTGGAGTCCTACCTCAGCCGCCCCACCGGGCTCACCATGTGGGTCACCGGGCCGGCCCCCATCGACGCCCTCTACAACAGTGCCCTCGAGGCCCAGCTGCGGACCGCCGAGCTGATCGCCCTGCCCATCTCCCTGCTCCTCCTGCTGCTGGTCTTCGGCTCGGTCACGGCGGCCCTCCTCCCCCTGCTCATCGCCGGGCTCTCGGTCCCCACCGCCCTCTCGGTGATCCGCCTCATCGCCGCCCACTTCTCCATGTCCATCTTCGTAACCAACGTGGCCACCATCGTGGGGCTGGGGCTGGCCATCGACTACTCCCTATTCTTCGTCAAGCGCTTCCGGGAGGAGCTGACCCAGAGCCCGCCCGAGGTGGCGGTGGTGGCGGCAACGGCCAGCGCCGGCAAGGCGGTGGCCATCTCCGGCACCGCGGTGGCCCTCGGCCTCCTGTCACTGACGCTCTTCCCGGCCACCGCGCTGGGGAGCATGGGGATCGGAGGGGTCGTGGTGGTTGCCTGCACCCTCCTCTTCGCCCTCACCGTCCTGCCGGCCATCCTCTCCCTCCTCGGGCACCGGCTCAACTGGCTCACCCTGAGGCGCGGGCTGCGCGGAGCGACCGACCTCACCCATCACCAGTCCAGCTTCTGGGGATGGGCCGGCGAGCGGGTGATGCGCCATCCGGTGGCGATCGCCCTCCCGGTAGCCGTGCTCCTGCTGTGGGTGGGGACCCCCTTCCTCAGCCTTCGGCTCTCCACCGGGGCCAGCGTCCAGGAGATCCCCGCCGGACCGGCGCGCACCGGCTACTCCCAGCTGGTGAACAACTTCCCCCAGGCCGGCGGGGTGAACGACCTCAACATGGTGGTGGACTACGGCCACCAGCTCGGCGGGAGGCTGACCCCGGCCCAGCAGTCCGCTCTCAGCTCCTACCTTGCCCGGGCGGAACGGCTCAAGGGGGTGCAGGGGGTGGACGGGGTGCTCACGCCGCCCCCGGGCGTGCCCGCGAGGGTCTACCTGGGGTTGCTCAGCGGGCCCCCGGCCCAGCGTCCGGCGGGGGTCGAGAAGTACATCGCGGGCTACCTCGCCGGCCCTGTCGCCCAGTTCGAGGTCGCCACGGCCTACGGCCCGGACTCCAGCGCCGGGGCCCAGCTGGTCTCCCATCTGCGGCAGCTGGCTCCGCCGCCGGGCACCTCAGTCCTGTACGGAGGTGGGGCGGCCGTCTCGGTGGACTTCCTCGCCGCCTTCGCCAACACCATCCCCTGGGCGGTGGCCATGGTGGTCCTGGCCACCATGGCGGTCCTCTTCCTCACCTTCGGCTCGGTGGTCCTGCCCATCAAGGCGGTGCTGATGAGCCTCATCTCCATCAGCGCCTCCTTCGGCGCCATGGTCTGGATCTTCCAGGAGGGCCATCTCTCCCGTCTTTTGGACTTCACCTCCCCCGGCTCGATCACCGCCACCGACCCGGTGCTGATGTTCGCCTTCATATTCGGCCTATCCATGGACTACGAGGTGTTCCTGCTGACCCGCATCCGGGAGCGCTACCTGGCCACCGGGGACAACCGCCGGGCGGTCCAGGAGGGGATGGCCTCGACCGGCGGAGTCATCACCTCGGCGGCGCTGATCATGATCGCGGTGTTCGGCGCCTTCGCCCTGGGCCACGTCCTGGACATCCAGATCCTGGGGCTGGGGATGGCCGTGGCGGTGGCGGTTGATGCCAGCCTGGTGCGCGGGATCATGGTCCCCGCCCTGATGCGCCTGCTCGGCCGGGCCAACTGGTGGGCGCCGGGGCCGGCTCAGCGGCTGGTGGCCCGGCTCGGCCTGTACGAGAGCCCCGCCCCGGTCCCTCCGGCGAAGGCCGCCTGAGCTGGCGGCCCTCTCTTCGGAACGCGGATAATCGTGCCGTGATGACCGCCCCCGAGGAGACCACCGAGAGGCGTGCTCTCCTGCGCCGGCTGGACGACGTCCTCGAAGCCCTGGAGCAGCTCAATCTCTCCGAGGCCACCCAGCTCCCCGACCGGGTCAGGCGCTCCCTCGAGGCCCACCAGATCCCCTACGAGGACGGCGCCGAGGTCCGCATCCTGATCGAGAGGGTCTGGCGCAAGCAGGAGGCGCACATGCTCAGCCCCCGCCAGGAGCGACGACGCAACCCCAGCCGCCGGGCGGGGAGCCGCCGCCACCCCGGACAGGAGGTGATCGAGAGCATCCTGCGCCAGGTCCAGCGGGGGAGCGGGCCCCAGGTCTGAGGCCGGTCGGCGCCGGGACTAGTGGGCAGCGGCGTTAGCTCGTGACCCACCTACCGTTCAAGCCGCGTGGTTGGCGGCGGGACGTCTGAAGAGGCGATTGCGTGTGTCCTGCCAGGTTCCGGCCAGCTACCGTAGCGGCGGCCTGGGTCCGCGCGCAAGGGTCGTTCACTCCCAATCCCCCAATGCTGACGGCGGTAGGGCTTCGGGCAGCTGGTCCTGGCGGTTACCCAGGTCCGGAAAGAAGCGCAGCAGGTAGCCATCAGGGTCCGCGACCACAAATTGGCGGTTCCCTGCCAGTCCGTGGTCGGTCTTGTACCACCGCTCCTAGATCGGAATCTCCGGGGCATAGCCGGCGGCCACGACGCGTTCCAGCACTCTGTCGACGTGTGAAACCTCGATCTGGAAGTTGACTCCCCTCCCGAACGGATACTCCAGGGGCGCGGTACGAAGACGTCGACCCGGGCCATCCGCCTCCTGGATCATGAGGTTGACCCCGTCGAGTTCCAGGTACGCCAACCGCTCCTCCGCGCGCCCCTAGAGCCCGGCAAACCCCACTGCGCCGTAGAAGGCGAGCGAGGTGTCGAGGTTTGACACGTCCAGTTCAGGGACCAGCCGACTCCAAGGAGCGTCCACTCCGCCCATCTTGAGCATCCGGCGTGCGTCCGCGCTGAGGGCTTGCGGCCGCGGATCACCGATGGGTCACGAACGTCCGCCGCGGACCACTAGGAGGACCTTGCGGTGGTCCGCCGGCGTGGGCCGGAGGGACCGGCGGCTGGGGGAGTCGGGGCTCCTATCCTCTGAACGGTGAGGATGGTGGGGCGGGCCGGACGGGCAGTGACTCGCGCGGACCTGGTGATCCTCCTGGTCACGGCCGCCTGGAGCGTGAACGTGGTGGTGGTCAAGGTGGCCCTCCACGACAGCGGCCCTCTCTTCTACGCAGCGGTGCGGTTCCTGCTGGGAGGCGTCGGCCTCTGCCTTCTGGCCTGGCGGCTGGAGGGCCCCATCCAGCTCCCGAGGGGCCGGGACCTCGCCCTGGTCCTCACCGCGGCCGCCCTGGGCACCGCGGTGAACCAGGCCAGCTTCACCGGGGCGCTGGCCCTCAACAGCGCCGACTTCGTGGCGCTGGTGCAGGCGGCGACTCCCCTCATGGTGGCCGGCTGGCTGGCCGGAGTCACCAAGCAGCACTTCGGCAGGCGGGTCTGGGTGGGGCTGGGCCTGGGGCTGGCGGGGTTGGCGCTGGTGGTGGACACGGGGGGCGGGGCCCGGGCCAGCGCGCTGGGCACGGTGGTGGCACTGATCATGCCCGCCAGCTGGGCCGCCTACCTTCTGATCCTGCCCCGGCTGCTCCGGCGGCATCGCCCCCTCACCCTCTCCGCTCTGGTGACCATCCTGGGGGCGCTCATGCTGCTGCCCTTCGGCGCCCTGGAGGCGGTGGCCAGTCCGCCGCGGATCACCCTCGGCTGGTGGGGCCTTCTGGCCTACAGCTCGCTGGTGGCCGTGGTGGCCACCACCTGGCTGTTCCTTCTCGGCCTGGAGAGGTTGGGACCGGCCCGCACCTCCGCCTACACCTACCTGCAGCCGTTCATGGCGGTGGTGGCAGCGGCCCTGCTGATAGGCGAGGCCGTCCTGCCGCTGCAGCTCCTGGGGGGCGCGATCATGCTGGTGGGGGTCACTCTGGGGCGCCCGCGGCCACGCCGGGTGGGTGGGAGCCGAGGCGGTTCCGGCGCGGTGGTGGTTACCTCCAGCCCGCCGGCGGCCGCCCCCCCGGAGGAGGTGCGGTGAAGGGGCTAGACTCGTTGGTGTCCAGCTGCTGGGGGGATGATGGGGGTCGGGGCGGGATGACGGCGGCACGGCCTCTGGTCGGTGTGGTCGGCCTGGGCGCCATGGGAGCCGCCACCGCCTACCATCTGGCCCGGCGGGGAGCGCGGGTGGTGGGGCTGGAGGCCTTTGGCCCCGGCCACGACCGAGGCTCCTCCCACGGGGAGTCCCGGGTCATCCACCAGGCCTACTACTCGGACCCCGCCTACGTTCCCCTGGTTTTGCGCGCCTACGAGCTCTGGCGGGAGCTGGAGGCGGAGTGCCGCGAGCCGATCCTGCGGATCACAGGGGGACTGATCCTGGGCGCCCCGGACTCGGGACTGGTCCGGGGGGCGCTCGCCAGCTCCCGGAAGTACGGCCTGGAAGCCCGGCTGCTCACCGCCTCCGAGGTGCGCCGGGAGTTCCCCGCCCTGGACCCCCCTCGCGGCGTCACCGCGCTGCTGGAACCGGGAGCGGGGGTGCTGAGGCCCGAGGCGGGAGTGCTCTGCCACCTGCGGGCGGCCGCCGAGGCGGGTGCCTCGCTCCGGTTCGGAGAGCCGGCGCTGGCCTGGGCACCCACCGCGGACGCGGTGATGGTGGAGACGCCCTCGGGGCAGCTCCGATTCGATCACCTGGTGCTCACCGCCGGGGCCTGGACCTCGAAGCTGCTGCGGGGCTGGCAGCTCCCGCTCACCGTGGAACGGCAGGTCATGATCTGGCTCCGGCCCGCGGTCGCGGAGCCCTTCGCGCCGGACCTGCTACCCGCCTTCTACTACCAGCACGATCCTGGCCATTCCTGGTACGGCTTCCCTACCCTGGACGGTGTGACGGTTAAGGTTGCCCGCCACCACGGGGGTGAGGTGACCACCCCGGAGTCGGTGGATCGTGAGTGCCACCAGGAGGAGCTGGCGGCCATCCGCGAGGGGATCGGGGACGTGGCCCCCTCGCTGCGGGCGGCCCCGGTGGTGCATGCCCGGGTCGGCCTGATGACCAACACCCCGGACGGTGACTTCGCCCTGGGGCCGCACCCCGAGTGCTCCCGGGTGCAGGTGGCGTGTGGCTTCTCCGGGCACGGATACAAGTTCTCCCCGGTGATCGGGGAGCTCATGGCCGACCTGGTCCTGGAGGGACGCTCACGGCGGCCCATCGGGCCCCTCGAGGCTTCGCGACTGGTGGAGGTGAGCGGATGAGTTGCACCCGGAGCCGCCCCGGAGGGCGGGTGGACCGACCTTGCCGCTGAACGGGGCCGCGCGGGCGGCCATCCTGCTGGCCGCCGGCAATCGCGGCACGGAACGGTTCATGCGCCGGTACGGGATGAGGCTCGGGGCCTCCCGGTTCGTGGCCGGGGAGACCCTGGACCAGGCCGTGGACGCCATCCGCAGGTTGAACCGGGCCGGATTCAAGTGCAACGCCACCGAGCTGGGGGAGGCGGTGGCCACCGAGGCGGACGCCGCCCGGGCGGTCGCGGACTACGAGGTTCTGCTGAGGCGGATGGCCTCCGAGGGGCTGCGGGCGAACGCGGCTCTCAAGCTCACCCTCCTGGGCCAGGACATCGACCAGGGGCTGGCCGAGAGCAACCTGGCCCACCTCCTGGACCTGGCGCGGGAGCTGGGCCTCTTCATCCGGATCGACATGGAGGACTCGGCCCACGTCCAACCGACCCTGGACACCTATCGCCACCTGCGCGAGCGGGGCTACGAGAACGTGGGCTGCGTGCTCCAGTCGTACCTCTACCGCAGCTACCAGGACCTTGAGCAGCTCCTCCAGCTCAGCCCCAACCTGCGGCTGGTCAAGGGCGCCTACCTCGAGCCGGCCCAGGTGGCCTTCCCCCGCAAGCAGGACGTGGACCGCAACTATCTGCGCATGATGGAGCTGGCGCTCTCGGGGGGCGGTTACACCGCCCTCGCCACCCACGATCCCGACATCATCGAGGAGTCGATCACCTTCGCCCTCCGGGAGCGGGTCCCCAAGGACCGTTTCGAATTCCAGATGCTGTACGGAGTCCGACCCGACCTCCAGCGCCAGCTGGTGGCCCGGGGGTACACAGTGCTGGTGGCCGTCTCCTACGGCACCCACTGGTACCCCTTCTTCATGCGCCGGCTGGCCGAGCGGCCCGCCAACGTCTTGTTCCTCGCCCGAAACCTGGTCCGGCGCTGAGCCGCGACCTGCCTTCAGGAGTGATGCCCATGAACCTCCCTCCCTTCTCCACCGAGCCCTCCCTGGACTTTGCCATCCCGGCCAACCGGGAGGCGATGCGGGCCGCCCTCCGGCAGATGGAGGGTCGGCTGGGCGAGGACTACCCGCTGGTCATCGGGGGGCGCCGTGTGGGCTCCACGGAGCAGATCGTCTCCGTCAACCCCGCCCATCCCGACCAGGTGGTGGGGCGCCACGCGGCGGCGCAACTGGAGCACGTCGAGGAGGCGCTGGCGGCGGGGTGGCAGGCGTTCCCGGGATGGTCCCGCACGCCCGTGGAGGAGCGGGCCGCCGTGCTCGTCCGGGCGGCCGAGCTGGTCCGCCGCCGCCGCCACGAGCTCGCCGCGGTAATGGTGTACGAAGTGGGCAAGCCCTGGGACGAGGCGGACGGCGAAGCGGCGGAGGCGGTCGACCTCATGGAGTGGTACGCCCGCCAGGCGCTGCAGTTCGCCTCGGGCGACCGAACCGCCCCTATCCCCGGGGAGATCACCCAGTTCCGCTACATCCCGCTCGGGGTGGGGGCGGTGATCTCCCCCTGGAACTTCCCGGTGGCCCTCACCACCGGGATGACCACCGCGGCGCTGGTGGCAGGCAACTGCGTGGTGCTGAAGCCCGCCAATACCGCCTGCACCACGGCGGCCTTCCTGGTGCGGATCTGGGAGGACGCCGGCCTGCCCCCGGGGGTGATCAACCTGCTCACCGGGCGGGGATCGCTGGTCGGGGATCCGCTGGTCGACCATCCCCAGACCCGCTTCGTGGCCTTCACCGGATCGCGCGAGGTGGGGGTGCGCATCAACGAGCGGGCGGCTCGGGTCCACCCCGGGCAGCGCTGGCTGAAGCGGGTGCAACTGGAGATGGGCGGCAAGAACGCGGTGGTGGTGGACGAGACCGCTGATCTGGAGCGGGCCGCCCGCGACATCGCCATCTCCGCCTTCGGCTTCCAGGGCCAGAAGTGCTCGGCCGGGTCGAGGGCCGTGGTCGTGCAGCAGGTGTACGACCAGCTCCTGGCCATGGTGCTGGAGCGGGTGCGGGAGATCCGCATGGGGGACCCGGTGGACCCCGAGGTGACCATGGGCCCGGTGGTGGACTCGGCCGCCGAGGAGAAGATCCTCGACTACATCGAGGTGGGCAAGCGCGAGGGCGAGCTGGTGCTGGGGGGCACCAAGCCCGAGGGTGAGGGCTACTTCATCGAGCCGACCGTCTTCTCCGGGGTCCGCTCCGAGGCCCGCATCGCCCAGGAGGAGATCTTCGGCCCGGTCCTGGCGGTCATGCCGGCCCGGGACTTCGAGGACGCCATCCGGATCGCCAACTCCACGGAGTACGGGCTGACCGGCTCCTACTTCAGCCGCGACCCGGAGCGGATCGCCTTCGCCAAGGAGCGCATCCACGTGGGCAACCTGTACGTGAACCGCAAGTCCACCGGTGCCCTGATGGGGGTCCACCCCTTCGGCGGCTTCAACATGAGCGGCACAGACACCAAGGCCGGGGGGCCGGACTACCTGCTGTTCTTCATGCAGGGGCAGAGCATCGCCGAGCGCCTCTGAGCGCCCCGGCCAGCTGGGGCGGGGGAGCGGACCGCCGGCCGGCTCCCCCGCCTCACCGCGGGCCGGTCCGGCGGGCTCGGGGACCCACACCTGGTGGAGTTGCGCTGGACCGCTCGCCCGCTCACTCCGCCCGCGCCGGCCAGCCGGCCGCAACCTCCTCCAGGTGGGACATTGCCGCCTGGAGCCCGTCCTCCATGCGAGAGCGCAGGTGGGCATCGCGATTGGCCTGGTTCTTGTGCTGCACCAGGATCGCCAGGGTGGTGCCCTGGGGCGAGTCGGTGAAGGTCACGGTGCTGGTCGCCGCCGCCTCGGGCATCCCCTCGAAGACCTCGGTCGACACGATCCTCTCCCCGGGGACGATCTCCAGGTACTGGCCGTGGAAGACCACGGGGAAGCCGCCCTTGGCCGTCATGGAGTACCGCCACCGCCCCCCCACGCGGAGGTCGATCTCGATGCTGTCGACGGTGCCGCGGTCGGCGTGCCACCACTGCGCCACCAGCTCCGGCGTGGTGTAGGCGCGATAGACGTGGTCGCGCGGCGCCGCGAAGTCGCGGGTGATGAGGATCTGATCATCCCGGGGGAGCGTGACCCGGGCCCGCCGTCCCGCCTCCAGTCCCATCCTGGCAGCCCTCCTCTGAATCCAACCGCTGAAGCACCATCTCCATCCGGTCAAAGGCCATCGACCAGCTCTGCTCGTACCGCCTAACCCAGTCGTGGATCGGCCTCAGCCCCGCGCCGTTTAGCCCATAGAGGCGCCGCCGCCCGTCGTCCCGGCGGGCCACCAGGTTCACGTCCCGAAGCACTCTGAGGTGCTTGGACACGACGGGCTGAGCCACCCGCAAGCTCTCGGCCAGCTCGCCCACCGAGAGCTCTCCTCCCGCCAGCGCATCGAGGATGGCTCTCCGGCGCGGCTCGGCCACCGCGTTGAAGGCGTCACTGGTGGTGGGTGCCCGGGCCATGGCGGGAGAATACATGCCGATATAGGCATGTGTCAAGCGCCCCTGGCTCCCCGGGGCGGCAGCCGGTCAACCCGCTTGGGGCTGGTGACTCCTTCGATGGCAGCGAAAGACTCATTCAGATCTCCCCAGCCGCACCCACGGCCCGGGATCCGGCGAGTCACCATGGCGGCCGCCGAGCTGTAGTTCCCATGGACCTTGTTGACAAAGTGAGGGCCCCGGTTGTCGGGCACCTGGACTGCTTGGAGGGGGTCGAGACAGTTCTGGACCAGTAGGACCAGAACTGTGGTATGGTCGCAGGGTGAGCCGGCCCAGAAGCTTCGACGACGATGCTGTGCTGCTCCGGGCCATGGAGGCGTTTTGGACGAACGGCTATTCAGGCACGTCGCCAGCCCGCCTCGCGGAGGCCACGGGGGTCTCCAAGGGTAGCCTGTACAACGCGTTCAGCAGCAAGCGCGCGCTGTTCGTGAAGTGCCTCGACCTCTACCACCAGCAGATCAGTCAGTTGGCAAAGGACCTGATGGATCATCCGGGGCCAACCCGCGAATGCCTCGCCAAGGCGCTGCGCTCGGTGGTCGATGCCGATCTTGCCCAGCCACAGCGACGGGGCTGCTTGATTGGGAACACGGCGGTCGAAATGGCCGGCCAGGACCCCGACATCGCCGCCAGGCTCCGGCGAATGCAGGACGAGTCGACTGGTTGGTTCGCCGCCCGAATCGCGCGCGGACAGCGAGAGGGTGACGTCCATCCCGACCTCGATCCGCGCGCCTTCGCCGAACATCTGGCGAACACGCTGGCCGGGTTGCGCGTCATGGCCATGACCCACGAGGCGCCCGTGCTCTACCGCATCATCGGCACCTCCCTGGCAGCCCTGTGACGCCGGAGTCGCCTTGACCGTTTCGAGACCGGCCGCAGCCACGTTCTAGACCGACAGCCCAAGAGAGGTTGATCTGGATGGACTTACAACTCGCGGGAAAGACCGCCGTGGTGACCGGCGCGAGCCGTGGAATCGGCCTCGCCGTCGCTGAGGCCCTGACGCGCGAGGGCGCGCAGGTGGTCGGCGCAGCCCGCACGATCACGCCTGAGCTTAGGGCCGCAAGCGTCGCTGCGGTCTCCGCCGACCTGTCCACGGCCGAGGGCGCACGCTGTGTCATCGACGCCGCCATCGCGAAGGCCGGCAGGGTGGACATCCTTGTCAACAACGTCGGCGCGGGTGACGTCGACCGTCTCAAGCTGGGTGGGTTCCTCGACGCCGACGACACCCAGTGGAGAGACCTGTTCGACCTGAATCTCTTCAGCGCTGTGTGGGCCTCGCGTGCCGCCCTGCCGAGCATCATCGAGCGCCGCGGAGCGATCGTGAATGTCGCGTCGATCAACGCGCGCATACCGGCAGCGGGCCCGGTCGGCTACAGCGAGGCCAAGGCCGCGCTGGTGGCGTTCAGCAAGCGGCTGAGCGAGGAGTTTGGGCCGCAGGGAGTCCGGGTCAACACCGTCTCCCCGGGCCCTGTCGGCACGGGCCTGTGGCGTGACCCCGACGGGTTCGGGGCCAAGGTCGCCGCCAGCTCCGGCGCGACCCACACCGAATTCCTCGAGGCGATGCCCGCGATGTTCGGCATGGCTTCGGGCCGCATCGCCGAACCAGACGAAGTGGCCTCCCTGATCGCGTTCCTGGCGTCCCCCGTAGCGGCCAACATCGTGGGTGCCGACGTCGTTATCGACGGGGGAATCGTCAAGACCGCCTAGCTCGTTTTTGGGGGGCGGTCCCTTCTCCGTGGCCAGCGGCACGATCGAGTCCGCAAGTGACGACGAAGGACCCTGCTGGGGTCGCAACCGCTGCCCCGCCCTCCCAAGCGACCCACCACCCGCCGGTCTCTTTCCTTGAAGTGTTCTGGCGTGCCGCGCCATACTGGGCCGAAGGACCCAGTTCGCGAACGGCTCCGCCGGTCCAGGCGGGGCACTGCAGTCGTCGGCCGGCTCGGAGCCGGCGCAGCCTCCCGCAGATGAAGGAGAGCCATCACATGACTCAGCCCGACCAGATCGCCACGTACTTCCCGACCCGCCTGGCGGCGGTGATGCGCTGGTCCGACGGGGAGCAGGCGTATCGCGGGGCCGAGGCGGCGGCGCGGGCGGGGGTGGGATCGGTGGAGGTCACCTCGGGCACCCCGGGGGCCTTCGAGACCATCGCCCGCCTGCGGGCTGAGTTAGGCTCGAGCTGCCACTTCGGGGGGGGGACGATCACCAGCGCCAACCTCGCCGAGGCCGCGGTGCGGGCGGGGGCGGAGTACCTGGTGACCCCGTACCTCGTCCCCGAGGTGGCCGACGTGGCCCGCCAGTCCGGGGTCCTGCTGGTCATGGGGGCCAGCACCCCAACCGAGATCGCCCGGGCGATGGAGCTGGGGGCGGGGCTGGTCAAGGTGTTCCCGGCCAACCCCCTGGGCGGGCCGGAGTACATCCGCGCCATCCGCGGGCCGATGCCCGAGGTGCCTCTCTGGGTCAGCGGGATGGTGGGGTTGGGGGATGTGCCCGAGTATCTCGCCGCCGGGGTCCGCGTGGTTGGGCTGACCAACGACCTCTTCCGGCCGGGCCTCCTCCGGGAGGAGCGCTGGGAGGAGATCGCCGGGCTGTGCCGGCGAGCGCTGGCGGAGGCCGCTCCCCTTCCCGTCTGACCGGAGGGAGCCCTCAGCCGAGCTTCAGAAGGCGGGCCGCCAGGCCACCTTGGGGTCGGGGGGGAGGCCGAGGCCCAGTTCGGCCAAGACCTCCCCGACGAGGTAGATCGAACCGAGAGCGATCACCGCCCCCTCCGGGCCGGCCAGCTCCCGAGCCCGGGAGAGGGCGGCAGCCACCGGCTCCAGGCACTCCGAGCCCGCCGGCCACTCGCGGGCCAGGACCCCTGGGTCCACCGCGCGGATCGCGTCGGCCCTGGTGAAGACCGCTGCCACCAGGGGCAGCGACGACAGCTGCTCCAGCATCCCCAGGTGGTCGTGGTCGCCCATGGACCCGAACAGCAGCACCGTGCGCCGGCCTCTGGCGGTGGCCCGCAGCTCTCCCAGGACCGCCTCCACTGCGGCCGGATTGTGGGCGGCGTCCACCAGCACTGTGGGGGAGGAGGCCACCTCCTCCAGTCGTCCCGGCCACCTGGCCCCCTCCAGCCCCCGCCGGACCGCTCCCTCATCGATCTCGGCTCCCCGCAGCCGGCCCAGGCCGTCCGCGGCGGCCACCGCCAGGGCGGCGTTGGCTCCCTGCACCTGCCCGGTGACCCCCAGGCTGAGCCCGGCCAGCTCCCTGGTGGGCGTCCGGACCCGCAGCCCCGCCCCCTCCCAGGCGCAATCGATCTGCTCTCCCAGCTGCCAGAGCTCGGCACCCGCTCTGGCGGCGGCCGCCCGCACCACCGGCAGCGCCTCCCCCCCGGCCCCGGATATGGCCAGGTCACCGGGTTTGAAGATCGCCGCCTTCTCGGCGGCGATCTTGGCCACGGTGTTGCCCAGCTGGGCCTGGTGGTCCAAACCCACCGAGACCAGCACCGCCACCCCCCCGTCCCAGACGTTGGTCGCGTCCAGGCGGCCTCCCAGCCCCACCTCGCACACCGTGATCTCGGCTCCCCACTCGCGGGCGGCCAGGAACCCCATGGCGGTCAGGAGCTCGTGGTGGGTGGCGTCCACCCCCCCGCGGCGGGCGGCCTCCAGGGTCCGCAGGGCCAGCTTCGAGAACTCCTCCTCGGAAACCGGCCGCTCCCCCAGCTGCACCCGCTCCCGGTAGCTGGTGAGGTGGGGCTTGGTGAGGAGGGCCACGCGCAGCCCGGACGCCCTGGCGATGGCCGCGACCAGGGCGCAGACCGAGCCCTTGCCGTTGGTGCCCGCCACCAGAACTCCCTGGAGCTGGTCCTGGGGGTCACCCAGGGCCCGGCAGAGGGCCCTGGTGGAGTCCAGGCCGAGGCGCATGCCCGGCCGGCTGGATGCGGCCAGCGCCGCCAGGGCCTCGCGGTAGTCCATGGTCTGGCATTGTGAGGGCGTGAGAGCATTAGTCCCGGCCGCGGCGCTTTGCCTGCTCCTGCTGGCCGCCTGTGGCGCCGCCCCGCCCCGGCCCCATCCCCACACGAGCCCCACGCCGACTCCCCCACCTCCCCTGGGGGTGCTCCCCCTGGGGGGAGAGGTCGCCGCGCCCCTCGACCTGCGCCCCCCCTTCCTGGTCCAGGGCCGGCTGCCAAGGATGCCCCGCACGGTGCCCGCGGCCCAGACGACCACGGATCCCCTGGCCGCCCTCCAGAAGCTGGTGACCTCTCTCCAGGTCCCCGGGCCGGCGGTCAACACCGGCGCCGGCCTCTCCTACAACCTCGGCGCCACCACCGGATACCAGCTCACCTCACCGGCGGGATACCAGCTCTTCAACTTCCACCCCAACACCCCGGTGGACGAGACCGGGGCCACCCCCTCGGTGGGGGCCGCCGACGCCTTCGTCTCCCAGTTCCTCGCCTCTCGCCACCTCCCCTACCCCCATGAGAGCCTGATCCCCCTGCCCTCCCTCAGCGTCGTCAACGCCGCCGACCGCCGGGTGTTCTTCCAATGGGCGGTGGGGGGGTACCCGCTGGTCAACATCGGCGGCCAGCCCCAGGAGGTGTACGCCGATGTGGCCGCCAACTACCGCGAGAAGCTCTCCCTGGTCGGCCTCTCGGGCGCCGTGCCTCCGCCGATCTCCGGCGCCCTGGCCGCCTACCCCCCCACGACCCCGAACCTCATGATCCAGGATCTGAACCAGGGACTGCTCAGCCCCGGCTCGTACCTGCTGGATCCCTCCGGGCAGCCGTTCCCCTCCCCGAGCCCCACCGCCGCTGGGAGCGTGGTCCTTATCTCGGGAGCGAGCCTGGGGATGGTGGCGAGCGCTGGCTACCTGGTTCCCGTCCTGGTCTTCCAAGTTTCCAACCAGCCCCCGGTCTCCGCCTTCGTGACCTGCGCGGCGTCCACGGCGGCGTGTGCTCCGCTCCGGTACGCGAGCACCCCGTCTCCTCCGGGCTGACCACGGGCGACCATCGCGGCGGACTCGGGTAGCCGAGCTCGTACGGTCGACAATATACTTTCTCCAATCGCTACCGGCAGGGCCCGTCAGGGTGTTGGAGGGGAGCAGTTGGCAGAGCTCGGGGTGGCGATCATCGGCGCGGGACGCTGGGCGGAGCGCGCCCACCTACCCGGCTGGCTGCGGGATCCCCGGGCCCGGGTGGTCGGGGTGTACGACCTGGACCAGGGTCGGGCAGGTGCCCTCTCGGCCCACGCTCCCGGCTCCAGGGTCTATCCGTCGGAGGCGGAGCTGCTCGCCGACCCCGAGGTCCAGGTGGTGGATGTGGTCACCTGGGGGCCTGCCCACTTCCAGAGCGCCATCGCCTCCCTGGAGTCCCGCAGGCACGTCCTCTGCGAGAAGCCGGTGCATCGGGAGTGGGCCCGCACCCGGGAGGCGGGCGAGCTGGCGCTCTCCCGCGGGCTGCGCACCAAGGTGGGCTTCACCTTCCGGTTCAGCCCGGCGATGATGCGCATGCGCGAGCTGATCTCAGAGGGCTACGTCGGACGGCCCCTGGTGTTCAACGGCTTCGAGCAGAACTCCCAGTTCCTCGACCCTTTGACCCCCATCCGGGCCGGCGAGGGCGACCCGGCCGCCGGCGCCGAGATCCAGGTGGGCTCACTGGAGGGGTACGGGGCCCCGATCATCGACCTCGCCCTCTGGTTTTTGGGATCGGAGCTCGAGGAGGTGGTGGGGCAGCTGGCCAACCTGATCCCGGAGCGGCTGGTACCGGGGTCCCAGGTCCCGGTGCGGCTTCCCATCGACGACGCCGACGCCTTCCTCTGCCGCTTCGCCAACGGGGCCATCGGCACCATTCAGAGCAGCTACGTAACGGTGGGCAACTACCCCGGCTTGGAGGCTCGGCTGTACGGAACCGAGGGCGCCTTGATCTGCCGGCTGGTCGAGGAGGAGGGGATCTGTGAGAGGTTGTACGGTGCCCGCCGGGACCAGGTGGAGTTCCGTCCTCTTCAGGTCCCGGAGAGGCTCTATCCCCCGGGGGGTGGCCTCACCGAGCCCTGGGACACCGCCTTCTACGCCAACCTCATCTCCACCTTCGTGAGTGAGATCAATGACCTGCGCCTCCCGGCGCAGGCAGATTTCCTGGCCGCCGCCCGGGTCCAGGAGGTGATCAACGCCGTCGAGCTGTCCCATCGCCGCCACGGCTGGGTCCGGCTCCCACTGGAGGGCTGAGCGATGCCTGCAGAGCGGCTTGTGGTGTTCACCACCCCCCTGGAGCCGGAGCTGGTGGAGAGGATCCGGCGGTCCCACCCCGAGTACACCTTCGAGTACCCGGAGGAACTCATCGCCGCGCCACGGTACCCCGGCCACCACCGCCTGCCCGAAGGCCAGGGGGAGGAGCTCGACCGCTGGCGTGCCCTGCTTTCCCGCGCCGAGGTCATGTTCGACTTCGGACCACCCCCGCTGCACACCGAGCTCGCCAACCTGCCCAATCTGCGTTGGATCCAGGCCACCTCGGCGGGGGTCGGGCAGTTTGTTCGTCGGGTGGGGCTGGACAGGAGTCCTGGGGTGGTGGTGACCACGGCCCGGGGGGTGCACGGGCGGGCGCTGGCCGAGTTCGCCGTCTTCGCCATGATCTACTTCAACCGCGACCTGCCGGAGATCCTGACTGACCAGCGCCTCCACCGGTGGTCCCGACGCAGCGGCCACCTGGTGGCCGGCCAGGAGGTGGTCATCGTCGGGCTCGGGAGCATCGGCCGGGAGGTGGCGACCCTGGCCCGGGCCCTGGGAGCGCGGACCACGGGCGTCGTACGGTCCCTGGACGGCCGGACGGCGGCCCCGTCGGGAGTGGACCGGCTGCTCGAGGTGGGAGAGCTGGACAGCGCCCTCCCCGACGCCGACTTCCTGGTACTGGCGACGCCCCACACTGACGAGACGGAGGGGCTCATCTCCGGGGCCCGGCTATCCCTCCTGTCCCCCTCCGCCGTGCTGGTGAACCTGGCCCGGGGGACCGTGGTGGACGAGGACGCCCTCACCTCGGCCCTCCAGGGCGGCCGGCTGCGGGGAGCCGCCCTGGACGTCTTCCGGGAGGAGCCGCTCCCGCCGGGAAGCCCCCTGTGGGACCTGGCCAACGTCTTGGTGACGCCGCACTCCATGAGCACGGTGGCGGGCGAGAACCAGCTTCTCGCCCAGCTCTTCAGCGAGAACCTGGAGCGGTACCGGCACGGTGCCCAGCTCCTCAACGTGCTGCGCAAGGACCGGCTCTACTGATGCCGTCCTTCGCCGTCCACACCAACGAGGCCAGCCTGGTGGAGGTCGGGCTAGTGGGAAGGGTCAGCCATCCTCGCCACACCGGCACCTATGCCGTGGACCGGGACGACCTCCCCGGCATTCTGCCCGGCATGTCCGGGGTGACCCCGGACATCCGGGTGGGATCCCCGGTGTTCGACTTCGCCTGTGACCACGGGGAGGCCGGGGTGTCGGCGGAGGCCGACGGGGAGGCCGCCAACCTCGCCTTCCAGGTCCTCGCCTGCCTCGGCAACCAGGTCACCGTGCTCAGCGGGTCGGCGCGGGGCGCCCGGGGAACGGTGGCGGGCAAGCACGCCTACGTGCTGATCGACTTCCCCCAGGATGCCCTGGAGCAGATCCTCCCCGGAGACCGGTTGCTGGTTAGGGCCTGCGGCCAGGGGCTGGCCATCCTGGAGGCGCCCGAGGTCGCCTGCCGGAACTGCTCCCCACACCTTATGGACCGCCTGGGAGTGGCGCTCACCGGACCGGGAGCCATCTCGGTGGCCGTCGCGGCTCAGCTCGCTCCAGAGGTGATGGGGGCGGGGCTGGGGATGGACTGCGAGTGGGCCAATTGCGATGTGATGCTGCACGACCGCGGCACCGTGCGCCGGCTCCAGCTGGAGGACCTCAGGGTGGGGGACCTGGTCGGGATGCCCGCCCAGGACCACCGCTTCGGCCGCCGGTACGACCCGCGGTACGCGGCCGTGGGGGTGGTGGTCCACGCCCTCGGCCCCAGCCCAGGCCACGGGGTCGGGGTGGTGACGTTGCTCAGCGGCCCCCGGGAGCTCCTCTCCTTCCGCCCGGAGCCGGGCCGCAACCTGGTAGACCTCCTGGGGCTGCCCCGGTGACCCCGGATTCCCCGCGTCTGGTTCGCACCATGCTGGTGGGCTGGGTGAGTCAGCCCGAGATGGAGTCCTCGCCCTACCTCACGGACTCAGACGGTCGCGCCTTCGTCCCCGTCGGCTGCCAGGGGGTCCGCTACAACGTGCGCGTCGGGATGCCGGCGTTCGGATGGGAGGCCGACCGGGTCCAGCCGGGAGCGAGCGTCGCCCACCCGGACGCGGCGGCCAACCGGGCACTGAGCCTCTTCGCCTGCGTGGGCAACCGGGTGGCGGTCCGATCGGGGGCCGCCGCCGGCGCTGTGGGGGTGGTGACCGGGAAGCACGAGGAGTTCCAGCGCTTCCAGGAGGTCCTGGTCGACCTCCCGGCGGTTGGCCTGGAACTGCTGGCCCCCGGAGACCAGGTGGCCATCGAGGCGGTCGGCCGGGGCTTCCGGCCGTGCCCCTCACCGGCCGTCACGGCTCACAGCCTCGGACCGGAGCTCTGGGCGGCGTGGGGCCCGCGGCCGAGAGGCGACGGGCTGGAGGTCCCCGTGTCCCTGGAGTTGCCTCCAGAGGCGGTCGGGATGGGGGCGGGCCGGGTGGCAGCCGCCACCTCGTGGGAGCTGCAGACGCCCCCCTCCCTGCTGGAGGCGATCCCGGGGCTGGCCCAGGTGCGCCTGGGGGACCTGGTGGCGGTCCGCGACTGGGACGCCGCCTATGTCAGCGGATACCGTCCGGGGTCGGTGGTGGTCGGGGTCGTGTGCCACGGGAGCAGCAGGCTGCCCGGGCACGGGCTGGGGCTCACAGTCCTACTCTCCGGGCGCGAGGGGAGGCTCTCCCTCGCCCTGGACCACGGGGCCAACCTCGCCGACCTGCTCTCGCTGGGGACAAAGGAGAGGGGGAGTGGCTGAGCCGAGGCCGGTCCGCTGGGCGGTGCTCGGCGCCGCCAACATCTTCAGGGCCAACTTCCTCCCCTCACTGCGCGCCGCCGGCGGCGGCGAGGTGGTGGCCGTGGGCAGCCGGGATCGCGGGCGGGCCGTCCAGCTCTTGGCCCGCGAGGAGGTGGAGTGCCGGATCCTCGACTACCCGGGGGCGGTCGGCGCCGATAACGTCGACGCGGTGTACGTGGCCCTGCCCAACACCTTGCATGTGGAGTGGGCCGGGGCTGCGCTGCGCGCGGGCAAGGCGGTGCTCTGTGAGAAGCCGCTGGGAGTCGATTTGCCCGAGGTGGAGGGGCTGGTGAACCTGGCGCGCGGGGCCCGGGCCCCACTTTGGGAGGCCTTCGCCTTCCCCTTCCACCGCCAGTACCTGAGGGCCGAGGAGCTCATCTCGGCGGGGGAGATCGGGGAGCTCAGGGAGGTGGTCAGCCACTTCCACTTCCCGGTCCGACGACCTGACAACATCCGCTGGAGCCCCGAGCTGGCCGGTGGTGCCCTGAACGACGTCGGCTGCTACCCAGTCCACCTGGCAGCGCTCCTCTTCCGGCAGGTCCCCGGGCGAGCTTTGGTCTCCACGACACCGGCAGCTTCCGGGGTGGACCTGGAGACCTCGGGCCTGCTCGAGTACGGTGGAGGGCTCCGGCTCCTCTTCAGCAGCGGCCTCTCCCGGGCCCGGGATACGACGACCCGGCTCGTGGGCGGCGAGGGCTCGCTGGAGCTCACCGACCCCTTCCATCCCGGGGCCCACGACACCTTCGAGCTACGCATCGCCGGGCGTCCGGGGAAGAGGGAGCGGCTGATGACCGACGAGCCAACGTTCGCTCCGCTCCTTCGGCACATCCACGGGGTGCTGAGGGAACAGGTGGCGCCTCGCCACCTCGCGATCCAGGACTCGATCCCCACGGCCCAGGCGCTGGAGTGGGTTCGGGCGGCGGCTCCAAGAGAACCACGGAGGTGAGGCGGATGGCGGACGACCTGCGGGTGGCGGTAATCGGTGCCGGGAGGTGGTCGCAGCGGGCCCATCTTCCCGGCTGGCAGCGGTGCCCCGGAGTCAAGTTGGCAGTGGTCTGCGACCTGAACCAGGAGCTGGCTCGGGGGGCCGCTGCCCAGTTCGGAGCCGAGGAGGTCTCAGCCGATTACCGGGAGGTGCTGGCCCGGGACGACATCGACGTGGTGGACGTCTGCACCCGGGACGAGCACGAACCGCTGGTCTTCGCCTCCCTGGAGGCGGGCAAGCATTGCCTCTCGGAGAAGCCGGTGGCCCACCGGGCGGAGGATGTCTGGCGGGCGGCGGGGATCGCCCGCCAGCGCGGTCTCAAGACCAAGGTCGGGCTCACCTTCCGCTACGCGCCGGCCATCGCCTACATGGCCCATCTGGTCGCCGAGGGGTGGTGCGGCCGGCCCTTCGTCTTCAACGGCTACGAGCAGAACAGCCAGTGGCTGGACCCGGACAACCCCGCCGACAAGCGCATCCTCTCCGCCCCCGCGGATGACCAGGTCGGGGGCTGGGAGCCGGGGGAGGCGGCGATCACCGTCTCCAGCCTGGAGGGATACGGCGCTCCCATCATCGACATCGGGCTGATGCTCGCCGGGGCTGGGATCACGCAGACCGTGGGGGTGCTGCGCAACTTCGTCCCGGAGCGCCGGCGCACCAACCTCGACCGGGCCCGGGAGCCCATCAACCTCGACGACGGCGATGTCTTCATCGCCAAGTTCGCCAACGGGGCCCTGGG
>JAJYWQ010000056.1:10423-28620 GCA_021791415.1 bacterium | reverse complement strand
CCTCCACTTCCTCGGCATCTGCGGCTACGCCGTCTCCGGGCTGGCCCTGGCCCTGGCCGGTCTGGGGTACCGGGTCAGCGGGTCGGACGAGGATCCCTATCCCCCGACCACCGACCTCCTGAAGGCGGCCGGCATCCCCTACGCCAACCGCCACAGTGCAGAGGGGCTCACCGCCTTCGGGCGCCCCGACCTGGTGATCCTGGGCAACCAGGTGCAGCCCGGCAACCCTGAGCTGGCGGCGGCGCTCCACGCCGGCCTGGAGGTGGTCTCCGAGGCCGAGGCCCAGGGCCGGCTGGCGGCCTCCCGGCCCCGGGCGGTGGTCTGCGGGACCCACGGGAAGACAACCACCTCCACCCTGCTGGCCCACATGCTGGAGGCATCGGGGATGGGACCCGGCTTCCGCCTCGGGGCCACCTCCAGGAACTTCGGGCTCTCAGTGCGCCTGGGGGAGCTGGAGCGCCGCTCTCCCTTCGTGTTCGAGGGGGACGAATACACCACCTCGGCCCTGGACCGGAGTGCCAAGTTCCTGCACTGGAACCCGGACTACGTCGGGGTCCTCAACCTGGAACTGGACCATCCCGACCTCTACCCCGACCTCGAGGCCTACAGGGCCCCCTACCTGGAGCTGGTGGCGGGGATGCCGCCCTCGGGGCGGCTCCTCCTCCGGGACGGCGATCCCGCCGTCCTCCCGCTGGCGGAGGCCGCCAGCTGCCCGGTGACCCTGGTCGGTGGGGAAGGGGGGGAGTGGCGGGTCCATGCCCCCTCGGGAACTTTCCCCGGGGGCCAGCTGCTGCAGGTGAGTGGCCCCGCCGGACTGTTGATCCCCATGCGCCTACCGCTCTACGGCCGGCACAATGCCGAGAACGCCCTCATGGCCCTGGCCCTGGCGGTGGCCCTGGGGGCCGACCCCGCGGCCGCGGCCGCGGCCGCCGCCAGCTTCAAGGGGCCCGGCCGGCGCTTCGAGGTCCTGGGGGAGGCCGGCGAGGTCACCGTGGTGGACGACTATGCCCACCACCCCACCAAGCTGCGGGCGACCGTGGCCGCGGCCCGCCAGATGGCCCCCGAGCACCAGCTGATCCTGGTCCACGTCCCCCACACCTACTCGCGCACCCAAGCCCTCCTCTCGGAGTATCGGGAGGCCTTCAGGGGGGCCGACCTCCTGGTCCTCGGTCCGATCGAGCCGGCTCGGGAGCGCCACCTCGAGGGGTCGGTCAGCTCCGAGGACGTGGCGCGACTGGTGGAGGGGCCCGAGGTGATCCTGGTGCCATCGGCGGAGGAGGCGGTGTCCGCGGTGCTGGAGAGGGTCAGGCCCCCGGCCGTTCTGGTCTGCTGCTCGGTCCGGGGCTTCGACCAGGTGGCGGAGCGCCTGCTGGCGGCGCTGGCCGCCGGGGAGGTGCCTCGGGACTTGCGCTAGCAGCGCAAATGCGTCATGGTTGTGGCGATGTCCCCGGGCGGCCCCGGGGGGCCCTAGCGTCCCAGATCCACGTCACAGCACAAGGGGCAGCCATCGAACCGTTGACGCGCAAGGAGCGCCCACCGGCGCCCACCCGCTTCGGTGCCGCCGTGCCCGAACGCAGGGCGGCGAGAGGGCGGCCGGTGACGGGAGCGCCGCAGCGGCGGAGAGCCCGCCCCCGGACCGGCGGATGGCGCCAGAACGAGGTAGCCGATGAGGTGCTCGCCGAGGTGGCGCGCCAGGCGGCCTCCCGGCGGCGGGCCCGGGACGAGGCCCGGCGCCACCTCGGCGGGAGGATGCGGATCTCGCGGCCCAAGCCGCCCTCCTGGTACCTGGAGTGGAGGGAGCTCCGCCGGTCGGCCCGAGTGATGACGCTCCTCATCCCCTCCCTGGCGGTGGCGGCCCTGCTGGCACTCAACCTTCCCTTCCTAAGGGTGCAGAGGGTGGAGGTCCAGGGGAGCCCGGTGGTCGGACGCGCCCAGCTGCTGGCGGAGGCGGGGGTGGAGATGGGCCAGAGCACGCTCCAGGTCAACACCGGAAGGCTCACCGAGAGCCTGCTCAGCCAGCCCTGGGTGCAGACCGCCAGCGCCGTCGTGCGCTGGCCGGGGACCGTGGTGCTGACGGTGACTCCCCTGCCCCCGGTGCTGATCTTCGAGCAGGGCAAGCGGGAGTACCTCCTGGCGGCGTCCGGGGCCGTCCTGGGGCCGGTGCCCTCGGGACCGGCCTCCTCCCCCCTCCCCATCCTCCAGGATCTCCAGAGCGGGAGCCGGCTCCGCGCCGGTCAGGTGGCCCTGCCCTCCCGCCTCACCAGCGCGCTGGCGCAGCTCAGCTCAGCCTTCCCCGCCGCCTACGGTGTCTCGGTGAGCCGTTACCTGATCAGCGCGGTGGGGGCGCTGGAGATCCAGAGCTCGGCGGGGTGGACGGCCGATCTCGGTCCCGTCCTCACGGCCTCCCAGGTGTCCTCCCTGGGGCCCAAGCTGGAGGCGCTGCGCGCTCTCTCCACCAAGGTCAACCTCAAGGGGCCGGGGATCCACACCATCTACCTTGAGGACCCCTCCCAGGTGGTGGTCAGCCCCTAGGTGGGACCCAAACGGCGGTGGGTCGGATGCCAGGACACCACAAGATGATGTGGTTTTGGGCTTGTATTCCCACCGCCGTACGGCTACACTTCATGGGACCTCTGCGAAGGTCCGGAGTCCCGTCTCGCGAGTTCTTCACCAAGCAAGCGTTCCATGAGATCGAACAACACCTGGGGGCTTCTCCGATGCAGACCGGCTCGGATCCCGTGAATCGCCACGGGGCGTGGACCACGGCGTCGTGAGCGGACGCCGCCTGGTCGCGGTCGATCTCGG
Organism: bacterium; assembly: GCA_021791415.1. Classification (GTDB taxonomy): domain Bacteria; phylum Chloroflexota; class Dormibacteria; order Aeolococcales; family Bog-877; genus JAJYXT01. Next base: position 25,815 of record JAJYWQ010000056.1, on the reverse strand, counting down.
CACCCACCGGGTCCGCTGCGCCATCGCCGAGGACGAGGGAGCCCGCCTCAAGGTGCTGGGGGTGGGCGAGGTGGACTCCAGGGGGGTGAGCCGGGGGGTGGTCGCGGACCCCGACCAGGCCGTCTCCGCCCTCTCCAAGGCGCTCGACGCGGCCGAGCGTGCGGCGGGCATGGAGGTCGAGGCGGCGCTGCTGAGCCTGGGCGGCCGCCACGTCCGCAGCCAGCCCAGCCGGGCCCAGGTAACCGTCGCATCCCGGAGCGGCGCCGTGTCCGGCTCCGACCTCAACCGGGTGCTGGAGGCCGCCAGGGATCTGCCCGGGGAGGAGGGCACCGAGGTGGTGCATCTCATCCCCCGCTGGTACACGGTGGACGACAACCAGCGGGTGCGGGACCCCAGGGGGGTGGCGGGAAGCCGGCTGGCGGTCGACTGCGAGCTGGTCCTCGCCTCCGTGGCCCACCTGGAGGCCCTCGTGGAGTGCGCCCACTCCGCGGGCCTGCGGGTGGACGACCTGGTGGTCCAACCGCTGGCCGCCGCTGAGGGGGTGGTGCGCGACTCGGAGCTGGAGGAGTCGGTGGCGGTGGTGGACGTGGGTGCCGGCACCACCGACATTGCCACCTTCTGGCACGGCACCCTGGAGGGGGTCAGGGTCCTACCGGTGGGCGGGCACCACGTCACCGCGGACTTGGCCGTCGGGCTGCGCTGCGGCGAGGCGGAGGCTGAGTCCCTGAAGCGGCGCCACGGCCACTGCGACCCCGCCCGGGTCCTCCCCGAGGAGTTGGTGCGGGTGGTGGGCCCGTCCGGCGTGGGCGCCGACGAGGTGTCGCGACGGGTGCTGGCGGAGATCATCGAGCCCCGGGCCCGTGAGATCGTCCGACTGATCGGGCAGGCGCTGGAGGGACCCCACGCCCCCGCCAAGGTGGTTCTCACCGGCGGTGGCTCCTGCCTGCGCGGCTTCCCCGAGGCGGTGCACCAGCTTCTCGAGCTCCCCGTCCGGGTGGCCCTACCCGAGGGCCTCACCGGCCTCTCCGACCAGCTTGGGATGCCCGAGCACGCCACCATCGCCGGGCTCCTGCGCTGGGGACAGCGCTCCGGGAACCGGCGCGACCACAGCAGCCCGCGGGCGGAGCGAAGCTCCGGAAGGTTGAACCGCTGGCTGCACGAGCTCTTCTAGGCTTAAGGAGTTGAACATGCCCCAGGACGACCTCGACCGCACCACCCAGGGGAACGCCAGGATCAAGGTGATCGGAGTGGGCGGCGGGGGCAGCAACGCCGTCAACCGGATGATCCGGGCCAAGCTCCGGGGGGTTGACTTCATCGCCGTCAACACCGACCGCCAGGCCCTGGACGCCTCCGAGGCACCCACCAAGATTCACATCGGGCGCAAGGTGACGCGGGGGCTGGGGGCGGGCGGCGACCCCGAGGTGGGCGAGAACGCCGCCGAGGAGTCCCGGGACGACTTGGCGGCCGTGCTGCACGACTCGGACATGGTCTTCGTCACCGCCGGTATGGGCGGGGGGACGGGCACCGGAGCGGCGCCGATCATCGCCGAGATCGCCCGTTCCAGCGGGGCACTCACCATCGGGGTGGTCACCAAGCCCTTCAACTTCGAGGGCAAGCGGCGGATGGACTCCGCGGAGCGGGGGATCCAGGGGCTCTCGGGCCGGGTCGACACCCTCATCACCATCCCCAACGACCGCCTGCTGGCCGTGACCGACCGCCGCACCACCATGGTGGACGCCTTCCGCAAGGCGGACGACGTGCTCCGCCAGGGGGTCCAGGGGATCTCCGACCTCATCGTCTACCCCGGGCTGATCAACCTGGACTTCGCCGACGTCAAGGCGATCATGTCCGGTCAGGGCGCGGCCCTCATGGGCATCGGCTACGGGAGTGGGGACAACCGGGCCCAGGACGCCGCCAGGGACGCGGTGGCCAGCCAGCTGCTGGAGACCTCCATCGCCGGGGCCAAGGGGATTCTGCTCAACATCACGGCCAGCCCCGACCTGACCCTGCACGAGGTGACCGAAGCCTGCGACATGATTCGCCAGACCGCCGACCCCACCGCCAACATCATCTTCGGGGCGGTGCTGGACGACCGCATGGGCGGGGACGTGAAGATCACGGTCATCGCCACCGGCTTCAGCTCCGGGCCCCAGGTCAACCAGGAGCTGGCGGAGCGCTACCGGACCACCCGTCCCCAGGAGCTGCAGGAGCCGATCGCCGACACGCTGCGCCGCCCCAAGGTCAGTGAGGAGGCCTTCGACGACCTGGACATCCCCGCCTTCCTGCGCGAGCAGCGCTGACCGGAGCTGGGCTCAGGCGAGGACCAGGCTCAAGAGCGCCAGCAGGGCGACCGAGGCGGGGCGGAGGCCCCCGACATGGGCGGCCAGGTGTACTGCCACCAAGACCATGCTGGAGGCTGCCAACACCGCCGCCAGTCCGCGCCGGAGGACCCTCCCGCCGGGGCGGCTGAGCGATCGGGCCCCGAGACCCGCCAGCGCCAGGAAGAGGGCGAGGCCCAGCCATGAGCCCAGGGCCCGGGTGGTCGAGGCGGCCATCAGGCCGGGGTCGGTGGCCATGAGCTCAGCGATGTCGGCCGCCCCCAGCAGCGCCACCAGGACCAGCAGATAACCGCGAGCCCGGGTGCTTGGGCCGACCCTCTGGGGCCACCTCATGCCGAGATCATCCCGGACCGCCGCCGCCGGCTGAGGTGGCGATCGGACCGGCGGGGAGGCGACCCTCCTGCGCCAGCGGCAGCCCGGCTCCAGACGGCAGCCAATCACCGAGGGCCGGCCGATTCGGGGTAGGAGCGGGAGAAGGCCCAGGAAGCGGATGCCGTGGCCACCGAGAGCCCCCATGGGCAGGCCAGAGCCCCCGGCCGGGCCCGTCCCGCGAGGAGCGAGCCCTACGACCCCATTCGGGCTTCGGACCCGGCCGAACCCGGTCGCCGGCCAAAGAGGCCGAAGGCGGCCATCCGCATCTTCCGCTCCTCGAGCTGGTCCCAGAGCTGGCCTCGCATCACCACCGTGCCCCGCTCCGGGTGGCGTGCTGATGGGCGCACCTCGACCACCTCGACCTCTCCGGTGAGCCGGTCCCCGGGACGCACCGGAGCCAGCCAGCGCACCTCCTGGATTCCCGGCGAGCCGAGGCTGGACGAGCGCAGCAGCACCTCCTCGCAGTAGAGGCGCATCCAGAAGCCGGCGGTCTGCCAGCCGGAGGCGATCAGCCCCTGGAACGCGGTGGTGCGGGCCAGATCGGGGTCCCGATGGAAGGGCTGGGGGTCGTACTTCAGCGCGAACTCCAGGATCTCCTCCTCGGTGACCAGCCAGCTGCCCAGCCGGAAGCGCTGGTTGGGCTGGAAATCCTCGAAGTAGAGGTCGATAGGGCGCTCCAAGGGTCCGGGGGCGAATTCCAGCGGCACGGCGCTCTCCTCTCTGAACGGGGCCGGGAGCCCCGGCGCAGATCACCTGCCATGCTAACCTGCCATCGCCGGGCGCCTCTGCTGGGGGCCGCGGAACACATCAGGAGACCTAGGCGCGCATGCCCCCGTTCCAACCCCTACCGCCCCGGCTCGACCTCCCCGCGCTGGAGGAGCAGGTCCTCGCGCGGTGGGAGGCGGAGAAGCTTTTCCAGCGGAGCCTGGAGCAGCGGCGGGAGGGGAAGCCCTTCGTCTTCTACGAGGGCCCCCCGACGGCCAATGGGCTCCCCGGGGTCCACCACATCCTCGCCCGCTCCTTCAAGGACTGCTTCCTGCGCTACCAGGAGATGCTCGGCCGCCGCGTCGAGCGTCGCGGAGGGTGGGACACCCACGGGCTGCCGGTGGAGCTGGAGGTGGAGCGCAGCCTCAAGATCCGCGCCAAGCCGGAGATCGAGGAGTTCGGGGTCGAGGAGTTCAACCGCCTCTGCCGCAACAGCGTCATGGAGTACATCGACGAGTGGGAGCGGCTCACCTCGCGGATAGGGTTCTGGCTGGATCTCGACAACGCCTACCGCACCTACGATGCGGGCTACATCGAGTCGGTGTGGTGGAGCCTGCGTCAGCTCTACGACCAAGGCTGGCTGTACCGCGGCTTCAGGGTGGCTCCCTACTGCCCACGCTGCCAGACCTCCCTCTCCAGCCATGAGCTGGGGCAGCCCGGCGCCTACCGGGACGATGTCCCCGACCCCGGGGTGACGGTTCGCTTCCGTCTCGTGGACGACCCCGGGACCAGCATCCTGGCGTGGACCACAACCCCCTGGACCCTTCCCGGGAACCTCGCCCTGGCCGTGGGGGAGGAGATCGCCTACGTCCGGGTGCGCCAGGGTGCGGAGCGGCTGATCCTGGCCCGCGAGCGCCTCTCCATGCTGGAGGGGGAGTACGAGGTGGAGGAGGAGTTCCCGGGCACCCGGCTCCTGGGTCTCCGGTACCAGCGACTCTTCCCCTATCTGCCTGAGCAGGAGGCCGCCTGGAGGGTGGTGCCCGCCGACTTCGTCTCCACCGAGGAGGGGACCGGGGTGGTGCACACCGCCGGCGCCTACGGGGAGGACGACCTCCGGCTGTGCCAGGAGGAGGGGTTGGAGATCCGCCACACCGTGGGCCCCGATGGCCGCTTCCTGCCCTTCGTATCCGACTTCGCCGGGAAGTTCGTCAAGGATGCTGACCCGGCCATCGAGGAGGACCTCAGGTCCCGGGGCCTCCTCTACCGCTCCGAGACCATCCGGCACACCTATCCCTTCTGCTGGCGCTGTGAGACACCTCTCCTCTACTACGCCCTGGACTCCTGGTTCATCCGGACCACGGCGGTCAAGGAGCGCCTTCTGGCCAACAACCGCGCCGTCCACTGGGTGCCGTCGCACCTCCGCGACGGGCGGATGGGCAACTGGCTGGAGACGCTCCAGGACTGGAACCTCTCCCGGGCCCGGTACTGGGGCACCCCGCTGCCCATCTGGGTCTGCCCGGACTGCCAGGGTGAGCGCTGCGTCGGGAGCTTCGCCGAGCTCTCCCTGCCCCAAGGCTTCGACCCTCACAAGCCCTACATCGACGAGGTCACCCTCCCCTGCGAGTGCGGCGGGGTGATGCGCCGGGTCCCGGAGGTCATCGACTGCTGGTACGACTCGGGGGCCATGCCGTTCGCCCAATGGCATTACCCCTTCGAGAACCGGGAGCGGTTCGAGAGCGAGCACCCCGCCGACTACATCTGCGAGGCGCTGGACCAGACCCGGGGCTGGTTCTACACCCTTCTCGCCGAGTCCACCATGATCTTCGACGAGCCCGCCTACCGCAACGTGGTGGTGCCCAGCCTGGTGGTGGACGAGCGCGGGCGGAAGATGTCCAAGTCCAGGGGCAACGTGATCGACCCCTGGAAGCTGCTCTCCGAGACCGGCTCGGACGCCCTCCGCTGGTGGTTCTACACCACCGTCAAGGTGGGCCAGGAGTACCGCATCTCGGCCCGCCGGGTGGTGGACGGGGGCGCTCGCTTCCTCAACCTCCTGTGGAACTCGCAGAGTTTCCTGGTGACGTACGCCAACCTCCGGGGATGGGAGCCCGGGGAGGCGGCGCCGACCCCGGACCACCCCCTGGACCGCTGGATCCTGGCCCGCCTGGCCCAGACGGTGGCCGAGGCCAGGGAGGCGATGGACCGCTACGACGCCCACAGCGCCTGCCGGGCCATCCAGCGGCTGGTGGAGGACACCAGCACCTGGTACCTCAGGGGGTCCCGGGTCCGGCTGCGCCCCGAGGCCAGTCACCCCGAGTCCGCCTTCTCCACCCTCCACCGGGTGCTGCTGGACACCTGCCGGCTGCTGGCCCCCTTCACCCCGTTCACGGCCGACGCCATCTACCACGAGCTCTCCCCGGGTGGCGATCGGGGCTCGGTCCATCTCCAGGGGTACCCGGACGCCCAACCCGTGGACACCCAGCTGCTGCGAGAGATGGAGGTGGTCCGCCGCCTCACCGAGGAGGCGCGGGCCAAGCGGGAGGTGGCGGGAGCGCCCATCCGCCAACCGCTGCCCCGCGCCACCGTGCTGGGCCCCGAGCTCTCCTCGGAGCTGGCCGCGGTGCTGGCCGAGGAGATCAATGTGCGCGATGTCCGCTGCGTTGCCAGCGAGGGGCAGGCTTCGATCGAGCTCGACTTCGAGCTCACCCCGGAGCTGCGGCAAGAGGGTGTCCTGCGCGCCCTGATCAGGCAGGTGCAGAACCAGCGCAAGGCAGCCGGCCTCCGTGCCGGCCAGCCTGCCCGCCTCTACCTGGCCGCCGGTGAGGCGCTGCTGGCCGCCGCCCGCGAGGGCCAGGAGCAGCTGCGGCGCCAGTGCTTCGTAACTCAGATCGAGCTGGCGCCCGCCGGCTCCGAGGTGCCCTCTGGCTATCGGCACAGCTCGGAGGCGCGGGTGGAGGGAGAAGCGGTGGGGATCGGTCTGGACCTATCCGATGCCCGTCCCCCTATGCAGGGAGAGCCTTGACGGCCGATAATTCCCCCGCCCCCACGGGCCGTCCCTGCTCGGCAGTGGCGGCGCGGGGACCAGGGACCAAGTTCGAGGTTAGCAAGCATGGCTGAAATGACCAGTGCCACCCGCGAGCGCGATCTTGCCGAGATCCGGGCGCAGGTGGAGAGCGAGCGCGACCGCCTGGCCCAAGAGCTCGCCCGGCTGCGCGGGGAGAACCCGGGTGGGATCGGCAAGCAGGCCCCCTTCCACGAGCACCCCACCGAGCACGCCGGTGAGATGGAGGAGCACGAGCGGCTCCTGGCCATCCGGGAGAACCTGGAGGAGATGTTCGCCCAATGCGAGGAGGCGCTGGGACGGCTCGACCGGGGGGAGTACGGCATCTGCCGGAGCTGTGGCAAGGAGATCGACATCGAGCGGCTGAAGGCGCTTCCCTATGCGACCCGCTGCATTCCCTGCAAGGAGGCCCGGCGCGACTGAGGCGTCCCGGGCCAGGACCGGGCTGGGCAGCTGGCCGGTCATAGCCCTGGCCGCGGCGGCCATCACCTTCGGCTTGGACCGGATCACCAAGTTCTGGGTGACCCGTTCCCTGGTCCCCGGGCAGGAGCTCTTCCCCAGCTGGCCGGTGCACATCCAGTATGTGGAGAACTCCGGGGCGGCGTTCAGCATCCTGCCCAACTACGACTGGCTGTTCCTCCTGGTGGCGGCGGCCGTGATCGGGGCCGCCGTCTGGTACCGCCGTCGGCTGGCGGCGGAGGGCTGGTGGGTGCAGGCGGCCGTGGGCATGGTGGTAGGCGGGGCCCTGGCCAATGCCATCGACCGGCTCACCCAGGGGTACGTCGTTGACTTCATCCAGCTCCCTCACTGGCCGGTGTTCAACGTCGCCGACAGCGGCATCACCGTGGGCATGGTCCTGCTCGTGGTCCGTCTCCTGCTCCAGGCCCGTGCCGACACCTGAGCACCCGGTGCGCCAGCTTCGCGTGGGTCCCACGGATGGCGGGAGTCGGCTGGACGCCTTCCTGGCCTCCAGCCTGGGCGTCTCCCGTCAGGCGGCCCAGCGGCGGCTGCGGCTGGGACTGGTGCGGCTGGAGGCGGGGAAGGCGCTGCGCGCCTCCCAACTGCTTCACGAGGGCGAGACTGTCGAGGTGGAGGAGGAGCCGGCACCGACCCTGGCGGAGCTCGGGCCGGAGCCGAGGGTGGTCTACGACGACGGAGAACTCATGGTCGTGGACAAGCCGCCGGGGCTGGCGGTGCACCCGGCTCCCGGGCTCTCCGCCCCCACCCTCACCGACTGGCTCCGGACCCAGCCGGGGCCCTGGTCCCTGGCAGGTGGGCCGGAGCGCCCGGGAATAGTGCACCGCCTGGACCGGGGGACCAGCGGCCTCCTGGCCCTGGCCCGCACCGACAGAGCCCATCTCGGGCTCTCCCAGCAGCTGCGGCTTCGCACCATGGGGCGTGAGTACTGGGCGCTCGCCGAGGGGGCGCTGACCGAGGGACGTGGCAGGATCGAGGCCCCGGTGGGGCGGGAGCGGGCACGCCCGGGAAGGATGAGCGTGACTTCGGCCGGACGGGAGGCGGTGACGGAGTTCTGGGTCCTGGAGCGCCTTCCGGCCCATGTCGTCCTCCGCCTCCGCCTGCTCTCCGGCCGGACCCACCAGATCCGGGTCCACCTGGCCTACATCCACCACCCGGTGGTGGGCGACACCCTGTATGGAGGCCGCCAGCAGGAGGTGCCCCGGCCCGCCCTCCATGCCGCGTCGCTCCACCTGCGCCATCCGGGGACCGGCCAGGAGATGACCTTCGTGAGCCCACTCCCCGGCGACCTGCGCTCGCTGCGGCTGAGCCTCGGGGGCCCCGGGGAGCCGGTCTGGCCCTGGCCCCCCGGGGCCGGAGCCTGAGGCGTGGCCCGGGGCAGGCTCGTGGTGCTGTCGGGCCCCAGCGGGGTCGGCAAGGACACGGTCATCCAGGCGGTGCGCCGTCGGCTGCCCGACCTCCAGCGCCCGGTGGCCTACACCACCCGGGCGCCCCGGCCCGGGGAGGAGGATGGCCGGGAGTATTCCTTCGTGACCCCCGAGGAATTCGCTCGCCTTCGGGAGAGGGGGGAGTTCCTGGAGACCGCCCGCGTGCACGGCAACCTCTACGGCACCTCCAAGCACAGGGTGGAGGAGCTGCGCCAGCGCGGCCGCGACGTCCTTCTCAAGATCGACGTCCAGGGTGCGGCCCAGCTTCACGCCGACCAGCCCGACGCCACCTTCATCTTCCTGGCTCCGCCCAGTCGCGAGGTGCTGCTGGCCCGCCTGCGCGAGCGGGCCACCGAGAGCCCCGCCGAGCTGGCGCGCCGCACCGAGGACGCCGACCGGGAGCTGGCCCAGGCGGGCTGGTACCACCATCTGGTGGTCAACGACGAGGTGGAGCAGGCCGCCGAGGAGGTGGTCCGGATCCTCCATGGGGACCAGCCATGAGGGCTTCGGCTGCCACAATGGCCGGATGATGGAGGGGAGCGGGCTGGCCGGGAGGAGGGTCCTCCTCCATGTGTGCGGCGGGATCGCCGCCGTCAAGGTGCCGTCCCTGATCACCGCGCTGCGCCAGGAGGGGGCCGAGGTTCGCGTGGCGATGACCGCGGCAGCCACCAGCTTCATCTCACCGCTGGCACTCCAGGCCCTCTCCGGGCACCCGGTCGCCCATCCGGGCAGAGGGGGGGCGGGGAGTGAGTCCGGCATGCCGCATGTGGACCTCGCCCAGTGGGCTGAGGCCCACCTCGTGGTCCCGGCCACCGCCTCGACCATCGCCCGGCTGGCCTGCGGGCTGGCCGACGACATAGTCAGCGCCACCCTGCTGGCCAGCCGGGACCCCCTCCTGCTGGCCCCCGCCATGGAGACCGGCATGTGGGAGAGCCCGGCCACTCAGGCCAACCTCCAAACACTGAGGGGCCGCGGTGCCCATCTGGTGGGGCCGGCCTCCGGCCGGCTGGCGTCGGGCCACGTGGGGATGGGGCGGATGGCAGAGCCGGGGGAGATCGTGGAGGCCGCCCGTCTTCTGCTCGAACCCGGGCGAGAGCTCCAGGGGGTGGTGGTGCTGGTCACCGCCGGGGGCACCCGGGAGCCCATCGACCCGGTGCGCTACCTGGGCAACCGCAGCAGCGGCAGGATGGGCACCGAGCTGGCCCGGGCTGCGCTTCGGCGCGGCGCCGAGGTGCACCTGGTGACCGCCGCCGCACTCCCGGAGCAGCTTCCGGGAGGCGAGCTGGTGCCGGTGGAGACCGCGTCGCAGATGCTGGATGCCTGCCTGGAGCGGCTCCCACGCACCAGGCTTCTGGTGATGGCCGCCGCCGTCGCGGACTACCGCTTGGCGAAGCCCTTCGAGCAGAAGCTGCACCGCGCCGAGCACGAGGCGCTGGATCTCCACCTGGAACCCAACCCAGACCTCCTCCAAGAGCTGGTGGCGCGGCGGCCCGAGGGGCTGCGAGTGGTGGGCTTCGCCGCCGAGACCGAGGACGTCCGCAGCCGGGGCCGGGACAAGCTGCGCCGGAAGGGTTGCGACCTGCTGGTGGCCAACCCGGTGGCCGGTCCGCGCTCGGCGATGGGGGGTGACTGGTCCGAGGCGGTGGTCCTCTACCCCGACGGGCGCGAGGTCGAGCTGCCCTGGTCCCCCAAGTCCCTGATCGCGGGGCGGATCCTGGACCTGGCAGCGGAGCTGCTGAGCTCCCCCGGGGACGGCTCGGAGGCGAGTTGAGCGGAGGCGGGCCCATCGCCAAGGTGGTGCCCGACCTCGGCCCGGCGGCGCCGGCCGGCGTCTACGACTACCTGGTGCCAAAGGAACTTCAAGATGAACTGACCCTGGGGCAGCGGGTGGTGGTCCCGTTCGGGCGGCGCCGGGTGTTCGGCATGGTGGTGGCGCTGGCTCAGGAGTCCCAGGTGGACCACCTCCGCTCGGTGGAGCGGATCCGGGACCCAGAGCCGCTGCTGCTCCCGGCTCAGATCAGCCTGGCCCACTGGATCAGCGGCCACTACCTCACCCCGCTGCCCGAGGTGATAAGGGCTATGGTGCCTCCGGCCATGAGGGGAGGCAGGGCCGATGCCCGGCCGGTCCGCCGTCGGAGCCGGGCGGAGTCCCCAGAGGCCGAGATGGCAGCGGAGGCACCGGAGCTCAACCTCAGCTCCGAGCAGATGGCGGCCTTCCTGCCCATCGAGGAGGCGGTGCGCTGGTCTCGCTTCCAGGAGTTTCTCCTCTTCGGGGTCACCGGTTCCGGCAAGACCGAGATATATCTGGCCGCCATCCGCGCCGCCCAGGAGCGGGGACGAGGGGCCATCGTCCTCATCCCCGAGATCTCCCTCACCCCCCAGACCGTGGCCCGCTTCGCCCGTCACCACGGAAGCCGGGTCGCGGTGCTTCACTCCGGGCTGACCCCCGGCCAGAGGGGATCGGAGTGGCGCCGGGTCCGCTCGGGCCAGGTCCAGGTGGTGGTGGGATCGCGCAGCGCCGTCTTCGCCCCCATGCCCAACTGCGGGGTGATCATCGTGGACGAGGAGGACTCCACCTCCTACAAGCAGTACGACCGGGTGCCCCGCTATCACGCTGTCGAGGTGGCTCGCCGGCTGGGGCGGATTCTCTCCGTCCCGGTGGTGATGGGGAGCGCGACCCCTCGGCTGGAGACCTACCACCTGGCCCAGACCAGGGGAAGCCCCCAGCTTCTCCGCCTGTCCCAGCGCTACAACCAGCGTCCCCTGCCCCCCGTCCGGGTGGTCGATCTGCGGGAGGAGCTGGCCTGGGGCAACCGCTCGCCCCTCTCCCGCGACCTGGTCACGGCCGTGGATGGAGCCATCGCCGAGGGCGGCCAGGTGATCCTCTTCCTCAACCGCCGAGGCACCTCCAGCGTGGTCCTCTGCCGCAGCTGCGGGGAGGCCCTGGGGTGCCCGGAGTGCTCGGTCTCCCTCACGCTGCACCTCCCCGGCCGGCTCTGCCGCTGCCACTACTGCGGTCACTTCGAGGAGCTGCCCGACGCCTGCCCGAGCTGCGGAAGCGCGCTCCTCCGGGCCCTGGGGGCCGGCACCGAGCGGGTGGAGGCGGAGGCCGCCCAGCGCTGGGCGGGGGCCAGGATCCTGCGCATGGACCGGGACACCGTCGGGCACCGGGACGCCCACCGGGAGATCTACGAGGCCTTCGCCGAGCGGCGGGCCGACATCCTGATCGGGACCCAGATGGTGGCCAAGGGGTGGGACCTGCCGGGGGTCCGGCTGGTGGGGATTGTGAACGCCGACATCGCCCTCCACTTCCCGGACTTCCGCGCCTCCGAGCGCACCTTCTCCCTCCTGACCCAGGTGGCCGGCCGGGCCGGCCGGGGTGACGAGCCGGCGGAGGTGATCCTCCAGACCTACAGCCCCGAGCACCCCGCTGTGCTGCGGGCCGTGGAGCACGACTACGAGGGGTTCGCCCGCGAGGAGGTGGAGGTGAGGAGGCGGCTGGGGTACCCGCCGTTCACTCGGCTGCTGGTGGTCACCCGCAGCGACCCCCGCGAGGATCTCGCACGGCAGGATTGCGAGCGCGAGGGGGCCCGCCTCCGGGAGGCCCTGCAAGGGAAGGGGATCGAGGTCCTGGGACCCAGTCCCGCCTTCATCCCTCGGCTGCGCTCCCTGCACCGCTGGCAGCTGACCCTGAAGGGCACCAGGATGGAGGATGTGGCCGAGCTTCTGCCCTCGGGCAGAGGGTGGGCGCTGGACGTCGATCCCGCCTAGCGCGCTCGGGCCGCTGCCGATAATGGCGGGGCGGGTAAGGCTAGGGAGGTCTCTGGTTGCTGGTTGTCTTCGCCGGGTCAGGAGGGTTCGCGCTGGGCCCATTGAGGGCACTTGCCGCCTCTCGCCACCGGGTTGTTGCTGTGATCACGGCCCCAGACCGGATCGGGGACCGGGGGCGGCCCGCGCCGCGGCCAGTCCGCGACCTGGCCGGGGAGCTGGGGCTGCCCGTGCTGCAGCCGCACCGGCTGGGCGCCGATGACCTGGCCGACGCGCTGTGCTCCGGAGCCGAGCTGCTGGTCGTCTGCGCCTACGGGCAGCTGGTGCGCCGCCCGGTCCTGGAGGCGTTCCCCAGGGGGGCCGTGGGTGTCCACCCCTCGCTCCTCCCCCGGCACCGCGGCGCCTCACCGGTGGCGGCAGCCCTCCTGGCCGGGGACACGGTGTCTGGGGTCACCATCTACCAGATGGACGAGCGGCTGGATGCCGGCCCCATCCTGGCCAGTGAGTCGCTGCCGATCGCCCAGGGGGCGACCACCCCCAGGCTTCAGGCGGCCCTCGAGGAGGTGGCCGCCCGCCTGCTGCCCGCGACGCTGGACCTGATGGAGGAGGGGAGGATCTTTCCCCGGCCGCAGGCGGAGGACCAGGCGACGTACGCGCCGCGCCTCTCCCGGGCGGACGGCCGGGTGAGCTGGGCGCAGCCGGCGGAGGAGATCGAGCGGCGGCTCAGGGCGCTCCAGCCGTGGCCCGGGGTGACGGTTGAGCTCGGCGGGACGGAGGTGAAGCTTTTGGCCGGCAGCGCCCTCTCCGCCCCGGGGCCCGCCAGCGCCCCGGAGTCGGTGGTCGTGCCCACCACCTCCGGGTCGTTCCAGATCGACCTGGTCCAGCCTCCGGGAGGCCGCCCGATGACCGCAGCCGCCTTCCTGCGGGGTCGGCGCAGCCCCGCCGGGCGGCGCGCTTGAACGGGGCCGGCGGCTCGCCGATCCTTGCCCGCAACAGGCGGGCCTGGCACGAGTACCTGGTGCTGGAGCAGCTGGAGGCGGGCCTGGAGCTGCAGGGGACAGAGGTCCGTTCCCTCCGCGCCGGAGGAGCCCAGATCACCGAGGCGTATGTGCGGATCGAGCGCGGCGAGGCCTTTCTGCTGGGGGCTCACATCCGGCCCCACCTATATGGGAACCGGCAGAACCATGAGCCGCTCCGGGCCCGGCGCCTCCTCCTCCACCGCCGGGAGATCGACCACCTGCTGGGGCTGGCCAAGCAGCCGGGGATCACCCTGGTGCCGCTGGACCTGCACCTGCGCCGCAATCGGGTGAAGGTGGAAATCGGGGTGTGCCGGGGGAAGCGGGAGCATGACAAGCGGGCCGCGCTGGCGGAGCGGGACGCGAAGCGTGAGATGCAGCGAGCCCTGGCCCGGAGCTGGAAGGCGACTGGTTGACACCGCCTGGACAGGGGGTATAGTTCCTACTGGTTCCCCTGGGGGCGTGTGGCTTCGACGGGGACGTGGATTGCGAGATGGCGTGTCGAGCCCCGGGCTCGTAAAACCGGGAAAGGCATTAACTGCCAACCACTCGAGCCAACCGGCTCTGGCCTACGCCGCCTGATCTGATCAGGAGGTAGCGCCAAAAGCTCAGGCCCAGGCCTGACGTCGACCGGGCGGGCGCCCACGACGCCCGGATCCGACGTTAATACAGCGGGCTAGCCTGGCGGTGGCGCCGCAGCGCCGCTGGGGACGCACACTGCAGCTGGTCTCGGCGGAGCCCGTCCGGAGGCGCCGTCGGGGCGAGATCAATGTCCGGGCTACACACGTAGAGGTCTTGTGAGACGCGTCTTCGGACCCGGGTTCGATTCCCGGCGCCTCCACCAGGGTTGTTGCAAAGAGAGTTGCAAGGTTGGTGCTGAGGTTGAGTTCAGGCGCCCCAAATCGTACTGATGGGCAGCGCAAGAACCCGATCCGACAACCGAAAGACGTCTGGACCGGTATGCATTACGGCACCCGCGACCAACCGGTCCTCCAAGAGACTTCGCAACCAAAGCAAGTGCCTGGCATCGTGAGCCGATGGCGCCGAGGACGCCTTGAATTCAAAGGCCAGAACCTTCTTGTCCTCAGTTTCAAGGAGAAGGTCGATCTCCTGTCTACCGCCCTTTGTCCTCAAGTGGTACGGCTTCAGCCTTGTTGCGGTCAAACTCCACAGGGGGCGCAGTTGGGCCGTAATGAAGGTATCGAGCGTTCTTCCAAGGAGGTCCGAGTCGCCAAGAATACCTTGGAGACCCACGTGTGCCGAATTTGCAGCAAGCGCAGGGTCGACGATATAGCGCTTTGGGAGTTCGGTAAAACGCGAAAACGCCTTCTTGGTCCAACCCGGCAGTCGTTCAGTCAGGAAGAGATTCTCGAACAATCCCTCATATCCCGCTGCCGCGTCCTTACCTACACCGGCGGCATTGATTAGGGTCTTGTCGAGTGGTGTTCCCGCCGTCTGCAGTGCTAGTGCGTCGAAGTAGGCACGCATCTTTTGGGGATCACCCCGTGGCATTACGGCAATGGCGTCTCTAGTTATCACTTGGCTAATGTAACTTTCGAGCCAGGTGCTTCTCGCCGCTTGAGAGAGATGGCGCAGTGCCACCTCGGGAAAGCCGCCCCGTGTGGCCAACTCAAGGTAGTCCCTTAACCGCGGCCGGGTTTGTCCCCTGGCAAACGCAGAGACGTCGGAGGAGGCTACCTTGTCAAGGAACCCTACAGATTGCTTGTCTAGAGTCGTTTGCATCTCCACTTCGGTCAAGCCGTGCATACTCATGCGAATGAAGCGGCCGGTCCCGGGCCAGACTCGGTTCTCCAGCTCGCCCCTAACACTGCCGGTCACAATGAAGCGACCGGGATGTGGGTCGCTATCTACCGCTCTGCGGACCGCTCCCAGCACCTCAGGCACCTCTTGCCACTCGTCTAAGAGCAAGGGCTCTCTTCTTCCTCGGAGGGCGTCGTCCGGATCGGCTTTAAAAGCAGCCGAATCGGCTGGGCTATCGAGACTGACTGTCTCGGCGGCGACTTGGCGCGCGGTAGTTGTCTTGCCGGCAGCCCGAGGCCCATTAATCATCACGGCGGGGAAGTCGGCCAGTAGTTGCTGCAATCTACCGTCAGCTAGGCGTCTCTGGTACTTCACAGCCTCCAGTGTAGCTCAGCTCCGCTCTCAGGTCCACCCCAGCCCCGCTCTCAGGTCCACCCCAGCCCCGCTCTCAGGTCCACCCCAGCCCCGC
>JAJYWQ010000056.1:0-10323 GCA_021791415.1 bacterium | reverse complement strand
CCGCTCTCAGGTCCACCCCAGCCCCGCTCTCAGGTCCACCCCAGCCCCGCTCTCAGGTCCACCCCAGCCCCGCGAACCCGCCGCCAAGACCCGCGTCTCCTTTGGTTGCAACGGCTGGAGGCTACGTCTAAACCAAAGGATGCCCTCAACGTGGCCACGTCAATTGGTCTCAGCCCGAGTTCAGCCGCGCGCGTGTACGAGAAACCGGTAGCGGCGTGTACAAGCCGGTCGCGAAGTGCGTGCAGGAGGGGGTGAACCGAAGTCGCGAGTGCCCCACAACAAGACCTTGCAACAACCCCACCAGGGTTGTTGAGAAGAGAGTTGCAAGGTTGCTCCGAGGTGGCGTTTTTGGGGCAATTGAGGGGCTGAAGTCAGCTTGAGCGTGCCGGAGGGCGCGGTTCGGAGCTCAAGAGTCGGGCCGGAAGCCGCCCGAGCGGGCTCGGTGGGGCGGTCGGCCAATCTGAAGCTGCGTCGAACTCATCCCGTCTGGCGGGTGGTCGAGTTCAGGCGGCGGGTGGCACCAGGATGGCTGGTGGATCGGAGCCCGTCGGTGCCCGGGCAGCGGTACGACGGGGTGAGCGGATCTGGAGCGGGGACTCCACCATGCTTCGCCCACCTGTCTCTCGGGCCGGGCGGACAACGGCGCGCTTGTCGCCCCCGCCGCCGCGCTGGGAGGCCCACAGCCACTCGGTTAACATGTCCGCGCAGGCCCGCCGATGGCCGCAGGAGGTTTGAGTTACGGGATCGGCTTCGCCGGCCGGCGAAATCGTGGGCGTGCCCACGACCGGTTGTTATCGTGCAGGGGTGCAGGTACGTCCCGAACGTCCCGATGACCGCGACGCGGTGCGCGAGTTGCAGCGGAGGGCGTTTGGCGATCATGGCGGCGTTGTGGCCAAGCTTGTCGATGCCCTGCGCGACACCATAAGGTCGGAGCTGGGCCTCTCGATTGTCGCCGAGGATGGCGGGCAGATCATCGGGCACGTAATGTTCACGACAAGTCTGCTCGACGCGCCGAGCCGACTGGTCGAGGTGCAGGTCCTTAGCCCCCTGGGAGTCGCTCCCGAGCACCAGGGGCGAGGCGTCGGCTCTGCGCTCGTGCGGCACGGGCTCGCGGGTGCGGCCGAGCAGGGCGCTCCGCTCGTTTTTCTTGAAGGCGACCCCTGGTACTACTCTCGCTTCGGGTTGGCGCCTGGCGGCGAGCTCGGATTCCGCAAGCCGTCGCTTCGCATCCCAGACCAGGCGTTCCAAGTCGTCAAGCTGCCGGCGTTCGACCCGTGGATGGGCGGGACGCTCGTCTACGCGGAGGTGTTCTGGCGGTACGACTCTGTCGGCCGCCGCGACCCCGACACCCTGCCGTCGCCGTCAGACATACCTCGGCCGTAGCCTGTGGGTGCCGAGGATCCCGTCTGCCAAGCTACGACTCTGAGTCGACAGCCGGGCAGCCCGGCTCTCGAGGAGATGGGCTTGTCGGAGACGTGGAGCGTCGAAGTGGACCACCGTGACAGGTGCCTTGGGGCGGCGAGACTCACCTCGGGCTCGGTCGACGCTATTCCAAGTGCCACTTGACGTCTTCCCGACGGTCTTGTCGGTCACCCCAAGGAGCCGCCCGATCCCGGCGTCGCTCAGCCCAAGCCGGTGGAGGACAAGGGCTCTCGGTGCGACCTGCTGGTATGCAGGTGGCGATTCAACCTGCCTCACCTCAGCCTCCAGCAGCATCGCCGCGACAGTTCGAATTCTTTGCGGTCGGGTCCACCAATCCCTTCACATGCGCTGTTATGCGGATGGGACCTCCAGACCCCTCAGCTTTGCGATGCTCGATACCCTTGGCGGGACCGGGGAGCCCGAATCGGCGCCGAGCGTGCGCCGATGACTGAACCCAAGCCCCTTGAAATGTCCATGGCGTTGGGAGCTTGGCTCGAGCGCCGCTTCGGAGGGGAAATCAGCGAGGCGGCGCCGCCTGTCCGTGCCGCGGAGGGCCGGGATTTCGCCACCTACCTCGTCCAAATCAGCGGGGAGCGGCTCCCACCATCATGGGCCGCTCCACTTGTTGCCCGACTCACCGGCATCGTCGGCCGCATTCCCGCTCTTCGGCGCGAGGCGCGGCTGCAGGGCTGGTGCGCCACGCACGCTTTCCCGGCTCCCAAAGTGCTCGCCGTGCTCCCGCCCGGCGAAGTCGTCGAGGGACCAGTGGAGGTCATGAAACGCCGCCCGGGTACGACGGCCGCCATTGCCATTGAAGAGGACAGTGGCGGCCCTCACGAGCTCCGACTCGCTCTCCAAGTCCTTGATCCGCTGCCGCGCCCTCTCCAGCTCGTTGGGTTCGTAGCTCTTCACCCCGGGCTTCCTGCCCGCGTCGATCAGCCCCTGGTGTTTCCATCGGTACAGGGTCGCCTGAGTGACTCCCGGTTCACCCGCCACCTCCTCCACGCGCTCCCCAGCCAGCATCCGCCTTGACGCCTCGGACCGCACCTTGTTCCCATACCTGAACACCGCTCCACCTCCAGCTGCTGGAGCCAGGCTCTCATATGGGTGGGTCAGTTTTTGGGGTACAGGTCACCTGACTCACTTCTCGGGGGTCATGACAACCACCAGCACAAAGACTTCGAAGCGGACACCGAGGCCCGGGATCGGCAGCCCGGATCGGCGGCAGTCGAGGCAAGGCCTACCCGGGAGCCTGCGCCTTGCCCTCCCGGGTTACGGTGTCTCAGGCAAGATCGTGAACGGCCTTCCGGCAGGCGAGCGGATCACACGAAAGTGACGACGATCCAAAGTGAGCAGACGATCGGTCCGGTACCGGTGGGCAAGTATGACCAACGAAGCATCTGCGATGCCGATATCTTGATCTCGGTACCGGTCGATCACCGTGCAGGCTTCTTGAACGTCAGCGATGTCCATGGTCGGCAGTTCCCAAGCGCCTCCTGACAGTTCAGTCAGTGCTGCCAGTTCGGCGTGTAGCCCTCGCCGAGTCGCCAGCAAGTAGTCGAGCTCAGCGACCACGTAAGGCGACACGATGAAGGGGCCCGAATCGGCGTCGATGACCTTGGTGACTGCAGCGCAGTATGCGTCGCTTCCATCGAAGTACGCGAGGAGCCCGCTGGTGTCGCAGACGAGTGCGATCAGCGCTCACCGAAACCAGCGAGCGCCTGATCCGCCTGCTCTGCAAGCGACGAACCGCCACTCGTGAATAGCTTCCCCCTCGGTCGGGGTTGGCCCGAAACACGGACTTGGGCGGCGACCGCTTCGCGGATCAACTCAGCCTCCGAGCGGCCGGTCACGGCCGCCATCCGCTTCAGGGACTGCTTCAAGTGCTCGGGCAGGTACACGGTGGTCTTGTTCATGGACATATGGTACCACCTATGGCACCTGTCCTGCTCCGCGACCCCAGCTCGATGGTGTGGATGCGGAACACTCCGTCCTCCCAGGTACGAGTACGAGCCGCCTGGGCTTGCCCCGGTTTGACGGACACTCGGCTCAAGCGCCTTTGACATAGGCAAGGTAGACCAGCTGAGCGAAGTGAACCAACCCGGGGTTGGTGACCGTCCCACTACCGCTTCGTGGTCCCCGTCCGTTGACTTGCCCGTGTCGCGCTGGTAGAGTCCGGGCCATGCTCAGCTCCGAGGAGCAATGTAGGGTCTTGGGGGCTGAGTGGCGAATGCATGGTCCAGCATGGCCGGCAAGTCCCGTCAATAGCTGACTTTATGAACTGAAGCTCTGGGGGTCTGCATGCCGACGATCGAGCGGGACGGCGTCCATTTGTATTACGCCGACTGCGGCAAGGGTTCTGCCGTGCTTCTCCACACGGGCGGGGGCGGTGACAGTAGCATGTGGACATCTGCCGGGTACACCGAGGAGCTTCGACAGCACCGCTGCCTGCTCTTAGATCACCGGGGTCGGGGGCGCAGCGACAAGCCAGCCAGCATCGAGGCCCACCGGATCGAGCAATACGTCGCCGACGTCATCGCTGTACTTGATGCTGCCGGAATCGACAAGGCGGCCATGGTCGGCTACTCGGGGGGAGGCACCGTGGGCTTCCGGGTCGCAGCCGTCCACCCCGATCGCATCTCAGCCCTCGTGGTCATCGGAAGTGTGCCCGAACCAAAGGAGGTGCCTGACTTGGAATGGCCCGCCGAAATCCGGGCATCGGGCATGCGCGCGACGATGGAAGCTATAGCTGCGGGGGACGCAGAGCCTCCACCCCGATGGTTCATCGACAACCTCGCGACGACCGAGGCCGAAATGTTCGCCCTGACGATCGAGGCTTGGGCCGAAGCAGAGCCTTCCTGGGCCTATCTTCCCGTGATTGCCGCACCAACGCTGCTCATCTGCGGCAGCAAAGAGGGCCCCACGGAAGCTGTGCGCCGTGCTGCTGACCGCCTGCCGAACGGACGCTGTGTAGTTCTCCCCGGCTATGGCCACCTCCAGACGTTCTGGCATCGCGAGGTCACTGGTCCCCTCGTTTCCGACTTTCTCGCTAAGGTCTGATTTCGACTTCGGACTTCCAAGTCTGGCCCCGTCGTGAGGGGCGCTGCCCGACGAACGCTCGGGGCGCCGGAAAGGTATTTGAGATCTGGGTGGACCAACGGGGCCGTGGGTCCAGCCTGACCGCCGATTCCGGCCGCGCTTCCGAGGCCGCATTCGGGGCGGTGAGGCTGGACTTTGGAAGGAGCATCCGGCCGGGACTGAAGGCGTCGTCGAGGTCGAGGCGCGACCATATGCGCGAGTGGCAGAGTCGCACGCTGGAGCGACGACAGCACCTGCGGCCGAGCACCTCGGTGTCAGTTCGAGGAACCGCTGGGGATCGGCCCGCGTGTCCCCGCCGCCGCTACGCCGGGGGCTCAGCGCCGCCTTCGGTCCTGCGCGTCGGAGTCGGCAATCTGGGGAGCACGGGGCTAAACTTGGCCAGTGCCCATCACGATCCAACCCTATGATCCCGGCTGGCCATCCCGGTTCGAGCGTGAAGCTGCGGCCATTCGCGAAGCCCTCGGTCCCGTTGCGCTCCGAGTGGACCACATTGGGTCCACGGCCGTGCGGGGCCTCGCTGCCAAGGACATTATCGACATACTGGTCTCAGTTGCCTCGCTTGAGCCCGAGTCCGGCTATCGCGCACCCTTGGAACAAGCGGGATACATCTACCGGCCGGACGACGATCCTCAGCACCGCTTCTTCAAGCGAGACGGTTCGGATAGACTGCGGCTGGTCAATGTCCATGTCTGCGAGGCTGGAGGGGAGTGGGAGGCGAGGCATCTCGCCTTTCGTGACTATCTTCGCGCCAACCCAAAGGCCGCAGCCAGATATCAGCGGCTGAAGGAGCGGCTGAGCGCTGAACACGACGACGTGCTGAGCTACACCGACGCCAAGACTGACTTCATATCGCAGGCCGTGGAAGGCTTTCATGCCGCCCCGTCGGGGCCGGTCCTCAACGCTCCTGGCGGGCTAAAGTCGCCGCTAACCGAGCGTACCCCTGGTCCGATGGCAGCCCCAGAGCAAGCCCCCTGCTACAACTGCGACCAGAATCGGCACCTGCCAGACCTTCCACCTCGGTCAGCCGTCTTGGTCGAGCGGGGATGGATAGTCGCCCACACCTTCGACACGCCGATTCGTGGGCGCCTTGTCCTGTTGCCGTTGCGCCATGTCGAGTCGGTGTCGGAGCTGACGCCAGCTGAAGCCGAAGCGCTTGGCCCGCTGCTCGCACGGCTATCTAGGGCAGTGGAAGCAGTCACGGGTTGCGCCAAGACCTGGGTATTAATGCTGGCCGAGTTGCCTGGCTTCGCCCACCTCCACTTCCACATCGTGCCTCGCCCAAGGGATTTTGTCTTCTCCCCCGGCGGTCCAAGCGTGACGGACTTTCTCCGCCACGTAGAAGGCGACCACCTTACCGACCATGAGAGGGACGAAGTCGCGCTCCGCTTACGTGAGGCGCTGCGGCAGCAGGGATAGTGGACAGCAAGCTTCAAGTGGTGATCCCCGTGCGCCAGGGTCATCCAGCATGGCGTCACTCGTGAGAGGCGTCGAGGGGGTTGAGGTCCACTTCGTTTGAGGCCTAGGGCCGAGATTGCGGTCAAAGCAAGCCCATGAACTGGTCTGGTCCGAGCATTCTCCCGTCACGTAGCGATTGTCTCCCAGCCCTGGCCCGTCTTCCTTGTCCCGTAGCTGGGGGCCGAGCCGAGGGAGTCCAGGGACTCTGCCAGCCCCCCTGGCCCAATCTCCGGCGGCCGGCCCTCGGCACCCTTCCTGGACAGGAGAGCGACCACGTCTGGGCCCCGCTTTCGCTGGGTCCATATGGCCAACAGCGTCAAATGCATAATCCCGGTATGGTGCGCCAGGCGGTCTTTCCGGATTGCACTCTGACCGCGACCGGCGCCCAAGGGGCTCCAGCACTGAGGACATAGGAAGCCGGGGCGAGGACGAATCTGAACTCTTGGTTGGTACCTACCTTCTCCGAGGCCACTTCCACCTGCGGCAACACTGTTCTGGTCACCCCGGGAGATACCGCTACAGACGACATCGAACCCCGCAGGACTACGACAGTGCCAGCGACAAAGCGCGGATAGACCTTTGGCACGACGCCAGCGCAGAAGCTGATGCCGCCAATAATGGCGCCTTCTCCGGGTGGAATGGTGGTAGGGAGGGGAGTGCGAAGCGGAGGTATGGGACGTGGAGTCGGCCTGGGCGGGCTGCCTGCACACCCGGTGACGAGCAGGCCGGCGAGCGTCGCCGCGGCCATTGAGGCGCGGACCCGACGTGGCCACCGGAGCGGCGGGATACGGAATCCATCCCACATGCGCGAAGGGTAGCGAGTTCCGGCGCACTCTGCCGGTATCTGGGCCGCCAACCGCCCGACTCCCACGCCCCTAGGCCCAGCCAGACCGCTGCCCCAGGGGGCGCGTGGGAGTCCCATCTGAGCAGTCACCCAGGCTGACAAACGGGGTCCCCTGACTAGCCCCCGGCGAGTCGTGATCTGGTGACGGCTTGTCTCTCCGCTTGATCAGGTCAGGAGGGCGGCGACGACTGGGACCTGCTCGAAGGCAGTTGCGATCACCGAGTACCCTGCTTCGTTGGGATGGATGTTCGGCAGATTGGGGGAGCTGCACATCCAAGTCAACAGGCAGATGAGGTCGGCGCTCGCGGCTAGCCCGTCCAAGGTACCAAAGGCGGACTGGACATCAGCGACCGGGTCACCGGCGGACGCATATATTCCGCCGAGCAAGCTGTTGAAGGCCAGGGTCACCGCCAACGACTCCGAAGCCAAGGTGGTCCCGCCGGGAAGGAAATAGGCGGCCAAGAAGGGGTCGTAGTAGTTCATGCCAACGATTGGCATGGCAGCCCCGGCGGTGCCGCGCAGCGCGGAGAGTATCACTGGCAGCTGCGTCGCGACTGCCTGCATGCCCTGTGACACGCAGGTGACGCTGACGCTGCTAGACGAGACGCACCCGTCGACGTTGTTGGCTCCGATGTCAATGGTGATGAGAGCCACATGTCCCCGGTGCCGCGCCAAGAACCGCAACGCGCGTGCTAGCTGCGGCGGCCCAGAGGAGAAACAGGGGCTCCCGACCCCGGTCAGCATGGAAGTCGTGGTCTCGCCCGGGCAACTTAGGTTGACAGCCTGCAGGTTGGGATGGGTGTGCAGCAGCGCAGCGTAGAGGTCACACGCGTAGCCGTTTTGAAACCCGCACGAGCTCAAGGGGCCGGCATCCGACGGCTGGTAACCCGTGGCCAGCGAGTCTCCAAGGGCCAGGTAGTACGTTGGTCCTGCCGTCGCCGATGATGTCCGGGCCGCGCTGGCGACTTGCGGCAGGCTCGCCAATAGCAGTCCAGCGAGGCCGGCGAGTCCCCACCGCCACATCCTGCTGCCCATCATCTATCCTCCCCCACACCGGCGGCGTATGCGGCGCCTCGCGCGCCGACTATACTCTTTCGCCGCGCCGGGGAGCGTGAGTTCCCGGTGGGGGCCGAGAGTCTGACCCGCCGCGCTCCGTCATCGTGAGAACGGTCGGATCCAATGTCGATGTGACTTCTCCATGTTCAAGAACCCGGCCGTGATCGGCCTCACCAATGGCCGGTTCCACTGCCGGCACATTCCCAACCTGGCGCTGCTGGTCACGTTCGTGGGGGGCGCCCACAACGTCCACATCTGCCTGAAGCCGGAGGCGGACGCCGCCGAGGCGGCTGCCGCCGCCTTGGCCAAGCACCGGCTCCTACTCCAGCGGAGTTCCCAGTGGCCTTGGTGCTGGACCCGGGTGGGGCGACCCCCTCCGAGTAGGTCACAGCACCTGGACTGGCAAACGGGAGCCATCCAGCCGCATTGGCTTGACAGGGGTTTACAGACCGGTTAGTGTAGCCATATGGCTTCCGCGGGGGATACGCACGCGAGGCTGCTTGACGCTGCGGCTGAACTGTTCTACTCCGACGGCATCATCGCGACGGGGGTGGACAAGGTTGTGGCCCGCTCGGGGGTGTCGAAGCCGACACTGTACGCGCACTTCGGCTCCAAGGACGAGCTAGTCGCTGCCGTGCTCGAGCGTCGCCATGCCGAGAGGGTGGCGACACTCGACGCGTGGGTGCGTGCCCGCTCGGACAGCCCACGTGGGCGGCTCCTCGCCGTGTTCGACTGGCTGGGGAAGTGGCATAGGAGCGAAGGACAACGGGGCTGTGCGTTCGTGAACGCCGCCGCTGAGGTTGCCAACCCGGCTAACCCGGCTCGGGAGGTGGCCCGCCGCCAGAAGCGCTGGATGCGCGAGTACCTGGCTGGTCTCGCGGCCGAGGCCGGGCTGCCCGAACCGGCGCGCCTCGGTGCTGACTTGATGCTGCTCGTCGACGGCGCGAATGCCCGGGTGCTCGTCGATGCCGACCTCGACGCGGCCAGAGACGCCCGCCGCCTGGCCGAGTTGCTCATCGATGCCTATGCGCAGTGTCCGGCGGCGTCCCGTTCATGAGCCCACCTGCTCCACCTGGGCCGGGTGGCCCACAGTCAGTGAGCCCACGGCATGTCCCTGGGCTCGCCATCGCACTCGGCTTGGCTCTCGGACCCGCAGTCGCGCTCGGGCTGGCTCGTTTCGCGTATGCTTTGCTGCTCCCGTCGATGCGCACGGAGCTGCACTGGTCGTTCGCCATCGCCGGTGCGATGAACACGGCGAACGCCTTCGGGTACCTCGCCGGAGCGCTGCTTGCCGCCCCCACTGCGCGTCGCTGGGGGACCCGCAGGGCCTTCCTCGCGGGGCTCGGGGTGACGGTGGCGTCCCTCCTTGCCACCGCCGCCACGGGCAACGTCACCGTGCTGGTTGGCCTCCGCACCCTTGCCGGAGTCGCGGGTGCGATCTGCTTTGTCACTGGCGCCGGGATCGTCGCTGAGGCTGGTAGGGCTGGCTCCGCGCGCCGGGCAGCATCGCTCCTTGGCATTTACTTCGCCGGGGGTGGAGCGGGGATCGTGGTGTCGGGCCTCACGATCCCGCTTCTTCTTGCCGACACGCCCGCGGCAGACGGCTGGCGATGGGGCTGGGTGCTGCTCGCCGGGCTCGGCCTAGTGGCCTTCGGTATCGCGACCTCGGCGGCCCGTGCGAGCCGCGAGCCCCGTACCGCGCCGCCCGCCGACAGGCACTGGCCAGCCCGCCGCTTCCGGGCTCTGCTCGCCAGCTACGCGCTCTTCGGGGTGGGCTACATCGCCTACATGACCTTCATCGTCGCCTTCTTGAAGGAACGTGGCGCCGGACCGGGGGAGATCACCGCTTTCTGGGTCGTCCTCGGCGCGGCGTCGATCGCTGGTGCCTTCCTGTGGGTACGCCCTGTCGTGAACCTCCGCGGTGGGCGCGCGCCGGGCGTGGTGCTGGCCGTGGTCAGTGTCGGTGCGTTCCTGCCGCTCGTGTCCCGATCGCCCGAGGCGGCCGCCGCGTCAGCGGTGCTGTTCGGAGGGTCGTTCTTGGCGGTGGTGACCGCGGTCACCGTCGTCGTCCGCCGCTCCCTCCAGCCGCATCACTGGACCCCGGCCATCGCCACGCTTACGGTCGCCTTTGCCTTGGGCCAGTGCGCTGGCCCGGTGCTGGCGGGTGTGCTCTCGGATGGACCGGCCGGTCTCAGCGCCGGCCTAGGGCTGTCGGCCGCCATCCTGGTCGCGGGAGCGTTCGTCGCCGTCACCCA
Organism: bacterium; assembly: GCA_021791415.1. Lineage (GTDB taxonomy): Bacteria > Chloroflexota > Dormibacteria > Aeolococcales > Bog-877 > JAJYXT01. The sequence goes on along the minus strand of JAJYWQ010000056.1, from coordinate 192 downwards.
GAGGCACTACGAGGAAGCTGCCGGAGAGGACGTGCCAGGAATGGGGCGCCTGGGCGTGCAGAGTGACTAGGGGTGGCGCCGGTGGGTCGCGGTAGGACTCAACCAACCTCCAAACCCGGCCCCACTCGACGCGCCTCAACACCGAGGGCCCAGGCATGAACCGCCCCGGGATTGGTGACCGATCCACCCCAT
>JAJYWQ010000026.1 GCA_021791415.1 bacterium | reverse complement strand
GGGATGGTCCCTTCATGATCCCGGAGCCGCTTGGCGTACTTCATCAGCTCCGCGATCGCCGTGTTGTACTTCAGCTGCGGGGTGTCCTCCGATACCTTCTGTATGCAGCGGTGACGCACCACCGCCAGCTCGGACGGCTCGGCGGTGTCGCCGACCCTCTCGGCCAGCCGGAACACCTGCACCAAAAACCGGTAGGGGCCGTTTATGCCGGTGTCGCGGAAGTCACCGCCCTCGGAGAACGGCCCCATGGCCATCAGGTAAAGGCGGAAAGCGTCGGCACCGAAGCGGTCCAGGTAGTCGTCGGGCACGACGACGTTCCCCCGGGACTTCGACATCTTGGCGCCATCCTTGATGATCATGCCGTGGGCCCGAAAGCGGGTGAAGGGCTCCTCGAAGTCGAGATAGCCGAGGTCGTGCAGCGCCATGGCCACAAAGCGCGAGTACAGGAGGTGCAGGACGGCGTGCTCGTTGCCGCCGATGTAGGTGTCCACCGGCAACCACTTGCGGGTCAGGGCGGGGTCGAAGGCCACGTCCTGGCGGTCGGCGGAGGGATACCTCAGGTGGTACCAGGAGCTGTCGAGGAAGGTGTCGGAAACGTCCGTCTCTCGGAGGGCCGGCCCTCCGCAGACCGGGCAGGTGGTGTGCAGGAAGGAGGGGTCCCGGCTGAGAGGTGACTCGCCCGTCCCCAAGGGGCGGAAGTCCTCGATGTAGGGCAGCAGCACCGGCAGCTGGTCCTCCGGGACCGGCACCGCCCCATCGACCGGGCAGTGGACCGCCGGGATCGGCGGTCCCCAGTAGCGCTGCCGGGAGATCCCCCAGTCCCGGAGCCGGTAGGTGACCTTGGGACGGCCCAGGCCAAGCTCCGAGATCGCGGCCACGATGAGCTCCCTGGCGGGGTCGGGAGCTGCCAGGCCGTCGAAGTCCCGGGAGTTGATCAGGCTGCCCCTCCCGGTATGGGGCCCGGCGCTGGCATCCCCACTCACCACGGGCACCACCTTCAGCCCGTGGGCCAAGGCAAACGCATGGTCGCGGGAGTCGTGGGCAGGGACCGCCATGATCGCCCCCTCGCCGTATCCGGAGAGGACATATTCGGCGGCGTAGATCGGGAGCTCCTCTCCGGTGAGAGGATGGCGCGCGTTCCTCCCAAGGGCCATGCCACTCGTGCTCCCCTCCGACTCCCGGACACCGGCGATCCTCCGGCGCGCCGCCTCCGCCACGAATTTGGCCACCTCCGCCCGCCGGTCGGGGCTGGCCAGTTCCATGGTCCGGGGATGGTCTGGGGCGACCACCATGAAGGTGGCCCCGAAGACGGTGTCGGCGCGCGTGGTGAAGACCCGCAACGGTGCCGCGCCGTCAATGGGGAAGTCCAGCAGCGCCCCCTCGCTTCGCCCGATCCAGTGGCGTTGCAGAAGCTTGGTGCTCTCCGACCAGTCCAGACGGTCCAGGTTGGCAAGCAGCCGCTCGGCGTAGTTGGAGGTGCGCAGGAACCACTGCTCCAGCTCGCGTTCCACCACCGCCGCGCCACACCGCTCACAGGTGCCGTCGGCCATCACCTGCTCGTCGGCGAGCACCGTGAGGTCACGGGGGCACCACTTGACGTTGCGCCGGGCGCGGTAGGCGAGGCCCCCCTTCCAGAGAGTCACGAACAGCCACTGGGTCCAGCGGTAGTAGGCGGGATCGGTGGTCTCGACCGTGCGGCTCCAGTCGAACTGGGCCCCGAGCCTGTGTAGCTGGCGCCGGAAGTTGCGGATATTGGCCGCCACCAGTTCGGTCGGGTGCCGGTTGACCTGGAGGGCGAAGTTCTCGCTGTGGATCCCAAAGGCGTCAAAGCCGATGGGTTCGAAGACGTCCAGGCCCTGCATCCGCTGGAATCGGCCGTGAGCGTCGGCGCCGGTGAAGGCGTACATGTTCCCCACGTGCAACCCCTCGGCCGAGGGGTAGGGGAACATCATCAGATTGAAGTACGGCCGGGGAGCAGCGCCGAGCTCGGGCCGATTGAGCCCGGTCTCCTCCCAGCGCCGCTGCCACTTGGCCTCGATCGCCTGGTGGTCGTACTCGGGCGGCATCGGCGGGAGTTCATGATACCGACGCCGGCGCCTGCGGAGCGCTCCCATATACTCCGCCGGATGGCCACCGGGAGTGATCTGGGCGGGGCGAAGCAGGAGGCGTCCGTGAGAACTACCGCCTCCAACGCCGCTTCCACCGTGAAGAAGCGGCCCCGAGTCCGGGCCCGAGTGGGGCGCCGACAGCGCCGGCCTTTCGTGCTCCGCCGCCCCGGCACCACCGGTCTGATCCTCTTCGCGATCGCGGCCCTCGCGGTGCTGGCGGTGGGGATCCTGGCCGCGTCCCTCACTGTCTTCGCACCGCCGGCTCCCTCCAACCAGGGGGTGGGCTCCGGGTCCACTCCCACGCCCGCCAGCTCGGGGCTGGTGGGCCATCCCATAGACGGCACCCTGCTGGCAGTGTCGGTCGCCACGAGCACGGTCGCCATCCAGCCGTCCTCAGGCACGGCAGTCGAGGCGACGGTGACCGCCCAGTCGAAGATCACCCGCGGCGGTGCCGTGGCGTCGCTCTCCAGCCTCATCCCCGGGGAGGCGGTGGTGGTCACGTTCGCCTCCGGTCCCGGGGGCACCCTGGTCGTGCTTCAGCTAGAGGACATAATCTCGCTCCCCACCAACACCCCCAGCCCCACGTTCACCCCGACCCCTACACCGACGGTGGAGCCGACGCCGAGCCCATCACCGACCGCGTCTCCGGCGTCACGGCCCTCGCCGCCCGGCCCCCCCGGCTGACTCGACTCAGCTGGTCGCGCCCTGGGAGATGACGATGCCCCTCCGGGCGAGGATCCGGAGCGGCGCCGACTCCGCCACCCTCAGCGCGGCCTCCAGCTCGAGCCCACTCCCTTCCAGGAGGCTCTGGGCGCGCTGAGCCGTGAGCAGGGCCTCGGGGCGGTGGGCATCCGAGTCCAGCACCAGGTGGGCGCCCAAGCTGACCGCCACCTTGGCGACATGGCCGTTGGTGAGCCCGTGCAGTCCGGCGGCGCTGATCTCCAGATGGATGCCGTTCTCTCGCGCCGCCTCGGCCGCTTCGTGGGAGATCAGCCCGGGGTGTCCCAGGATGTCGACGTCCGGGCAACGGGCCGCCGCCAGGTTCAGCCCAGGCTGGGGGAAGTCGCCGAGGGTCTCGCCATGGACCACCACCAACAGTGCCCCCAGCGATCTCGCCCGGGCGGCCACCACCGCAACCCGCTCCGGGGCCACCCGGGTCACCTCGACGGCGGGGATGGCGGGGAGGTCGAGCTCTCTCTCGACCTCTCGGCAGGCCGCCACGATCTCCGGAACCCGCCGTTCCACGCTGGCTTCGTCGACGTGGTCGCTGCACACGTAGGCGCCGTAGCCGTTCTCCAAGCAGCGACGGGCCATGACCAGCGGCGCGGCATGGCCGTCCGAAATGGTGGTGTGGGTGTGGAAGTCGAAGAGGGGCACGGCTCCAGCTTAGGGGAAGGAGCTGGCTCCGATCCCGCTCAGCGCTCGGCGGCCGAACCTCGTCGGGAGGCCGCCAGGGCCAGGATCACCCCATCCCGGAGCCCGCGCTCGGTTACGATCGCGGCCTCTGCACCGTACCGGTCCAACAGGGCGCGAACGATCACCACGCCTCCGGCCATGAGGCGGGCCCGCCGCTCGCTGAGCCCCGACCGCGCCGCCAGGTCCGCGCTGGACAGCTCGCGGGTGAGGAGCGACGCGCGCGTCAGCTCCAGCCGGCTGACCTCTGTCCAACCCTCGCCCTTCTCGTCGAAGAGCCGCAGGGGGCCGGAGTCTGCCGCCGGAGGGCGTCGGCCCAGAAGTACCGGCAGATTGGCGGCCGTCCCCCCGGTGGCCAGCAGGGCGCTGGGCCGCTCGGCGTCGGGAGCCGCCTCGAGCACCATGGACGCCAGCGCCTCGGCGTCGGCAAGCTGGCGCGGCGACGGGGGGTCGTCGGCGGAGACCGCGCGAAGCAGCTGCGCCGAGCCGAGGCGCAGGCTCGTGGCTCGTCGCGGCCTGGTGCCCTCACCGACCACGACCTCCGTACTTCCACCTCCGATGTCGGCCACCAGTGCGCAGGTCTTGGGGGAGACCCGGTAGGCGGTGGCCCCTAGGTAGCTGAGGCGGGCCTCGGCTTCACCTGTCAGGACCTGAAGGTTCGCGCCGCAGCCTGCGCGGACGGCCCGCACCAGCTCACCGGCATCCGGAGCCAGCCGGGCGAACTCGGTGGCCACCATCCGCACATCCTCGGCCCCGTCCGCACGTGCCAGCTGGAGCATGTTGGAAAGGGTGCCGACGACCTGCTCGACGAGCTCCCGCCCCAAGTGTCCTTGGCGCTCGACCTCGGCTCCCAAGCCCGCCATCACAACCGCATGGCGCCGGTCGGTGAGCCCGGCGTCGGAGGGACTGGCGACCAGGAGGTGGATCGTGTTGGAGCCCACATCGAGCGCCGCCAGCCGCGGGCTCAGGGGGCGTCGTCCTCGTCTTCGGTGGGCTCCAGGCGGACCAGCACCTGGCCCTTGGAGTTGACCCGGACGTCGAAGTGGCGGACGTAGACCGCATCCGAGACCGGGGAGATGCCGGTGCGCACGTCGTAGGGCTCTCCGTCCAAGGGGCAGGTGACCACATGGCCCCGAAGCTGGCCCTCTCCGATCGAGCCGCCACTGGCGCAGGCGTTCTCCAGGGCGTGGAAGACCCCGTCGACGTTGAAGAGCGCGATCTCCACGCCGTCGAGATCCATCACCCGGCCCGTGCCCGGAGGCACGTCGCTCACGCTGCAAACCGGCGCAAAGTCAGCCAACGCCCGGATTATGCCGAATCGGGACCCTGTACGACCGGCGCCCGGCCCCGCCCGGCGCGGGAAGGCCCCGGACTGCCATCATCTGGGCATGACCGATGCCGAGCTGACTGTCCTGGTGCGCGGGTCGGTCGAGGCCGGCCCGGGGAGCGACAGCTTGCTGGCGATTCAGCCCCGTCCCGGGGAGGTGGTGGTCCAGGCACACCCCACCTCCAACTACGTGGCCGTCCTGACCCCCGCCCTGCGCCGCCGCATCGAGGCCGCCCTGCGTGAGTGGGTCCCGGGTCTGCGCGAGGTCAGGTTTGATCCCCACCACTGATGGCCAGGGGGAGCTGATGGGGCCAGTGGAGGTCGGTCGGATCCTGGGGGTGAAGCCCCAGGTCGTGGTGAATTGGATCCGGGAGGGGAGGGCCCATCCCAGCGCGGTGGACGCCATCGGACGCAACCGGTTCACGGCCGAGGATGTCGCCCGCCTGCGCGCCGGGCTGGGCAGGCGCAGGAGCCGCGCCACGGGGACCGGTGCGTTCCGAGGTGACCCAGAGGAGGGAGGCGATGCAGGCCAAGGCGGTTGACACCGAAGTGGGCAAGCTGAGGGCGGATGCCCTGCTGCTCACGCTCTTCCAGGACGAGCCACTGGGTCCTTCGGCCCAGCTTCTGGACCGGGCGCTGGACGGGCTGCTGACCTCGATGCTGGCCAGCGGTGAGCTGAATGGGAAGTTCCCCGAGCGCCGGCTGGTGCCGACGCTGGGGAGGGCGGCGGCACCGCGGATCATGCTGCTGGGGCTCGGCCATCGAGACCTCCTTGACGGTTATCGCCTCCGCAACGCACTTCAGTTCGCGGTCCGCGACCTCAGGAACTTCTGCCGCTCTTTGGCCGTGATCGTCGAGCCGGCCCTGGCCGAGGTGCTGGCGGTACCGGCGACCGGCCAGGCGCCCCAGGCGCCGGCGCGGGCCATCGCCGAGGGGGTCGCCCTGGGTAACTACCGGATGGGGGAGCTCAAGGCCGCGGAGGCAAAGGGGGCCGTAGAGGAGTTGCAGCTGGTGGGCCTGGGGCAGGGCTCGGACCTGGCCGCCGCCCTCACCGCCGGCGTACGCCTGGCGGAGGCGACCAACGCCGCCCGGGTACTGCAGTGGCGCCCCGCCAACCGCCTCACTCCAGCGGACTTCATCGTCGAGGCCGAGCTGGTGGCCAAGCAGAGGCACCTCAGCCTTCGCGTGGTGGAGCGTCCGGAGATGGAGAAGCTGGGGATGGGGGCCCTCCTGGCGGTCGCCCAGGGGTCCCATCAGCCGCCCAAGCTCATGGTCATGCGTTACCGTCCCCGCTCCTCAGACGGCTCGGGGCGCGTGCTGGCCCTGCTGGGCAAGGGAATCACCTTCGACTCCGGCGGCATCTCCCTGAAGCCCAACCCGGGAATGGCGGCGATGAAGTCGGACATGAGCGGGGCGGCCGCGGTCCTCCAAGCCATGGGGGTCATCGCTCGCACCGAACCTCACATCGAGGTCCTGGGCCTGGCGCCCCTCACTGAGAACATGCCCGGGGGGGCGGCGGTCAAGCCCGGGGACGTGGTCAGAGCGATGAACGGGACCACCATCGAGATCAACAACACCGACGCCGAGGGGCGCCTGGTGCTGGCGGATGCCCTCGCGTACGCGGTCAGTCAGGGGGCGACGCACCTGGTGGACGTTGCGACCCTCACCGGGGCGGTGTCGGTGGCCCTGGGTCACCCCGTGACCGCCGCCATGGCCAGCAGCCCGGAGCTGCTGGCGGCGGTGCAGGCGGCCGCCCGGGAGGCGGGGGAGAGGGTGTGGGAGCTACCTCTCTACCCCGAGCACGATGTCGCCCTGACCTGCGAGATAGCGGACATTCGCAACACCTCGGGGACCCCCGCTGCCGGGACCATCAACGGCGCGGTGTTCCTGCGTCAGTTCGCGGCTGGTCGGCCGTTCGTCCATCTGGACATCGCCGCCTCGTCCTATCACTTCGAGCCCCTGCTGAACAAGGTGGTGCCACAAGGCCCCACAGGGGTCATGACCCGGACCCTGGCTCACCTGCCCTTCCATCTCGGCTAGGGCTTGCGGAACCGGGCCTCACCGTCGCCGGGCACGCGCTCAACCCGGCCCTCCCTCTCCAACTTGAGACAGTGGGCGAGGACGGTCTGCGCGGCGAACTCCAGAACCTCCTGGGGGTAGCCGTGGTAGAGCCCTGGCACCAGCTGCGATGGTGCCAGGGGGGCCGGGCCCAGCGCCTCTAGCACCTGGCGCTCTCGCTCCAGGCGGTGGGCAATCAGCGCCTCCACCGCCTTCCTGGGCTCGGAGATCGGCTCGCCGTGACCCGGCAGCAGCCAGCCGGAGTTCAACTCGCGCACCCGGGCCAGCGATTCGAGGTAGGCGGCCATGTCGCCTTCGGGGGGCCAGACGACACTGGTCGTACCCGAGAGGACGTGATCACCGCTGAACAGGACGCGTTCCTCTGGCGCGTAGAAGCAGAGGTGATCTTGGGAGTGCCCCGGAGTGTGGATCACCTCCAGCCAGCTCTCACCGGCGAGGAGCCGATCGCCGTCCTCCAGGGCCAGTTCCCCAGCCCTCTCGGCGCGGTGATGGTAGAGGGCCAGAGGCGCTCCCAGCATCTCCGCCAGCCGGTCGGCACCCTCACGGTGGTCCGGGTGATGGTGGGTGCACAGCACCATCCCGGCTCCGCCCCGGAGAGATGCCGCCTGGGCCACCGCCTCCAGGTGCCGCTGATCCAGCGGACCCGGGTCGATCACCACGACCTCTCCCCTCCCGAAGAGCCAGGTGTTGGTCCCGGGGCCGGTGAGGGGACCGGGGTTGGGGGCCAGGACCCGCTCCACCCCGGACGGCAGCGCGCTCAAGGCGCCTCCAGTCGGGAGCGGTCCAGCCCGGGGTATCGTCGCGCGGTGACCTCTTCGAGCCGGGGCCGTCGGGTGACCACCCGGCGCGCTCGCGCGGCTGCCATGGTCCCCTCCACGCCCCGGCCCGCCGCCAGCAACTTAAGCACAGCCCTGGTCGGGGGAAGGATCTGCCACTCTCCCCGTCGCCCCCGGAGCAGCGCCTCGGCCGGGTCTGCCCAGCGCCAGCCCCCGCTCTCCCCCAAAGGGTCGGCCCGAGGCTCCTGTCCCGGAGGCAGCGGGGCCAGGAAGAAGCGGGCGTCGAAGCGCCGGGACAACCCCTCCGGGGTAACCCAGCGGGCGACGAACACCAAGGACTCCAGGGCTGGGCGCATCCCGAGGCGCCGACACAGATCGAGGAAGCCCGCGCCAGCTCCCCGGCGCCAGCGCGCGCGCTCCTCCTCCAGCCGCGCCGCTCCACCCACGAATGAGCCCAGAAGCACACCGCACTCCTCAAAGGTCTCGCGCATCGCCGCCACCCGGAACTCCAGCCCCGCTCGGCGGTCCGGCCTGCCTCCCGCCACCGGGTTCCAGAACTCGCCCCAACCGGGGTCCCGGTCTCCCGGGTCGAGGCTCCCCCCGGGGAAGACCAGGGCGCGCGGGGCGAAGTGGGCATGATCGGCCCGCTCCAGCAGCAGCACCTCGGGCGGCCCATCTGGTCGATACCCACCGCGGATGAGCGCCACGGTGGCCGCGTCCCGCGGCCCGGCCGGCTCGGCGGTCAAAGACCGGCCGTCCCCCGCTCGGAGAAGCTGAGGATTTGGCGCGGGTGCACCAGCGCGAATGGCCGTTGGATCGACACCCGCTCGTGGGTCAGCGCCGGGAGCCAGACGGCGTTCAGGTTGCGCACCGGAAGGAAATCGTCGACGCTCCGCTCCAACGTCTCGCGCAGGCTGAGCCTGGGCTCGAGGAAGACCTCGCAGACCAGGGAGAAGGTGTCGATGGTGAGGGCCACCTGGTGGGCCACCTTCTGCTCCAGCAGCGCCCGCCGCCCTCCCGTATCCGCCAGGGATTCGCCCACCGGCGCCAGCATCAGGATGGAGCGCTTGGCGACCATCGCCGATTCCTCCACGGTGCTGATAACCGGGTAGGTGCTGGCCAGCGGCTCCAGGGTCAGCTGGCGGATTTCCAGGTATTCCGTCATCCGGTTGACGACGTCGGTCAGCCGCAGCGGAGCCACCACCTCGATGTCCCCGGTCAGCTTGAGGAAGGAGCTGAAGAGCTCAATCCGCTCCCAGTTCTCCACGAGGCCGCAGTATACGGGAGTGAACCTGACTTCCGGCCCAGCTCGCCGGCGGTTCCCGGTCAGGCCCCCGGGGTGGGGGGACGGGGATGCCCTCCGACAGGAGCTGGCGGCGAGGGGAGTCCCCTGGCGAGTGCGCCTGCTCGCCCAGGTAGGCAGCACTCAGGACCTGGTCCTGGCCGCGGCCCGGGCGGGGGAGCCCGAGGGACTGTGCGTGGTCGCGGACCATCAGGTACACGGCCGGGGAAGGGCGGGGAGGGCCTGGAAGGCGCCGCCCGGCTCCTCGCTGATGCTCTCGCTGCTCCTGCGCCCGCCGGCCTCCCACCTGCCGTCATCCCTGCCGCTGGTAGTGGGCCTGGCGGTCGCCCGGGGGATCGAGGCGGCCGGAGGCCCTCCGGTTCGGCTCAAGTGGCCCAACGACTGCCTGATCCGAGGGCGCAAGGTGGCCGGGGTCCTGGTGGAGTCCCTGTGGACGGAGGCCGGACAGGCGCTGGCTGTGGGGGTGGGGTGCAACGTGTCCTGGGAAGGCATCCTCGTGGACGACTCCATCGCACCCGGGGCGACCGCCCTGGATCGCGAGGGGTGGAGGGGGAGCGGGCCCGGGCTGGCAGCCGCGGTGCTGGCCTCCCTGAGCGACCACTACCGAAGCTGGAGCGACCTGGGCTTCCCGGCGCTCCGTGACTCCTGGCTGGAGCGGGCGGAGTGGATCGGCGAGGAGGTCCAGGTGGCGAGCGGGCCAGCTCCCTTGGTGGGCCGGCTGGAGGGGGTGGACGACGAGGGGCGTCTGCTGGTGACAGGAGCCCACGGCCAAGTCGCGGTTGCGGCCGGGGACCTCGCGACCGGACCCTCCCCCTCACTGCGCCCGGCGCCCTGGGCCGACCGATCCTGAGGTAGCCAGCCGGCTCCGCGAACTGACGAGCGCCGGGCCGTCGGTCAGACTATTGCTGGGTCATCGTCCCCGAGATGGTGGCGAAGTAGGTGATGCAGTCCCCGAAGAGGTCGTAGCTGTAGTGGGTCAGGGTGACGGAGAAGTCGTACGAGCCGTACTTACCGCTGTTGAAGTTGACCGTAGCTGACACCAAGAAGGTCTGGGTGGATGGGCAGGAATTGTCGCTGGAGTTGCCCTCGAAGGTGATTCCCCCTGGCGCGTACACAAATTGGCCGGTGGCCGAGCGGCCGTCCAGATATACCGTCACGGTGCTGACCGGCTCCGGGTTGGTGGAATCGCAAGGGGCGATCTGAGACGACGATTCCCCGGTGCCGCAGATGGCGGTCGTATCTCCTCCAGAGCTCTCCTGCAGCACCTGGTGGATGACGTTGGCGTAGAAGTAGCCCCCGCCAAGTGGGGTCCCAGGGCCAATGGAGCCCACGAACTGCCCGTCGGTCGAGGTGGCCGAGATCTCGAAGCCCGAGACTGTGGACGATCGCGTGCTTGCCAGTACCCCGGCGCTGCTGACCGCAACTGCCGCCACCGCGACGCTCGCCCAGATCGTCCACCGCAACCTGGCATCCATCCCGCCACCTCCTGTGGTCCAGCATCTCCTGAGGTCCGAGGTGGGTCGGGCGTCGGCCGCTTCCCTCGGCCCGAGGGTGGTGGGAGCCTAGCACCACCCCGATCCACCGTCAAGGTGGGTGCCCGCGGTTGTTGGCGTTGAGCGATTCGGCTAGGCCATGAAGGACAGGGTCACCTCGAGTCCGGGTGACCAGAGGCGAGGACGGGCGCTGATCCAGCTGGATGCCGTGGTGCTCAGTCCGGAGCGGGCGAGTCCCCCAGCAGCACCTGACCGAGATGCTTGACCCGCAACCAGGCGGCGGGGCCCGTGGGTCGGTGGCGCGCAGGTGGGCGGGTTCAGGGACCGCGTTCCGACTCGGAGCAGATGAGGAGATCGCCCCCAACTCCGTTGCTGCCCACGCCTGCCATGGAACTCGGGATCTTCGCACCGGCGAAATGTTCGCCGGTGATGCTGGCCCCGCGGAGATCGCTGGGTGCAGGCGCGCGCCCGCAAAATTCAGCTCCTCGAGCCGCGGCGACGGTTCCCTGCCCCGAGGGTGTCAGGCGTTGCGCCTCGGCCCCAGAGCCCGATCAGAGCCGGCCGGATCCTACTGTGGTGCCAGAGGGCCTCACTCTTGGTGAACTGTATCTTTCCTCCCGTCGGCGGCGCGGGCGCCGCCGACGGCTCCCAGCCGGAAGTCGCCGGGATGATCCCAACCGGCCACTTCCCGCCGATCTGCGCCCCACGAATAAAGTGGCATCGTGGATCGCGGTTTCAACGCACCCGGAGGTCGGGGTGATTCGTCCTGGAACTACACGGGACATGGCCCCGGCCAGTTGCCAGCCGCTTCCGGCGGCAGGGGTCACCCCGCCGATTCCCGCACCTCCGAGCGGGTGTCCGGGCAGGCCGGCCGCGTGATGTCCGCCGGGGGCCCTCCATCTGCTTGGAGCCGGCGGCCGCGCCCGGGCCGGATCGTGGCAGGGGCGCTGGCCATGGGTGGTCTGCTGGCGGGATGTGCCACCGGCCCCGGCCCGTCCGGCCCCAGCAACCGGCCCCGAAGCCCTGTGACACAGACTCCAACTCAATCACCCTCCCCCTCCGCTGGACCTGTGGGATGGAGCCTCGCACGTCTCGCCAGCCAGGTGCTGGTGGTGCCAGCGCCGGCCGAGGACGTGTCCGCAGTCTCGGCAGAGGTTCAGTTGGGGGTGGGCGGGATCATCCTGTACGGATCCAACGGCCCCAGCAATCTAGCCCAGCAGCTGGCCGACCTGGAGGCGCTCGCCCCGGCCGGCGAGGTGCTCACTGTCATGACCGACGAGGAGGGCGGGGCCGTCCAGCGGCTGAGCAACCTGGTTGGGCCGCTGCCCTCAGCTCGGCAGATGGCTGCCACCATGTCGCCGCAGCAGATCCGGCAACTCGGTCTCTCCACTGGGGAGCGCCTCCGGTCCGCAGGAGTGACCGTCGATCTGGCTCCTGTTCTGGATCTGGATGGGGGTACCGGGCCGAGCGCCACCGACCCCGATGGCACCAGGTCATTCAGCACCAGCGCGTCCACTGCCGCAGCCGATGGCATCGCCTTCGCCAAAGGGCTGATCGCCGCAGGCGTGACCCCGGTGGTCAAGCACTTCCCAGGGTTGGGGTCCTCCGCCGGCAACACCGACAGCGCGCCGGCCACCACCCTTCCCTATGCCCAGCTGAAGACAGCTGGCCTGCTCCCGTTCGCCTGGGCGGTGAGCCAGGGACTGCCGGCCGTCATGGTCGCCAACGCGTCGGTACCGGGCCTGACCAACCGTCCGGCCAGCATCTCCAGCGCCGTGATCCAGGGAGTGCTCCGCCAGCAACTCCACTTCCAGGGCCTCGTCATGACGGACTCCCTCTCCGCGGGGGCGCTCAGCGGGGCGGGGTACTCGGTTCCCCAGGCTGCGGTGGCGGCGCTCCGAGCGGGTGCTGATCTGCTGCTGTTCAACGCTACCTCCGCTCAACTCAGTACTGTGACCGCCGCCACCGTCGCTGCCATCGTGGCCGCGGTGCAGGCCGGGAGTCTGCCCCGGAGCGAGCTGGTGGCGGCGGTTGCGCAGGTGCTGACCTTCAAGAGCCTCTCACAGCCCCAGCCGGCGACCGCGGGCGCCAGAGGCACGCAGCTCAGGCTGGACGGCCTGGAGCCACGCGTCGGCGCCGGCCATTCCTAGGACAGCGGGGTCGCCACCTCGGAGGCCGAGAGAGGCGCTGGTCGGGGAACCGGGCGAGCCGGCGTACCGGCATCAGCCGCTGCACTCAGCCCCCCGGGGCGAGGATCGCGGGGGACGGGCTCTCAGCTCCCTGTGGCCTGGGTGCAGCGGGCTCATGGGGCTTGAGCGGCCCTTCCGAGCAGAGCTAACTGGTCTCAGCCGGTCGACGGGTAGTTGGGAGAGCCCAGGGGTTAATGATTTGTAGTTCGCTCGCCGCAGCTGAGGAGCCGAGATGATTTTGGTCAGGACTGCCGCGCATAGGGTGCCCAGGGTTCTCTGCTGGGGCGCCACTGTTGCGGCCGCTCTGGCCATCCTCACCGCTTCACCCGCGCTGGCGGCCAAGCCGAGCCATGGCGGTGGAGGCGGTGGGAGTTCGAGCACCACCGGCAACGACGTCTCCTATCCTCAGTGCGGCGCAAGCCTGCCATCGGGACAGGCGTTCGGGATCGTTGGGGTCAACGACGGCTTGGCCAACATCCTCAATCCCTGCCTGGGCCCGTCTTCGAGCTACCCGAGTTACGCCCAGAGCGAGCTGTACTGGGCGGTGGCCGACTCCACCGGGACTCCTTCGCAGGCCAAGGCCAGCCTCTACGTCAACACCGCCGACCCGGGTAACGGCGTCTCCGACTGGCCGACCAGCAGCAGCTCGGAGGACCCTTACGGAACGTGCACCGCCACCGGCACCCCGTCCGTGGGCGAGGAGACCACCGCCTGCGCCTGGCAGTACGGGTACAACAAGCTGGCCCAGGACATGCGATGGCTGACGAGCGCGGCCCTCGCCATAAATGGCCAGGAGGGCACTGTCCAGGTGCCGAGTTCGCCCGCGGACTACCCCTGGTGGCTGGACGTCGAGACCGCGAACAGCTGGCAGTCGGGCGCATACGGGCTAAAGATGAACGTCGCCGACCTACAGGGGATGGTGGCCGCCTTGGCAGACGCAGGGGTCGCCAAGGTGGGCGTCTACTCCACCTCCTACCAGTGGGGCCAGGTCACCGGCGGCTCGACGTACACCAAGGGCACCTCTCTCGTCGGGATGCCTGATTGGATCCCGGGAGCACGGAAGCTCTCGGAGGCGGTCTCCAACTGCCAGCTGAGCTCTTTCACCGGTGGGGTGGTCGAGCTCACCCAGTGGTTCTCTCGGCCCTACGACTCCGACTACGCCTGCTGACGCCGCGGGGTGGGTCGCGAGCGGTCGCGCCCTTGACGGCAACCCGCCCGCCATCTACGATGCCCCCAAGTGAGGCGGAAGCCGGCCCTCGGCTGCAGCCACTGACAGCTGATTTCTACGCGGGGAGAACGCTTGCCCACCATCGCTGAGACCTCCAAGGAGATCTCCAAGCTCTACGAGGTCGACCAAATGAGCCGGCGGGAGAGGGACGCCCGCCGCAACAAGATCCTGTTCATCGACCGCTTGCTCAACGAGCTGGAGCAGCTCAACATCGCCGAAGAGGTGGTCGTGCCCTCGCCCCTCAGGGCCCAGTGCCGCCGGCTTCTCGCCCGGGAGAACCACCAGGTGGCCAGGCTGCGTCCGGAGGACGTCACCATCGCTGAGTGGATGGACGCCCTGTACGACGTCCAGGACGGCCTCATGTTCACCATCGGTGACGAGGACGAGTAGGCTTATCCCCTAACCGCCTCCCACGTGGGGGGCGAGGGCGACTTGCCGCCCCCATAGCTCAGTGGATAGAGCGCCGGCCTCCGGAGCCGGGTGCGCAGGTTCGAGTCCTGCTGGGGGTACGGGCAGGCAGCCCGGCCTCGCCGCCACTCGCACCGCCGTGGCCGCCCGTTCCATGCGGTGGCCCCCGCACCGTCCTCCGCTGATGGTGCCGGCAGGCTGGCCGGCTCCGAGTGTGGCCCGGGGCCCGGCTCCACCGGCCCCCCTTGGAACGCTGGTGGACAGATCCGGACTGGTCGGGCCGCCTGTCCGATTCGGTCCGGCCCAGCCTGCACCGTTCTGGGAGTCTGGGCTCATGCACCCACCAGAGCACCTGGGCGACGAGCGTGCGGCCCCGAGCGGGGCGGCCACTAAGCCCGCCTGCGCGCCAGGTGCCCGCCGCGACCAGCGCCGCGGTGGGCGCCGCACATTTGTTCGCGATTGCTATCATCGCGCGGACGGGCGACGCAAGGTGGGCCGCCTGCGGCCCCGGCGGCATCGGTCCCCGGCGGGGGGGCGCCAGTCTATGGGAGGTGCTGCTTGACCAGGCGAGGATGGCTGCTGTTCGCGGTCCTGGGGATCCTCTGGGGCATCCCCTACCTCCTGATCCGGGTCTCGGTGGAGGCCGTGAGCCCCGCCACCCTGGTCTTCGCGCGCACCGCGATCGGGGCCCTTTTGCTGCTGCCGGTGGCGCTCTCCCGGGGCCAGATATCGGCGGTGCTGCGGCGCTGGAGGTGGCTTCTCACCTACACGGCGATTGAGATCGCCGTGCCCTGGCTGATGCTCTCCACCGCCGAGCAGCGCATCACGAGCTCCCTCTCCGGCCTCTTGGTGGCGGCGGTCCCCCTGGTCGGGGCGGCGATCTCCCTCCGCGGCTCGCGGCGGGACCACCTCGCCCCCCCTCAGCTGGCGGGGCTGCTGGTTGGTGTTCTGGGAGTGGCTCTCGTCCTCGGCTCGGACCTGGGAGGACTCACGGCCTCTTCGGGAGCGGAGATGGCCGTGGTGGTGGTCTGCTACGCGACCGGCCCGCAGATCATCGCCCGACGTCTGGCCGATCTTCCCAGCCTGCAGGTGGTGGCCGCCTCCCTTACGGTGTGCGCCCTCGTCTACCTACCCTTCGCAGTTGCCCTTCACCAGGCCCGGATGCCTGCCCCCGGGCCGCTGGCCGCCATCCTCACCCTGGGGGTGGTGTGCACCGCGCTGGCGTTTCTGGTGATGTTCGCCCTGATCGCCGAGGTGGGGGCGGTGCGGGCCACGGTGGTGACCTACGTGAACCCGGCGGTGGCGGTGATCCTCGGGGTGTGGGTCCTGGGCGAGCCCTTCCGGCTGGGGATGGGCGTCGGCTTCGCCCTCATCCTCATGGGGTCCGCCTTCTCCACGCGGATCTCACGTCCCCGCCCACCCCGGCGCGGCCCCGTGAGCGAGCGGTCTGAGCCTCGGGTCAGCCCCGGCTGACCCGCTCCACGATCGGATGCCACTCCGGGGGGGCCATTTCAAGGAAGCGAACTTCGGCCCCTTGGTCCAGCCCAGCCCCGGCGAGGTCGATCGGCAGCCCTAGTCCGGTGATGAACTCGCGGCAGGCGGAGACGACCTCCTCCGGCGACCGGACGCCGAACGTCTGGCACAGCACCTCCACCTGGGAGGGGGCACGGACCAGCTGCCATTCGAGGGTTGCGGGCAGGAAGACGCAGGAGGTGATGCCGTGCGGCACTCCGAAGGTGGCTCCCAGCAGCCGTCCCAGCTGGTGGCTCGGGCCCATCGTGGATCCCGCGAGGCCGGTCGCCGCCCACCAGGCACCCAACTGGGCTTGGTACCTGGCGACCAGATCGTCGGGGTCCCGCCGGCAGTCGGGGAGGGCCGACATCAGCTGGGGGATCGCGGCTCTAACCAACAGGCCCGCCAGGGGATCGTCCTCCGGCGCCCACTGCGTCTCCACCGCGTGGTCGAGGGCCCGGATCCCGGAGGAGAGCCAGAGCCGCTCAGGGGTGGCCAGGGTGACCTCCGGGTCCAGGAGCACGATCGCCGGCGCCGCCGCCGGGTCCCGCATTCCCCGCTTGAGCCGGGTCTCGTCCTCGGTGACCCCGGCGGTGGGGGTGAACTCCGCGCCGGAGAGGGTGGTGGGCACGGCCACGTGAAGGATCCCGCCGCCACCCCGCCGGTGGATGGCGGCCTTCACCCCGTCTATGACGCTCCCCCCGCCAAGGCTGACCGCGCAGTCCGCCGCCGTCTGCTCCAAGAGATCCTGGAGTTGGGCGACGGCCGACAGCGGGGTGTGCTCGCCGACCTCGCTGAAGGTGGCCAGGTGGTGTCCCGCGAGCTCCGCCACCACCTGATCCACCAAGGTGGTCTGCGCCCTCAGGGTGGCGGAGGTAACCAGCACCACCCGGCTGCCCCCACCGCGGGAGACCTCGGCGGCCAGCTCTCGAATGGCGCCCTGCCCACTGAGGACCCGGCGCGCGGGCGATGCCTGGTGAAGCTGCAAGGGGCGCTAGCTCTGGAGGAACTGACTCAGGACGAAGGGCAGCACCCCGCCATGGCGCAGGTAGGCGATCTCAGTCTGATTGTCCACCCTCGCCAGGACCTCCACGTCGCGCCGCTGACCGTCCGTGCCCGTGACTACGAGCTTCAGGTGGGCGCTAGGAGCCAGGCTCCGGTCCAGTCCCTCCAGCGAGTAGGTCTCGCCGCCATCCAGCCCCAATGTGGCCGCGGACTCCCCGGGGAGGAACTGGAGCGGCAGCACCCCCATCCCGACCAGGTTGCTGCGGTGAATGCGCTCGAAGCTCTCAGCCAGGACGGCTTTGATCCCCAGGAGCCGGGTGCCCTTGGCGGCCCAGTCCCGGGAGCTCCCCGACCCGTACTCCTTGCCACCGATGACCAGGAGCGGCACCCCCTCCGCCCGGTACCGCTCCGCAGCCTCGAAGATGGTGGTCAGGTCGCCGTCCGGGAGATGGCGGGTGAAGCCTCCCTCCCGGTCGCCAGCCAGCCGGTTGCGCAGCCGAACGTTGGCGAAGGTGCCCCGGATCATCACCTCGTGGTTGCCCCGCCGGGAGCCGTAGCTGTTGAAGTCTGCCGGCGGCACCCCGAGGCCCTGGAGGTAGAGCCCGGCCGGGCTGCTGGCGGGGATCGACCCCGCCGGCGAGATGTGGTCGGTGGTTATGGAGTCGCCAAGGAGGGCCAGGACCCTTGCTTCTCTGATGTCCGGCAACGGGGCGGCCGCCACCTTGGCGCCCTCGAAGAGGGGCACCTCCCGGATGTAGGTGGAGTCATCGTCCCAGTGGTACACCGGGCCGGTGGGACTCTCGAGCTCCCGCCACCGCTCGTCTCCCTGGAAGATCCGCTCGTACTCGTCGTGGAAGAACTCCGGCCGGACGGCGTCGGCGACCACCCGGGCCACCTCCTCCGAGGCGGGCCAGAGCTCTTTCAGGTAGACCGGCCGGCCCTCGCGGTCCAGGCCCAGGGGCTCGGAGGTGAGGTCGCGGCGCACGGTCCCGGCCAGGGCGAAGGCCACGACCAGTGGCGGGGAGGCGAGGTAGGCGGCCCGGACCTGAGGATGGATGCGTCCCTCGAAGTTGCGGTTGCCACTGAGAACCGCGGCCACGCTGAGGTTGCGCTCGCTCACCTCGGCGGCCACGGACTCCGGGAGGGGCCCGCTGTTGCCGATGCAGGTGGTGCAGCCATAGCCGACCACGTCGAACCCGACCGCCTCCAGCTCCTGAAGCAGGCCGGCCCGGCGCAGATAGTCCGTTACCACCCGGGAGCCAGGGGCCATGCTGGTCTTGACGAACTTGGGAGGTGCGATGCCCCTCTCCCTGGCGCTCCGTGCCAACAGCCCTGCTGCCACCATCACGCTGGGATTCGAGGTGTTGGTGCAGGAGGTGATGGCGGCGATCACCACCGCCCCATCCTCCAGCGCGGGCTCCCCAGGGGTGAAGGGCACAGGGCTGGCCGGCGGGAAGGCCACTCGAAAGCTCTCGTCGATCTGCCCCAGAGGCACACGATCTTGGGGGCGACGCGGCCCGGCCACGCTGGGCTCGATCGAGCCCAGGTCGAGCTCCAACCGCTCGGTGAACTCCGGACTCTCGGCGCCCGTGAACCTGAAGAGACCCTGCTCCTTGGTGTAGCGCTCCACCAGGTCTACCTGCTCCGGACTCCTCCCGGTGGTCAGCAGGTACTCGAGGACCGCCTGGTCCACCGGGAAGAGTGAGGCGGTGGCCCCGTATTCCGGAGCCATGTTGGAGATGGTGGCCCGGTCGGCCACGGACAGATGGTCCAGACCATCCCCGGAGAATTCCACGAACTTGTTGACCACCCCGTGGGCCCGCAGCCATTGGGTGACCCTCAGCACCAGATCGGTGGCGGTGACCCCCGCCGGCAGCTGCCCGGTCAGTCGCACCCCGACCACGGTGGGCATGCCCAGCAGCATCGGCTGTCCCAACATGGCGGCCTCCGCCTCGATCCCCCCCACGCCCCAGCCCAGGATCCCCAGCGCGTTGATCATCGTGGTGTGGGAGTCGGTCCCCACCAGGGTGTCCGGCAGCGCCACAAGACCGTCGCCCCGGTCCTGGAGGGTGACCACCCGGCCGAGATACTCCAAGTTCACCTGATGGCAGATACCCATCCCCGGAGGGACCACCCGGAAGCCTCGGTAGGCCTGCTGGGCCCAGCGCAGCAACCGATACCGTTCCCCGTTGCGCTGGTACTCCATGTCGATGTTCCGGTCGTAGGCCCGCGGGCTGCCGAAGGCGTCGACCTGGACGGAGTGGTCGATCACCAGATCGCAGTCGACCGAGGGGTCGATCCGTGCGGGATCCCCGCCGGCGGCGGCGACCGCCGAGCGCATGGAGGCGAGGTCGACGACCGCCGGCACTCCGGTGAAGTCCTGCAGGAGCACCCTGGAGGGGAAGAAGGGCAGCTCCCCCTGCAACCCCGAGGCACCGGACCAGGCGGCGAGCCGCAGCGCGTCCTCGGGGCTGGCGTGCGCTGTTCCGGCCTGGCGCAGGAGCATCTCCAGCCAAACCCGGACGGTCATCGGGAGCCGCCCGGCGTCGGCCAGCCCCTGCTCCCTGAGCGCCGCTAGGCTGTAGTAGTGGGGACCGCCGGGTCCCAGCTGCCGCCGAACTCCCAAGGGGTCGGTTGCCAAGCTCTGCACCATGCGATCTCCCCAGCGATCCGCTGCCGCCTCCACCCCAATCTTACGGCCCGGCCGGCTCGGCCCCGGCACCCGCGGGGACGGCACCGCGGTTTGACAGTGAGATCGGACCGCGGGCATACTGCCTGCCTATCGGCGGTCGCCGCCCGGGCTGGGACGCCGCTGCGAGGTGCCGTCAGGAGGAGAGGTTGAGCTTGGTGCGTGCCGTCCGGCTGGGCAAGGCGGCTCTCGCTCTCGGGGTGGTGACGCCGGCGGTGGTTGCCGCTCCCGTCCCCGTCCTGGCCGGCAACACCAACTTCCTCAACGGCGGCGGCCCCCCGGTGGACACCATCGACATGCTCTTCTGGGTCTTCGTGGCCTGCGCCAGCTTGATCCTGATCGGGGTAGGGGGCGCCATCCTCTACGCCGCCGTTCGCTTCCGCCGGCGGGACCCCGATGAGATGCCCCGCCAGATCCACGGTCACAACCGCCTGGAACTGGCCTGGACGATCGGTCCACTGGTGCTGCTGGCCGCCCTGTTCGTTCTCAACGTGGTCAACGTGGGCTACCTCCGCCACGGTCCCAACCCGGCCAGTGCCGCCGCTCGCCAGGAGATCCACATCCGGGTGATCGGCAGGCAGTTCTACTGGACCTTCGACTACCCCGGGGGCAAGAGCTCACTGCGCACCCTGGTGATCCCGGTCAACACCCCGATCGAGCTCTCCACGGAATCCCTCGACGTGATCCACGGGTTCTGGGTGCCCAACCTGGGGGCCAAGATCGATGCCCTGCCGGGGATCGTCAACCACGCCTTCTTGGAGGCCAACCGGACGGGAACGTTCGGCGGCCAGTGCTACGAGTTCTGCGGCCTCGGCCACGACCAGATGTTGATCACCGTGAAGGTGGTGTCGATGTCCCAGTACCAGAGCTACCTGCAGCACCTGCCAGCGTCATCAGCCTGAGGGAGTCGAGGTAACCATGGCTGCAATCGACCTACCGCTTAGCCGACCCGCCCCCCGCCGCTACCAGGGGGTGTGGGACTGGATCACCACCACCGACCACAAGCGGATCGGGCTCCTCTACCTGTACACGACCTTCTTCTTCTTCCTGGTGGGTGGCTTGATGGCGCTGCTGATCCGCACCCAGCTGGCTCAGCCCAACGGTGACCTGCTGACCGCCTCCCAGTACAACCAGCTGTTCACCATGCACGGCACCACGATGATCTTCCTGTTCGTGGTCCCGGTCTGGAGCGCCTTCGGCAACTACATGCTGCCTTTGATGCTGGGGGCCAAGGATATGGCCTTCCCGCGGATCAACGCCTTCGCCTACTGGCTGATCCCCCTCGGCGGGCTGGTCATGTACAGCGGGTTCTTCTTCGGTGGGAGCGCCGCCGACGGCTGGACCGGGTACGTGCCTCTGGCGGAGAAGCTCTACTCCCCCCAGGTGGGCCAGGATCTCTGGATCCTGGGGCTGCATATCGTCGGGATCGCCTCGGTCATGGGGGCGGTCAATTTCCTGGTCACCATCCACCGGATGCGCGCCCCGGGCATGACCTGGTTCCGGCTGCCCCTCTTCGTCTGGGCCATGGAGGTGACCTCCGCGCTGGTGCTGCTCGCATCGCCCTTCCTGGCGGCGGCACTGGCGATGGTCCTTCTGGACCGCCAACTCGGGACCAACTTCTTCAACCCCAGCCACGGGGGGAACGTGATCCTCTACCAGCTGATCTTCTGGTTCTACTCCCACCCCGCGGTGTACATCATGATCCTGCCCGGATTCGGGGTGATCTCCGAGATCCTCCCCGTCTTCACCCGCAAGCCGATCTTCGGCTACCGGGCCATGGCCATGTCGATGGCCGCCATCGGGGTTTTGGGGTTCATGGTCTTCGCCCACCACATGTTCACGGTCGGCCTGCCACTTCCGGTCCAGATCTTCTTCATGGCCGCCACGATGGTGATCGCGGTCCCCACGGGGGTCAAGATCTTCAACTGGCTGGGCACGCTGTGGGGCGGGTCCATCCGCTACACCGCGGCGATGCTCTTCGCCGTTGGCTTCCTTCTCATGTTCCTCATCGGGGGGCTGGACGGAGTCTTCCTCAGCTCGCTGGGGATCGACTACGAGCTCAACGGCACCTACTGGGTGGTGGCCCACATCCACTACGTCCTCGTGGGCGGCTCACTCTTCGCCCTCTTCGCCGCCCTCTACTACTGGTGGCCCAAGATGTTCGGGCGCTACCTCAACGAGAAGCTGGGGAAGTGGCACTTCTGGCTGCTCCTGATCGGCTTCAACCTCACCTTCATGCCCATGCACTTCCTCGGCATCATGGGCATGCCGCGCCGGATAGCCACCTACTCGGCGGCGTCCGGCTGGGGGCCGCTCAACCTCCTCGAGACCCTCGGCTCCTACGTGATCGCCGTGGCCATACTGATCTTCCTCTACAACGCCGCCATCTCCCTTCACGGGCCCAAGGATGCGGTCAACGATCCCTGGGAGGGCAACACCCTGGAGTGGTATACGACCTCCCCGCCGCCGCCCCACAACTTCGACCGCGAGATCTTTGAGGTGGAGAGCAACCGTCCCCTCCGGGACTGGCGCCTCGCCGGCAAGGAGATCAACCCGCCGGGCGCCGTCCTGCCGTGACCTCCCCCGGCACGGCGGCCCCAGTGGGGCGCCGCCGGGTGCTTCCCGCGCTGGCTCTGGCCACCGCGGTAGTCACCTACTTCCTGATCATCCTCGGCAGCACCGTGAGGGTGACGGAGTCCGGGATGGGCTGCCCCGGTTGGCCGCTCTGCTACGGCCAGTTGGGACCGATTGATCACTTCCATGCCCTGCTCGAGCAGTCCCACCGCTACGTGGTGACGCTGGTCACCGTACTGGTGCTACTCACCGCTGCCGCCGCCTGGCGCTGGGCCCGCCGTCAGCGCACCGTGCTGTACCCGGCGCTGACGGCGGTCGTGGTGATCGCCATCCAGATCGTGCTGGGCGCGGTGACGGTGGTGACCCACAACGCCCCCGTCACGGTGGCCCTGCACCTCCTCATGGGACTCCTGGTGCTGGCGGTGACCTGGGTGACGGCGGTCACCTCCCTGGTGGCGCTGCGCCCTTCCGGTGGCCGCCGGCTGCGCCCGCTGGGCTGGTGGACGGTGGCAGTGACCTTCGTGCTGCTGCTCTCGGGCTCCCTGGTGGTGGATGGAGGAGCCAGCTACGCCTGTCCCTCCTGGCCGTTCTGCACCGCCTCCAGCGGGGTTCCGGCGCCGCTCATCGCCATCCAGTACTCGCACCGGCTGATGGTGCTGGTGGCCACGGTGCTGCTGGCCCTGCTGGCGATGCGGGCCGCACGCCACTGGCGTTCGGCCCCGGGCGCGCGGGTAGCCGCCGACCTTATCGCCATCCTCCTCGTGGCCCAGATCGCCGTCGGCGGCCTGGTCGCCACCACCGGCGCGCCCGAGGCGCTGCAGGACCTGCACCTCGCACTGGCCGCCGGCATCTGGGTTGTCCTGGTGGTGCTCGTGACCCTGGGATGGCTCACCGCGGCCGACTCGGGCCACCCCACCGGCCAGCTGGCGCGGCCGCCGTCCGGGGCGGGGGGAGGACTGCGCCGTAAGATGGGACCCACCCCGTCGACTGAGGAGAGTTGATGCAGCGACGATCTGCCAGCGGCAACATGCGCTTCGGGGTGATCCTCACCCTTCTAGCCTTCCTCATGCTCTGCGTGGCCTTCATCTGGGCCGCCCTCTACCTGGCCTCGGCCCATGGCTGAGTCTCACGAGGAGGAGCCCGGGGCGGAGGGGGAGCACCTCCCCGGGCCCAGCTTCTGGCCGGTCCTGCTGGCCGTCGGCGTGGCGATGAGCCTCATCGGGGTGATCACCAAGGTGGTGGTGGTGGTCATCGGCCTCATCATCCTGGTGGTGGCGCTGGGCGGCTGGATCCGGGACGCGCGTCGCGACTACCGCTCGCTCTCCTGACCTTGGTCTCGGAGTGGCTGGGGGACCCCACCTGTGACCGTGGCGGTCGTCTCCGGGGGCAGCTTCGGGCTGGGGCTCCTGGTGCTGGGCGTGGGCTTCCTCATGGCCGCGGGGGCGGCCCTCACACTGCGCAGCATCTGGGGGCGGCCCACCGCTCAGGAGCGGGCGGACGGCGAGGCCGGGGTGCCCTACCGCTCCGCCCAGGTGGGGGAGATGCGCACCCGCTTCCGGCTGCTCATCAGCTTCGACTTCGGCTGTCTCGCCATCACCGCCGCGGTCCTGCTCTTCATCGGCTTCGCCATCATCTTTCGGGCTTTGTGATCGGCCCGCCAACCCGTAACATGGCCTTCCTGTGAGCTGGGAGAGCTTTCTCCGCCGCCGGTTCGAGGTGGTCACCGCCGCCGTGGCGCTGGCGCTGGTGTTCTTGGTCTTGGTTTGGGGGCTGATGGTCCTGCTCAAGGCCCTCAACCCCTACGTATTCCACTTCAACCTGCTCATGGACTTCCTGCCCTGGCTCACCCCGGTGGTGATCCTGCTCGTCCTGGTGGTCCCGCTCTACTGGAGGATCGCGGGTTGGCTTCAGGGGCCGGATGGGGGGCTGCAGCGGCTCGCCGCCAAGCGGTTCGAGCTGGTGATGGGGTCGGCGGCCTACCTCCTCGTCTACACCATGCTGGTGTGGGGAGTGATGGTGATGCTGCGGGCCTGGGACGGCTACGACTTCCACTTCAACCTCGAGGTGGACTGGCTGCCGGCCATCCTCCCCCCCTGGGCGGTGTGGGCGATCGGCTCGATCTTCTACTGGAAGACCATCGGTGCCCTGGGCGGGCTGTACGAGGCCAGACACCGCCGCATGAGCTGGACGCCGGTCGTGGTGCCCCTGGTGGTGGGGGCCTCGCTTCTCACCGGAGGCGGGCTGATCCTCAACCAGGGGGTGTATGCCGGAACCGAGGGCTTGCCCCCGGCGGTCCAGCAGGACCTGGTGGCCTTTGGAACCCTGGTCTTCACCGTCGGGGCGGTGTCCTGGGCCGTGATGCTCTACGGCCTCTGGCGCGGATGGCGGGCACTCCCGCCTCCGGCGGGCCACCTGACCCCCGTGGACCGGCTCCGGATGGAGCGGGGGAGGATCTCCGCGCAGGGCTTTGTGGTGGTCAACGTGGCGTTCGGTGTGGCGGGGCTGATGATGACCGCGTTTCAGTACGTGGACGCCCAGGACTTCCACTTCTACATGGCCAAGGACATCTGGTCGGTGGGGCTCCCGCTCTTCTTCGGCTGGCTGCTCTTCGCGGTCGGGATCCGGCTCGTCCCCGCCCTCCTGGTGGCTCGAGACCCGGCCCGCTGGGGAACGGGGGAGGGGAGCCCGGCGGGCCCGACAGGAGTCCCTACCCCCCAGGGGAGCTGGGGATACCGCGATCTCGCCGGCACCGGGAGCTGAGGCCGCCCGGTCGGGCCCCGGAGTCGGCCCTCTCCGGCTGTTGGTGAGTGACCAGGCACCCTCCTAGGACCGTGGCTGGTCGGAGGATGCCCTGGGCCGGCACGATGAGCCTCTCCGAGACCATCGACGCGGGGAGCGGGGCCGGTCGATGACCCGGGTGGACCGGGGCACCCGCCATCCGGTTAGAGCTCGCGGCCGCCGGTCGGGGCGGACCGCCCTAGAGCTGGCCCTCCAACATCCTCAGCACCACGGGGTCCAAGCGGTCCCGCCCCCGGAGGCGCTCCTCCAGGTTCTCCATGCCCCCCCAGGCCTCCAGGGCGACGAACACCGAATCCCGGTCCTCTCCAGCGACCTCGATTCCGCGGCGCTGAAGGCCGAGCCGGAGACGCCTCACCAGCTCATCGTCCACGGGGAGCAGGGCTCCGTCGTCGGTCTCCTCGAAATACACCCGCCACAGCCGGGCCAGCCGCTGCAGCTCTGTGACCGGCTCCGGGTGGTCATCTACCCGAAGGTCGATCATGCGATCGTCCAACCCGCCGTAGCCGCTGGCCTCTCGCATCACGAGGAGGGCGGCGGACTCCCTCCCCCTCCGATCTCCGCCCGCCTTGTCAGCGGCGCTGAGGGCCGCCAACAGCCGGTCGCAGAGGTCGCCGGAGCTGGCCAGGAAGGTCTCCCTGAGGGCGTCGGCCACCTCCGGCCCGGCGAGGATGTTGCCCTGACAGGCGCAGCCGGGCGCCGTGCGGCTCCCGGCCCAGTCGAAGCAGGCGCTGCCGGTGTAGTTCGCGGCTCCTCCATCCCGGTCCACGATCCCCAGCTGGCGGTGGTCCCGGTCCGGGTCGGAAGCGGTGAGCCGCTCCACCACCACCTGGGCTGGTAGTCCCTCCGAAAGCAGCTGCATACCTCTCGGACCGTACGAGGTGTTGGCCATGGCCTGGGTCGCCAAGGCCCCGACGCCTGCTCCCGCCCATGGCACCACGCTGCCCACGGCGAGGAACTTGGAGGCGACCGCCACCCCGAAGTCGCGCCCGTCCGTGGCGCAGATGGAGAAGGTGGCGATCGTGGGGGAGTGCACGAGGCGGGCCATCCCTGGGAGGATAGCGGATGGATGAGCGAGGAGTCCCAGGAGCCAAAGCCGGACCGGGACCAGCCCCTGGAGCTCTTTGGCTATGTGCCGGAGTCCGCTCTGGTGGTGGTGGCCCATCCAGATGACGCCGACTTCCTGGCCGCCTCGGTCCTCTCCGCCTTCGTGCGGCGAGGATGCCGGGCGGTCATCTGCCTGGTGACCGACGGCGACGCCGGCAGCGACGACCCCACGATCCCCAGCGGGGAGCTCAGCCGGGTGCGCCTCGCAGAGCAGCGTCGCGCCGCCGAACACCTCGGCGTCAAGGAGGTCATCTGCCTCAACCACCCTGACGGAACTCTGCAGAACACCCTGGAGGTGCGGCGCGACCTGGTCCGGGTGCTGCGCACCGTGCGCCCGGAGATGGTGATCACCATGGACCCCACCTCCAGGTTCTTTGGCCGGGGCTACATCAACCACCCTGATCACCGGGCGGCGGCGGACGCCTGCCTGGATGCGGTGTTCCCCAGCGCCCGGGACGCCCGCGCCTTCCCGGGGCTGCTGGCAGAGGAGGGGCTCGAGCCGCACAAGACCCGCTTTGTGCTGGTGGGCTCAAGCCGGGAGGCGGACATCGCGGTTCCCGTCCGCGAGGAGGACCTGGAGAACCAGTTGGCCGCACTCGGTGAGCACAGGAGCCAGTTCGACGCCGCGCCCATGCGGGACTGGATCTTCGAGGAGGCGCGGCGATGCGGCGCCCGCGCCGGTGTCCCCATGGCGGAGAGCTACCGGCTCTTCGACCTCGCCCCTGACCCCTCTCAGCGGGGCTACGAGGCGCCCGCTGAGGACGCCGCTGGTGTGCCCCCGCGCGGGCGCCGCTCGTCCAACTGGGGCTGACCGGGGGCCGTCCGGGGCGGTTCCTCTTCATCCCCGCGTCCCTGGCTCGACGCCAGGGGATCCGGTGCCGCTACGCCCCGGGGGAACCCGGCCCGGTCGCGGCCGGACGCCGGGCAAAAGGGCCGCTACTCCCCCGACGGTGGCAGGTGCTCGCCATGGCGGATCGCGCGGATGATCTTGCGCCAGCTGCGCTGGCCCCAGCTCGCCGGAACGCGCCAGATGTCGATCCCCATCAGGGCACTGAGGGACACCAACAAGACCAGCGGGCCACCGGGCCGGGCCAGGTCGTTGCCGTTGGCGTTGGCGTGGCCGAGTATCGACACTGCCCGGACCTCAGCCTCGAACTCCTCGGGAAGGTAGACGTCGACCGAGCCCAGGACCCCCACCACCAGGATGGTCACGGTGCGCTCGGTGAGCCGGGCCTGGCGCAGGTCGAGGTCGATGTTCCCGAGCGCCACCAGGCAGACAACCCGCCGGCCCACTGTGAGCCGTCCGGACCTCTCGGTCGAGCCGAGGACGGCCAGCAGCCATCGGGTGGGGCGCCGGTAGGACGGCTGCTCGGGCAGGTCCTGGGTGAGCTGGGCGAGCTCACCTACGGTACGTGCCGAGTTCACCCCGGCCACCCTCTCGGAGAACTCCTGCATGGTGAGCCGGCCCTCCGCGGCCGCCTCGCGCAGGACGGAGATCCGGGCCTCGCGATCCAGGTCCGAGGCCCGCATCGAATCACTCACCGATTTGCGACCTGACGTTCTCCCACCGTGCCCGCGCCCCTCGAACTAGCGGCCGCCGCTCATGGCAGGAGTCAGCCGCCACCCGGGTCGAGCAGGATCGAGGCCCCGAGTCCCGCCGTCACCGGTCTCTGGGGCGGGCTCGCTCCAGGGCGGGCCAGGCAGCGACAACGACCACGATCGCCGCCGCCACGCCCCCCACGATCAGCGCCTCGAGGTCCAGGTGGAAGCCGCCGAGGACCACCGCGGCCACCACCAGCAGGGGCAGGAGCACCATGGCCGCCCGCTGGCCAAGCCAGGAGAGAAGGCCGCCGGAGCGGGGGCTGGGCTCGTCGGACTCCCGGGGCAGCCGCTCCTGCCAGAGTGTCATCCACCACTCCGGCTGGCCGTCTGGCTCTGAGGATTGCCGATCCGGCCTGCGCCTGGGGTCCGAGCCTTGGGGCATTTGATCGCCTGCTGGGTGGCGGCGCCGCCATGAGGGCGGCCTCGACGGCCCTAGGATAGCACCGGATGGAGACCGTTCCGGGCCATTCTGGCGACCGGTCTGCGCCCTCTCGCAGGCGCCAGCTCCGGGAGCTCCATCGCGAAGTGGGCACCTGCCGTCTGTGTGAGGACGCGGGCATCCTAGCCCGGGCAGCGCCCGTCCTCCCGGCTCCGATCCCCTCCCGTATCGTGCTGGTGGGCCAGGCGCCGGGGCGGCTCGAGGAGGAGACGCGGCGTCCCTTCAGCGGCCGCGCCGGCAGGCAGCTCTTCAGCTGGCTGGCCCGGGCCGGGATCCCGAACGAGGAGGAGGCGCGCCGGCGCGTGTACCTGACCTCGATCACCAAGTGCTTTCCCGGGCCATCGCCGGGGGGAACGGGTGACCGCCGGCCCAGCGCCCGCGAGGTGGAGATGTGCCGGCCCCACCTTGACCGCCAGCTGGCGCTGCTGGCCCCCTGGCTGATCCTTCCCGTGGGGCAGCTGGCCATCGACCGATTCCTGCCCGGCCGGCCCCTGAGCCTCGTCGTCGGCCGGCTCTTCGATGGGGCCGGCCGGGAGCTTCCGGCCGGGAGCCCTGTGAGCCCCGGCCAACTCCCGTTGCTGCTGCCCCTGCCCCATCCATCGGGGGCGAGCCGGTGGCTGAACCGCCCCGAGCACCAGGATCTCCTGGAGCAGGCGCTGGAGCGGCTGGCTCAGTTGCTCTGGTCCCCTTGGCGGAGGCGCGCGAAGCGGCTATAGTAGGCCGCGATCTTGGCTGCCAGCAAGCGCGCGCGGGGAGGACCGGAGAGCACGACCGCCCCCCGTGCCAGCGAGATCAACGTCCCTTCTGCGGAGGCGCGCACCGCCGGGCGCTCCGCGGACGAGATCCTGGAGCTCATCTTCACTCCCACGCCCCGGGCCAGCCCGGCCGAGCAGGCCGAGCGCACCCTGCGCCGACCCAAGCCCTTGGTCTACGTGGCCATGAGCAATCGCAACTTCTACTGGCGGCAGCAGCTCACCAAGTTCGTGTTGGACGAGAACCGGGTGCCGGTGGCGCCCTTCATGCTCTTCGACTACTACCTGATGCACACCGTCCCCAAGGACCTGGTGCGAGAGGCGCTGAACAACCTCATCGCCCGGTGCGACGAGGTCTGGGTGTTCGGCGAGCTCTCCCTGGGCCTCAAGGTTCAGGTGGGGATCGCCAAGCGGATGCACAAGCCGGTGCGTTACTTCGACATCAG
>JAJYWQ010000084.1 GCA_021791415.1 bacterium | reverse complement strand
CCCGTCGCTGGAGGTCGTCCTGGTTGGGTCGGATTCGTACGACACGGTCCGGGTGACTCATGCCAACTACTTCGCCAAAGCGGCAGCGACATCGAAGTATCTCGTCGGCGTCTGAGTTCCTGGCTCGTCCCTTGATCGCCGGCTGAGAAGCCGTCCCGGCCCGTCGGCCAGGGTCTTGCCCGGACCCTCCACCGGGTGCGGCGGTGGCCCTGACCTCACGCCCCCCAGTTTGCCCGGGGAGCGTCTCCATGGCCGTCGTCAGGTGCCGCCCACCGCCGTCTGGTTAGTGACCGGGCCCAGCACGACAGGTGGGGACTCAGCCGGGAAGGGGGCCCCAGGGAGGTGGTCGCGGCCACCATCGAACCGCTGCCAGCCCGGCCGTTGGGCCTGGCGCCGGTCCGACTCGGGGCCACCCCCAGAAGCCCCTACCGCCCGGCGATCCCCCGAAATTGACTGCAATTTTGACTGCAACTGGGGCGGACGGAAGTGGACGCCTGCGGTCACCGCTGCACTCGAAATGCGGAGCCGACGGGGAGATTCGAACTCCCGGCCAGCGGTTTACGAAACCGCTGCTCTACCACTGAGCTACGTCGGCCCGGTCACCGGCGCTCGCCCACTCGGGCAAGTGGGACCCTAGCAGTCTAACCGCTCCCTCGAACCATCTCCCCACTGCCGGAGCGCGCGCGGGCTCATCCCCTGGGCGCCCCTGGTCCCTTTCCGTGACCTCACACCGGTCCGGCGCTAAGTGCCCGGTGGCGTCAGGCCCAGCACGGCCCCGCATAGTTGCTCAGCGATAAGCAATAATCAGGCATGCCTTCGCCACGCCCACCATCGATGGGCAGAGCCCCCCATCTGCTGCCATCCGACGGACCGGACCCGAGCTCCGGGGCCAGGCTGCGCGCGGCCATTCTCAAATTGGCCCGGAGGCTGCGCTCCATCGAAGGTGGCATCGACTTGACTCCGGCGGAGTTCTCGGCGCTGGCAACCATCGTCCGCTCTGGGCAGATCAGGCCATCGGTCCTGGCCCAGGCCGAGGGCCTGAACCCCACGATGCTCTCGCGATTGCTCCCCCGGCTGACGGCCACTGGAGTGGTGACCAGGGGAGTGGATCCTCACGATAGACGGGCCGTCGTTCTCCAGGCAACCCCCGAGGGTCGCCGCAGGCACAGGGAGCTTCGGGACGCGCGTGCCCGCCTCTTGGAATCCGCGCTCGAGCAACTGCCCGCGCCGTCGCGACAGGCCGTGCTCGGGGCGCTTTCCGGTCTGGAGGCCCTGGCCGATCTCTTGCCCCAGCGGTGAGAATGCCGCGCCCCTCGCCTACAAGCTCATCGCTGACCCGTGATTGACCGATCGCGCGGCCTGTTCCACTTGTTGTGGCCCGAGTGGATCGGGCCCAACCTCCGAATCATTCTGATCGCCCGCCTCACCATGAGCGCAGCCCGCGCCATCGCCGGAGTGGTGACGGCGCTCTATCTGGCGGCCGAGGGATTCTCAGCGGTGGAGCTTGGCCTCCTGTTCTTCGTTGTGACGGCAGCCTCAGCGGCGATGGCCACTCTCATCGGCCTGCTAGCGGATCGATTCGGCCGAAAGCCCTTCCTGATCGTGATCCCGCTCCTAGCCGCGCTAGCAGCAGCGGTCTACGCGGTCTTCAGGGAGCCGGTCGTGCTCTTCGCATTCGCGGCGGTGGGCACCTTTGGCCGGGGGGCGGGCGCCGGGGGAGGCAGCGTGGGCCCGTACCAACCTGCGGAGTCGGCCTTCGTTGCCGAGGTGGCCACCGGACAAGTCAGGGCAGCCGCCTTCGGGAGGTTGGCGTTCGTCTCCGCGCTGGGGGCGTTGGTGGGCGGGCTGCTGGCGGGCCTGGCGCGCACCCACCCCCACCTGTCCATGGCCGGCGCCACAGCCGCCTACCGCCCAGCATTTCTGGCGGCCGGATTCCTCGCGGCGGCGGCCGGCCTCATAGCACTCGGTCTGCGGGACGAGTCGGCGCCCAAGCCTTCGCGGCCGGGTCGGCCCAGGATCCGGTGGCCCCGCAGATCGTGGCCGGCCCTCTGGCGTTTCTGGGTGACCAACAGCGTGAACGGCGTCGCCATCGGCATGTTCGGTCCGTTCATGAGCTATTGGCTCTACGTCCGCTACGGCGCCACACCAGGGGAGATCGGCCTCCTCTTCGCCCTGGTCAATCTCGGATCCCTGGTCTCCACTCTGTCGGCCGCCTCCATCGCCCGCAGGTTGGGCACCGTCCCGGCCATCGTGGCGGTGCGTGCCGTCACCGGGGTGATGCTGGTGCCCATGGTTCTGGCCCCGAGCTTCTGGATCGCAGGTGGCCTCTACCTCGTTCGCATGGTGGTGCAGCGGGTGGGGCTGCCGTTGCGGCAGTCATTCACGCAGGACCTGGCCGACCCGGAGGAGCGGGCCAGCCTTGCCGCCCTCTCCAACCTTCCCGCGCAAGGGACCATGGCCGGGAGCCAGGTGCTGGCCGGCTACCTCTTTGACGACGTCAGCCTGGCCGCTCCGTTCGAGCTAGCCGCCGCATTTCAGGTCGCCAACGCTGTGCTGTACGGGGTTCTCTTCGGGCCCTGGCGACCGCGGCGGAAGGAGGCCGCCCTCCCAGCTCCAGGGAGTCCCGACAGCGTGCTGTCCCCGCCCGATGCCGAGCCATAGAGCCGCAGCCTCGCCTGAAGTCGCGATCCAGTTCTGTCCTGCCGGGGGGATGTATGGAAGGCCAGCCCGAGGTCCCCACGGATGGCCAGCGGAGGCAGCCTCAAGCGGCCGCGTCGACAGCCTGCGCGACCGGCCCGGGCCATGGTGATGATGAGCGCCTTCCCGCCCCCAGTGACGGCCGACCGAGGCGGGCTGAGGGTCGCCTGAGGAGGCGGCCCCCAGCGTCTCACTCCGCTGGACCTGACGCCAGGGTGATGCTGGCGGTGTGGGCGTTGCCCGCGGCGTCAACCCACCCGAAGACAGCTGTTTGCCCCGGCTTGTCCGCATGGATCACGGTGGTCAGTTCGGCAACCGAGGTGATCGGCTTGCCGTTGAAGGAGGTGATCACGTCACCAGCGGCCAGCCCGGCCCCGGCCGCCGGGGTCCCCGGCACCACCGCGACCACCAGTGCCCCCGAGCTCACCGGCGGGGTATACCCGAATCCACCGAACCCTCCCTGGCCGGCTGCGCTCACGTTCTCGGCCTCGATCCCGAGGTAGGCCGGTGCCCCGATCTGAATGGTCGAGCTGGCCTGGCCCTTCTGGATCTGGCTGGCGATGGCCAGAGCCCGGTTGATGGGGATGGCGAACCCAACTGTGGACGCCGTCTGACCGCCTCCGGTGTCAGCCGCCGTGTTCATGGCGATGACTTGGCCGGCAGCGTTGACCAGGGGGCCGCCGGAGTTGCCCGGCTCGAGGGGGGCATCGATCTGAATCATGCCAGTCAGGTTCTCGGAGAGCCCACTCGCCTGGTCGGTGGCGGTGATCGAACGATTGAGGGCAGTGACCGCACCCTGGGTGACGGTCGGCGGACCGGGGAGGGCCAGGGCGTTGCCGATGGCCACCACCGCCTCCCCGACCTGGACCGTGCTGGAGTTACCCAGTACCGCAGTGTGGAAGGTGCCTCCACCCTCGATCTGCACCAAGGCCACGTCATCGGTGACATCGGTCCCGACCACCTTGGCTTGGTAGGTAGGACCCGACCCGGCCACCTGGGCGGTCAGCTGGAATGAGCCCGCCACCACATGGTTGTTGGTGAGCACCTCACCGTTGGAGGTCAGGATTATCCCCGTCCCGCTGGAGGTCTGGCCCTGGGAAGACCAGGTCAGATCGACAACCGCCGGGTCCACCTTGGCCGCCAGCCTGGCGACGTTGATCTCGCTGGAGCTGGTCCCGCTGCTCCCACCCGCGGATGGGCTGGGGATGGACTGGGAGGCAGTGCTGGGAGCGCTGGGCGTCAGCCCACTCCCGAGCTCATACCCCCCGAGGCCCACGGCAGCGAGCAGGGCAACGGCTGCCACGCTGGCGGCCACGATTCTTCCGACGGAACGACCCTTTTGGGGTCCGGTCGGGCCCGGCGCCCACGGACCCGGGGCGGGCGGAGCGGATCCCCAGTTCCCGCCGGTACCACCTGCAGAAGGCGCCACCCAGCCCTGGTCCGGCGGGCCCATGACCGGGGCAGGCTGCCACCCAAGCACCGGCTCCGAGGGGTCAGACGGCCCCTCACTCGAAGGAAGGATCTCGTCGTTTCCGCTCATGACCGACTCCTCTGGGTACCGCCCGGGCCGCCCACCGGCTCGGGTCTCATCCCTAATATTTCCCCTTCTCCTTAGAGTCAGCTCGGAGAAGGCTGAGGGAGGCCGGGGAGTTTGCGCTACCCGAGCTCAGTCGTGGGTGGCCAGTCCCCGGACTGCTTGGAGCACCTCCTCAGCATGTCCTTCGGGCTGGACTCCGGTCCAGGCGCGGGCCACCACCCCATCTGAGTCCACCAAGAAGGTGTTCCGGAGCACGCCCTCCCCGCCGGAACGTTGCCCCCAGGCCCCGAACATTTCCGCCACTCGATGATCCGGGTCGGCCAGGAGGGGCAGGTCGGGGGCGCCACAGCTGGCGGCGAAGTCCCGCTTGGCATCGACATCCCCAACCGAGCACCCGTACACCGCCGCACCGGCGGCCCGGAAGTCCGCCAGTAACCTGCCGAACGCCCGCGTCTCGATGGTGCAGCCGCTGGTGTGGTCCTTGGGGTAGAAGTAAATGACCCAGGGACGCCCCTTGAGTTCCCGGGAGTCCACCACTTCGCCGGTGCCCGCCGTCAGGCTGAATTCCGGCACACGGCTTCCTGACTTCAGCGCCATCTCACACCTCCAGTCGTCGGCCCCGTCCTCAGGGTAGCAGGCCCAACTCCCGCCCACCGACCCACAGGGCGCTCATGGCAGCCTGTGGGTCGAGCCCTTGGACGAGGTGGGCGCCGGCCCCCACGTCAGCCGGCACCACCACCCGGTCCCTTCCCGCGCGCCGCTTCTTGTCGGCGCGCCAGGCGTCGGCTATTCGGGCCGCGCTGACGCCGGGGGGTGGCGCCACGGGCAGGCCCGCTCCGCCGAGGGCGGTCACGAGGGCCGGCGCCAACTCGGGTTGGGTGAGACCGAGCTCCGCCCCCAGCCGCGCCGCGGAGACCAGACCGACGGCCACAGCCGGCCCGTGCGCCAGACGGTAGTCGCTGGCGGACTCCAGAGCGTGGGCGTAGGTGTGGCCGAGGTTGAGGGCCAAGCGCGGACCGTGATCCTCAGGATCAGCGGCCACGTACGCCAACTTGATGCGCAGCGCTTGCTCGATGAGGAAGGCGAGGCCGGCACAGCTCCCTGAGCCCCGAGGCCGCTTGAGAAGGGCAAGGCAGAGCGGGGAGCCGAGCACGGCGCACTTGGCGATCTCTGACAGGCCGTGAATCCGGACCGCAGGGCTCCTATCCCCCAGCAGCTGGGGATCACAGATGACAAGCCTTGCCGGGTAGAAGCACCCGACAGCATTCTTCCGTCCGGCAAAGTCTACGGCCACCTTGCCCCCAACAGCCGCGTCGGCCATCGCCAGGACCGTGGTGGGCACATTGACCAGGGGAATCCCCCGGGCGTAGGTCGCCGCGGCGAAGCCGACCAGATCCAGAAGCGCGCCCCCGCCGACCGCCACAAGGACATCCCCGCGGTCCGCCTCCAAGCCGGCCAGCCGGCGCCACAGGGCCGCCAGGCCACGCACTGTCTTACCCGCCTCCCCGCCGCGCGTCGAGATTGCCCGGACACTCAGTCCCTGAAGACGCAGCGCCTCGACCACCGACCGGCGCTGCCCCTCGAGGCCTCGCTCGTAGATGACGATGGCACGCTCCGCCCGCGGGAGCACCTGGGAGAGCAGCGGGCCCAGCTCGTGGACGGCACCCTGCTCCACCAGGACCTCGGTCCCGCCTCCCTTCAGAAGCGCTGGGAAAGCTGCCGTTCCGGCCTGGTACCGTGCGACCACCAGCTCTGCCACCTGGGGCGGCGGCTGGGCGGTGGTGTCGACCCCGGGCCCCAAAGCCCGGTAAAGGGTGTCGCGCTGGCTCCGCAGCGCGACCCACTCGCCATCGCCGCCCCGAAGTAGGGGCCGATCAGAACCCGGGCGCTCCAGCCGGTGGGCCAGCTCCGTCCAGGAGCACTCCAGGGGTACGACCACAGAACTCTCGGCGAGCCGGGCAAACAGGTCACGGTGGAGAACGGCCCCTCCCCCCACCGCCACCACGGCACCTGAGAGAAGCGCCGCCGCCTTCAGCATCTCTGCCTCGCGCCGACGGAATCCCACCTCCCCCTCGGCCCGGAAGAGGTCGGCGATCGAGCCGCCCCAGGACAGCTCTACCTCTTCGTCCAGATCGAAGAAGGGCATGCCCAGAAGGTCTGCCGCCCGGCGGCCGACAGTCGTCTTGCCCACCCCCATGAAGCCCGCCAGGAGCAGATTCGGTCGGCCCTGGGGAAGCTGGGGCAAGCCCAGCCGCTCGACCCTCACCTCAGCATCGAAAGCGATGCATGGATGAGGTCCAGGCGGTCCCCCCCGAAGCGCTCCAGCACCGCTGACGCCAGGACCAGGGCCAAGACCGCCTCTCCCACCACCGCCGCCGCAGGGACGGCGCAGATGTCGGACCGCACGTACGGCGGGGCGGCCGCAGCGCCTGACTCCAGATCAACGGACTCCAGGGGCGTCCGCACGGACGAGAGGGGTTTCATGGCGCAGCGCGCCACCAAGGGCATCCCATTGGTCATCCCTCCCTCCAGGCCGCCCGCGAAGTTGGTGGTGCGGCTCAGACCAGAGCCCTCCACCACGATTGCGTCCTGGACCCAAGCTCCGTCGCTCTGGCAGACCTCGAAGGCCGGCCCCATCTCCACCCCCTTGACGGCGGGAATAGAGAGGAGCGCGGCGCCCACCCGGCTATCAAGCCGGAGGTCGAACTGGGTGTGAGAGCCGATTCCTACCGGTAGGCCAAGTGCATGGACCACGAAGGACCCGCCCAGCGTCTGCCTCTCCACCCGGGCTCGGTCCACGGCCGCCACCATCCGTGCCGAGGCCGCCTCATCCCAACACCGGACGGGATCCTGCTCGGCGCGGGCGGACAGCTCGGCCAGCTGTTGGGAGGCGAGATGAGCCAGATCCGGTAGCGCCTGTATCGACCCCACCCCGGTCACGAAGCTGCCCACGGTGACCCCGACGGCACGGAGCAGCGCCCTGGCGGCGGCCCCGGCGGCGACCCGGGCAGCTGTCTCCCGCGCACTGGCCCTCTCCCGGACCACCCGCAAGTCGGAAAGCCCGAACTTCACCGACCCGGCGAGGTCCGCATGTCCTGGCCGCGGAGCCGTGATTGGCGGACGGGTGGCCGGCTGGTTCAGGAAGTCGAGATTAGGTATCCGCAGGCCGAGAGGCGCCCCGGTGGTCAGCCCCTCCACCACCCCGGACACCAGCTCCACCCGATCTCTCTCCACCCGGGTGGACCTCGCCCCGCGCCCATGGCCTCCCTGGCGCCGACGCAGGTCCTCGTCGATGTCGGCAGCCGTAAGAGGAACCCCGGCAGGCATCCCGTCGAGCACCGCGACCAGCTCAGGGCCGTGGGAATCTCCGGCGGTGAGGAGTCTCAGGCTCAACGGGCACTCCTCAGGGCCACCGGCACGACCGCCGCTCGCATCTGCTCCCGCGGGGCGGGAAGCCCTGACCACGACTCGAAGGCCAGAGCCGCCTGCTCCACCAGCATCCCCAACCCGGAGGCGGTCGGGCAGCCGGAGGACCTCGCCAAGCGCAACAGTGGCGTCTCCGCAGGCCAGTACAAGAGGTCGACAACGGCGATGCCGGGGCTCAGCTCAACCTGCCGAGGCAGCGGCGACGATACCCCGTCCGCGCCAACCGGCGTGGCGTTCACCAGGAGGTTCGACTCCCGAAGGTGTGGGGCCAGGTCACCCTCGGTGAGAGCCAGAGGGGACACACCCGCCCCCAGCTCTGCGCAGACCGTGTCCGCCTTGCCCCGGTCTCGAGCGGCCAGGCTGACTGTCCATCCGGCGGCGAGGAGCGCCGCCGCCACCGCCCGGGCTGCTCCACCCGCGCCCAGGATCACGGCTCGGCCGGATCGAGGGGAGCGCACCTCACTGAGCGCGGCCATAAAGCCGGGCCCGTCGGTGCTGTCGCCCAGAGCTCCCAAGTCTTGGAAGGTCACCGTGTTGACCGAGCCGCAGAGAGCCGCCCTCGGAGTCACCTCGGTGCTCAAGCGGCGGGCCGCAAGCTTGTGGGGAGCGGTCACGTTGATCCCGGAGAATCGGTGGGCAAGCGCACCCCACCTCGCCTCCAGCTGCCCGGCGGGTATCTGGATCCGCCGGTAGCTCCATCCCTCGAGCCCGTGGGCGGCGAAGGCCACCCGGAAGAGGTCAGGGGATAGGCTCGTCGCGACGGGGTCCCCGACGATGGCGAACTCCCGGCTCACTGCAGTGACCTCATCACCGAGCGGAACTCCGGAAAAGAGTCACCGATGAACTCGGTGCCAGCCACGGTCACCCCGCCTGCCGCCAGCAGGCCGGCCAGGGAGAACACCATCGCCAGACGATGATCGCCCAGGGAGTCAACCGCTCCGCCGTGGAGCCGGGTCGGGCCGGAGACGGCGAAGCCGTCTCGGGACTCCTCCACCGTCGCTCCCAGTCGGCGCAGCCCCTCCGTGAGGCCGGAGATACGGTCGACCTCCTTGAACCGGAGCTCGCCGGCCCCCTCGACGACCGTGGTGCCCTCGGCCTGCGTCGCCAAAAGACCCAAGAGAGGCAGCTCGTCCACCAGCAGGGGCACCCGATCGGTCCCGACCTCCACCGCCCGCAGGGGTCGGTGCCGGACGGTCACGTCGGCAGCAGCCTCTGCCCCTGGGCCGGATTCCCCAACCTCGACGGCGGCTCCCATCTCGACCAGAAGGCTGAGGAAGGCCGTCCGAGTGGGGTTGGCGCTGACTGACCTCACTGTCACACAAGAGCCAGGGACCAGAGCGGCAGCCGCGGCCAGCACCGCCGCCGACGAGGCATCCCCGGGCACGTCGAGGTCCAGACCGCCGAGCTGCGTCGGCCCGATGGCTATCGAGCGCACCCCTTCCTGCCACCCCTCCTCTACGCCGGCGCCCATGGCGACGAGCAATCTCTCCGTGTGATCGCGGGTGGGCACAGGCTCCTCGACGACCGTGCGGCCCTCCGCCCTGAGACCCGCGAGCAGCACTGCGGACTTGACCTGGGCGCTGGCCACCGGCAGCCGGTAGCGGATCCCCACCAGGCCACCCCCCCGGATCCGGAGGGGAGCCCGGCCCCCAGGAGCCGTCTCCACCCTGGCTCCCATCGCCCGCAGGGGTTCAGAGACCCGCTCCATCGGACGGGCCAGGAGCTGAGGTTCGCCGAGGAGGACAGAGGCTCCATCGCGGGCCGCTAGGATTCCCGCCAGAAGGCGCATGGTGGTCCCGGAGCGGCCACAGTCGATGCACACCTCCCCTCTGGGGAGTTCCGGCGCGCCCCGGATAAGAAGCTCGCCGTCCCTCTCCACCACCGCCGCGCCCAGGCGCACTGCGGCCCGCACGCTGGCGCGGCAGTCGAGAGCCGTGGCCAGCCCCCGGATTCGACTTTGGTCGGGCGAAAGTGCAGCCAGCAGCACGGCCCGGTGAGAGATCGACTTGTCGCCGGAGACACTGCACGCGCCCAGAAGGGCCCGAACCCCCGGGGTGCTCAACTCACACCCACCCGGCGGGCTCGTAGCCGCGCCCGCTCCAGCTCAGCCTTCAACCGCTCCTCACCAGAGTCGGCCGCCGCCAGCAGACGGTCCAATTGCAGGGACAACTCCCGGGTGGCTGCCCGGACCTCCTCCAAGTTGGCGCGGACGAAGGATGCCACCATGGCCGGGTCCGAGCGGGCAAGACGCACCGCGCCTCGCAAACCGGACGAGAAGAGCGCCGAGGTGGGGACTTCGCCGCTCATCTCGGCAAGGGCAGCGGCCACCAGGTGGGGGAGGTGGCTCGATCGGGCCAAGAGGCGGTCGTGTTCGCCGGCGTCCATCTCCAGGGCGACACTTCCCAGCGTCTCCACCAGCCGCCCGGCTTGGCCCAGGGAGAAAGGATCGTCGCGGATGGGGCACAGCACGAAGGTGGCGCCCTTCAGGAGGGCGGGGTCGGCCGACCAGGGCCCCGGCTCACTGCTCCCGCAAAGTGGATGGCCGCCTACTGCGCCCGCGGTCCCGGGGACCCAGCGCTGCATCGCCCGCGCCACGTCCAGCTTGGAACTCCCCGTGTCGACCAGAAGTTGCCGGGGACCCAACCTCGGACCGAGCTCTCGCACCAGTCCCACAATCTGCGCCACCGGCGTGGCCAGGATGATGAGATCCGACCCCAGGGCCTCCTCCGGCCCGCGCAGGAGCCGGTCGGACCCAGCCCGTCGCAGACAGGCCTCCATCGCAGCGGGGTCCCGGTCCCAGACCGCCACCTCGCCCACCGCGTGATCTGGTGCGGCCCGCAGGGCCATCCCCACCATGGTGCCGATCTGACCGGTGCCCAGGATCGCCACCCGGCCGAGGGAAGTCACGCGGCTCTCCGCCCCACGGCAGCTGCTACCTGGGAGACCTGGTGCACGAGGGCACAGAACGCCTCCGGGTCCAGGGATTGAGCTCCGTCAGAGAGCGCGGAGGATGGGTCCGGGTGCACCTCCACCAGCAGGCCGTCTGCGCCGGCGGCGACCCCTGCCAGGGCCAGGGCGGGCACGTACTGGGCCCGTCCCGCGGCGTGACTGGGATCGACCACCACCGGCAGGCTGCTGAGACGCTTCAGAACCGGCACCGAGGTTATGTCGAGGCTGAAGCGGACCGACGGCTCGAAGCCCCGCAAGCCCCGCTCACAGAGCGCGACTTTCTGATTGCCGCCGGCGAGGACATACTCGGCGGCTTGGAGAAGTTCGTCCACCGTGGCCGCCAGCCCCCGCTTCAGCAGGACGGGGCGGTCGACCTCGCCCAGGGCCTGCAGCAACCGGTAGTTCTGCATGTTGCGCGCCCCCACCTGGAGGATGTCGGCATGGGCCGAGACCAGGGCCACGTCCTCCGCCGACAGGACCTCGGTGATCACCGCCATCTGGTGGCGGTCGGCCACCTCCCGAAGGAGGAGCAGGCCGGGCTCTCCGAGCCCCTGGAACGAGTACGGGGAGGTGCGCGGCTTGAATGCCCCGCCCCTCAGCACCCGGACTCCCACCCGCCGCACGGCGGCGGCGGCGGCCTCCAGCTGTTGCTCCCCCTCGACGGCACAGGGCCCGGCCATGATCAGTACCTCCGGCCCGCCCAGCGCCAGGCCCGGCCCGAAAGTGATCACCCGGTCCTCAGGGTGGAAGTCCCGGCTGGCGAGCGGGTGGTCGTGCAGCACGCGCACCACCCGCTCCACACCACCCAGGGTGGACAGCTTCTCCAGGTCGGGCTCGGTCTCGTGTCCGATAAGGCCCACGATGGTGCGCTCCCGCCCATGCGAGACCTCGGGGCTGAGTCCCAGCTGGCGGGCTCGACGCACGACCTCCTCCACCTGTTCCGAGGTCGCCCCCGCCGCCATGACGATCACGGCCGGGCCCCCCAGCCGGGGCTGAGGTCCGGGCGGAGGCTGCCCGCCGCTCCGAGGTAGGCGTGGCGGATCTTGGCCTGTGGCAGTCTGGTGTTGACCAGCATGAGCGCCCGAAGGCAGCGGGGCAGCGCCGTGTCACCTCCGTGCTCTCTCACCATCAACAGCGGGACCAGGGAGTAGCCGCGCTGCCGGGCCGCCGCCGCCGGGTTGAGGCCAGCCAGATCATCCTGGACCGAGAAGACCACCGCCGCCACGTCTTCAAGGCTGCCACCACTGCCCTCGAGCATGGCGGCGAGCAGCTCACCTACCAGGGGCTCCAACTCCTCGTCCCGTCCGACTGAAACCGCGCCTCTGACGCCACGGCAGGACAGCCGTCCTTCACCCCGCCACTCTTCCATGCCCACTCCTCCTGCTATGAGGAGAGGTGCGGAGCGGGGAACCGGGCCGCCTGCTGGCTGGGCGCGGACTCCACTCCGCGCCTCCCGCAGCCTCTGGGTCGAGCCGGCTAGCCCCTCACCAGTGACGCGGAAGGCGCCCCGTGCGCATAGGCGTACGGGGTGTGCACCGCGCCGGTAAAGAGCCGCGACTCGACCTGCATCTGAGCCGCCATGGTGAGGGGTTCGGGCCCGCACGTCAAGCCCCGCTCGCCCGAGCCGCCGGCCGCGTCATCTTGAGGAAGTTGGCCATCAGCCGTCCGCCCAACGGGGTCAGGACCGACTCGGGATGGAACTGAACGCCGAACCAGGGACAGGTCCGGTGCCGCATGGCCATGATCAGACCGCCCTCAGTGGTCGCCGTCACCTCCAGCTCCTCCGGCAGGCCATGCCTCTCCACCATCAGAGAGTGGTAGCGACCCGCGGCAAAGGGAACTGGCAGACCGGCCAGCACCCCATCTCCCTGGTGGGCGATCTCGCTGACCTGTCCGTGCACCGGGCGCGGGGCGTGTCCGACCCGGCCACCCATGGCCACGGCGAGGGCTTGGTGGCCCAGGCAAACGCCCAAAAGCGGCGTCGTTGCGGGAAGCGCCTGGATGAGCTCCACGAAGCAGCCGGCAGCCTCCGGCCGGCCCGGACCGGGGGAGAGCAGGACCCCTTCGGGCGAGCGGCCGAGGACTTCGTCGACTCCCGCCCGTGAGGGAACCACGACGACCTCGTGCCCCAGCACCTGCACCTGCTGCACCAGGTTGTACACGAACGAGTCCTCGTGGTCGACCACGACGATCACGGGGCTGCCCGCTCAGGCTCGCCGACCGCCGCCAGGATGGCAGACGCCTTGGCCTCAGTCTCCATGAGCTCGCGCGCCGGGTCGGAGTCCAGCACCACCCCGGCCCCCGCCTGCACGTGGACCTGGCCACCCGCCACCACCGCGGTGCGGATGGTGATGCAGAAGTCCAGTTCGCCGGCGAACGAGCAGTAGCCCACCGCGCCCGCGTACGGTCCCCGGGGAGTGGGCTCCTCGGCGGCGATAATCTCCATCGCCCTACGCTTGGGAGCCCCGCTGACGGTGCCTGCGGGGAAGGTCGCAAAAAGCGCGTCCACAGGTGTGGTGCCCTCTCCGAGCTCGCCCTCCACCGTGCTCACCAGGTGCATCACTCGAGGGAAGTTCTGCACCGCCATGAACTCGGTGACACGGACGGAACCGGGAGCGCAGACCTGTCCCAGGTCGTTGCGCGCGAGATCGACCAGCATGGAGTGCTCGGCCCGCTCCTTGGGGTCCGCCAGCAGCTCCGCCGCCAGCTGCCGGTCGTGCTCCAAGTCGCTCCCCCTGGGCCGGGTCCCAGCGATTGGCCGGCTGAGGGCACGGCCGTGGTGCACCTTGAGGAGTGGCTCGGGCGAGGAGCCAGCCAGCTCCACGCCGGGGAGCCGGACGAAGAACATGGCCGGCGAGGGATTGGTCTGACGGAGGCGGCGGTAGAGGGTGAATCCCGGCTCCCGGGCGGGAACCGTGAGGCGGCGGGAGAGCACCACCTGGTAGATGTCGCCCTCCACGATGTGCGCCTGGCCCCGGCGGACGGCCGCCAGGAATTCCCTGGCGGGGATGTTGGGAGCCGCGGCCAGCGACACCGAGGGGGCGGAGGGGACCTCCCCCACTTCCGACTGTGCCGAGAGCCGACCCACCATCTCCTGAAGTACGGGAAGCGCGTCCTCGTCTGGCTGTTCGGCACCGACATGCACCACCAGGCAGAGACGCCCTCGCAGGTGGTCGTAGACCGCCACCCGGTCCAGCACCAAAAGGCAGATCGGGGGAGCCGGAGGTCGACCCCGGCCCCCCGGAGCCATCTGGCGGTGGAGTAGATGGGCGGCCTCGTATGAGAGCATCCCGGCCAGGCCACCGGAACAGGTGGAAAGGCCGGGGACCTCCTCGGCCGAGAGCTGACGGCTGAGCTGCCGCAGCGCCTCTGCCACCGGCACCTCGGAGTTGACGGCAAGCCCTGGCAGCTGGCGCCGCACCTCGGTCAGCCGCACCCCCTTCGAGTCGGCCACCACCACCGCCGCCGGATCGCCCGCCACGATGGTGTATGGCCCCGGCGTCCCGGCGAGGTCGAGGCTCTCCAAGAGCACCCCTGGGCCGTCCTTTGCCAGCGCCTGGAAGGCAGCCTCGAAGGAACAGGTGTCGATCCGAAGCTCAGCCCAGACCGGGCGGAGTGCGTGGCCCTCCCGGGCAGGGAGCGAGTGGATGCCCTCCCGGGCCCCCGCATCAGTTGCCATCAGTGAAGCTCCTTCGCGCAATAAAAGAAAGAGCCCCGGGCTTGCCCAGGGCTCGATGTTCGCGGCCAGATGTCGGCTACCGGCTCGCTTTCATCGGGCCCCAGGGGGCCAGCTCCAGCGCCAGACATAACCGCGAATCGAGATCACTTGAGCAGTTTGCCGCCTGGAGCAGTACGCCGTCAAGGCCCGCCCCTCGTCCCCCTCGACGCTATGAGCGGGCTCACGGCTTGGCCATCTCTTCGCTACCATGCGCCCACATGGAGAATTCGGCCCCCGGAGATCGAGCAGACAGCTGGAGTCGCCCGCATCCAAGGCTGCTCACACTGCGACGCGGCCAGGTGGCGGCGGCGGCGGCCGCGCTGCTTCTC
Source organism: bacterium (assembly GCA_021791415.1). Taxonomy (GTDB): domain Bacteria; phylum Chloroflexota; class Dormibacteria; order Aeolococcales; family Bog-877; genus JAJYXT01. The sequence goes on along the minus strand of JAJYWQ010000084.1, from coordinate 14,831 downwards.
ATCGGGATCGGGATCGCCTTGACCAACCTGCCCGTGGGCGCAGCCCTGGTGGTGGCGGCGCTGCTGGTCGCCGGCCTCGGCCTGGCCTACGTCGGCCGCCGCTTCCGCTCCTGGGGCTACCTCGAACGGGTCGAGGACCTCTTGGTGCGCCGAGGGGTCATGTTCGAACGGCTCTCGGTGGTCCCCTACGGAAGGATGCAGACCGTGGAGGTCACCGCCGGCCCCTTGGAGCGGTCATTGGGACTGGCCACGGTGCAGCTGCACACCGCCTCAGCCGCCAGTGACGCCCGGATCCCGGGCCTGGATCGGGCCACGGCCGCCGACCTCCGCGATCGGCTGGTGGGCCGAGGCGAGGCCACCGCCGAGGGGCTTTGAACACCGGATCGACTGAGGGGCCGTCAGCCGCATCTGAGATCGCCGCATCGTCGATGGCGGCCTCAACTGCAGGCTGGGACTCGTGGCACCGGCTCCACCCCCTCTCCCCGGTCGTTCAGGCTGGCCGCCGGCTCGTGCCGCTGCTGGTCGTCCTGGCCGTACCCTTCCTCTCTCAGGGGTCTTCTGCGAGGTCTCAGACCCTTATCGACGCGGGCTTGGTCGGGCTGGCGGTGGTGGCCGGGGCCGCGGAGTGGCTGGTCACCCGGTGGCGTATCGAGGCCGGGGTCCTGAGGATTGACACCGGGCTGCTCCGCCGGAGGACGACCAAGCTCCCACTGAGCCGTGTCCAGTCCATCGACCTCGTGCGGCCGGGCACCGCGCGGGTGCTGGGGCTTGCCGAAGTGAGGGTGAGGAGCGGGGGTTCCCGGGAGGGCGACGTGAGGCTGGCCTACCTGGCCGCGGAGCGCGCCGAGCACCTGCGGGACGGGCTGCTGGCCCTGGTGCGCGGCAGCCACACCGAACGCGGGAGAGCGGAGAGCCTGCTCGCCCGGGCGGCCACGCCCCGACTTCTCGCCTCCACCCCGCTGCGGGGAGCTTTCCTCTGGCCGACTCTGGGCGCCGTGGCGCTCCTGGTCTGGGGACGCCAACTCTCGCTTGGCGGCGGAGGGGTGGCGGCAGCCACCTTAATTCTTCTTGCGGTTGGCACCGGGACAGCCCGGATCCTCTCCTCCCAGTATGGGTTCGAAGTGGCTCACACCCAGGATGGCCTGCAGATCCGGGGCGGGGCGGTGGGGACCTTCACCGAGACCCTGGCCCTGCAGCGCATCCAGGCGCTGCGGGTGGTGGAGCCGCTGCTCTGGCGGCCGTTCGGCTGGGCCAAGCTGGTGGCCGACGTCGCCGGGGGTCAGCGTCGGCGCGACGAGGACCGGGCTGCCTCTGGACGGATCCGAACGCTGGTGCCAGTCGCACCTCGCGCTGAGGTTCTTCGGGTGGCGGAGTCCGTCGTCGGCCCGGCGGCCAGGGAGGGAGGCACAGCCCCACCTGCCCGGGCGAGGCTCAAGGCGCCTCTAAGCTACCCCCTACTCCGAGCCGGGCTGCGCGACGGCTACGCGGTCTCCGTCGTGGGCCGGTTCCGGCGCCTCACCACCATCATCCCGCTGGCCAAGGTCCAGAGCGTCCGCTGGGTTCAGGGACCGGTTCAGAGACGACTTGGTCTGGCCACCGTTCACCTGGACGCGGCGGGCGCTCGCACGACCGGGGCAGCGCTCCGGGACCGCTCGGCCGAGGAAGCTCGAGAGCTCCTGCAACGCCTACCCGAGCTGTGCGCCGCGGCGCGGCGGTCCCCGACCGCCCGGCCAGCTCCCGTACCCTGAACCGATGCACGCCCTGACCATCGCTTCAGGCCGATTGGAATGGTCAACGAGGCCAGACCCCATACCTCAGGGATCCCAGCTCCTGGTCAGGGTGAGATCGGCCGGCCTCAACCCGGCCGATCTGCTCCAGCTTCAGGGCCACTATCCCCCACCTCCCGACGTGCCCCAGGACGTGCCCGGACTTGAGCTGGCGGGAACAGTTGTCGAAGTAGGCCCGCTCGCCCGCCGTTTCAAGGTCGGCGACCGCGTGATGGGACTCGTTGGCGGAGGCGCCCAGGCAGAGCTGGCGCTGGTCGATGAGGCGGTGGCCCTGGCAGCCCCCGCGGGGATCGGCTGGGAGAGTGCGGGGGGGTTCATGGAGGCCTTTGCGACCGCCTACGACGCACTCGTTCGTCAGGGAGGGCTCACTCTCGGGGCCAGGGTGCTCGTGTCCGGGGCGGCAGGGGGCGTGGGGACCGCCGCGATTCAGCTGGCGGCTGCCGCGGGGGCCCAAGTCACAGCATCTGCCCGAAGGATGGAGTTCCACGACCGGCTCCGCGAACTGGGGGCACAGCGGGTGATGCTTCCCTCGGATGCCGCTGAGTCAGGCCCGTACGACCTGGTGCTGGAGCTGGTGGGTGGTCCCATGCTTTCCGCCCACCTGGGACAGCTGGGGACCTCGGGACGCTTGATCGTCATCGGCGTGGGCGCCGGTCGGCGGATCGAACTCGATCTCTCCCTGCTGATGGCGCGGAGGGCTGGAATCGCGGCATCCACGCTGCGCGCCCGCCCCCTCTTCGAGAAGGCAGCGCTGGTCAGCTCCCTCGGGGAGCGACTGCTCCCTATGCTGGCCTCGGGCCGCCTTCTGGTGCCGGTGGCGGCTACCTTTCCGTTTGCTGACGCACCCTCGGCCTACACGAGGTTGGGAGAGGGCGGGAACCTCGGCAAGGTGGTGCTGATCTCCAGCGGCTGACTTACCCGCACCAGCCGCCCACCCGCCATCGGTTGCTAGAGTTAGTTCATGGAGGCCCCACCGCCGACCCGGCAGCTCGAGGTGCCGGAGTTGACGGTTCCTGCGCCCGAAGCGGTGGGCCAGTTGGCCTTCTGGAACGACGTCGGAGTCGAGCCGGTCCCGGTGCGGGAGATCGCCAGCGCCGAAATGGTGCGCGAACGGGTGGCGGCCCTGGCTCGGGAGATCGCCCAGGACATGGGCGCGGAGCCCCTCACCCTGGCAGTGGTCCTGCGCGGCGCCTTCGTCTTCGCCGCCGACCTGGCCCGCGAGCTGATCGTCAACAAGATGGAGAACCTGCTGGTCACTTTCTTCCATGCCAGCAGCTACCGGGGCACCAAGGCCTGGCGGGCCCCGGTCATCGAGGAGCTGGGTGACCCCAGCACCGATGGCCGGCAGACGATCCTCATCATCGACGACATAGTCGACGCCGGCCACACCGCCCAGGCGATGATCAACCGCCTGGCATCCCCATCCCGACGGATCGAGTACTGCGCCCTCCTGGACCGGCCCGAGGCCCGGGAGGTTCCCATCCATCCCCGCTACGTGGGGTTCCACCTAAGGGGACCGGGGTTCGTGGTGGGATACGGCCTCGACTACGACGGCAAGTACCGGGAGCTACCCTACCTGGCCCAGTGGGTGCCCCCGCCGCCACCCACCGGCTGAGCGGGGTGGGGCCCCGGCCCCACCCCGCCGGCGGGCGTCAGACGGGACTGGCCACCTGAGCCTCGGAGGATTCCATCTCCCGTCCTACCGAAAGGCGGGAGAGGACGAAGTACACCACCCCACCGACGACGATGCCCAGTGCCCAACTGAAGTCAGCGCCTCCCGTAACCTTGGATAGCGGTCCCACGAATGGCGGGAAGGAGAAGGCGGCGTCGATCCAGATCATGGCCGCGGCCATCCCCAGCGCCTGGGCCACCAGCGCACGCCAATTGAAACCACCGGCGCGCCAGTAGATGCCGCCGCGGCGATTGCCGAGGTCGCCAGCGCGGTAGCTACCCCGGCGCAGCAGGTAGTCGACCATGACGATGCCGAACCACGGGCCCAGCCAGACCACGATGTAGTTGAGGAACCCGGCCAGGTCGGTGTAGAAGTTGCCCTTGAAGATGACCAGGGCGGTCACGCCCCCCGCCACCAAGGTGTCGATGACCACAGCGCCCCAGCGGCGCACCGGGACGCCGAGCGCCTGCAGGGTGACCCCCGACGAGTACAGGTCTAGGGAGTTGATGGCGAACAGCTGAGGCAGCGCCAGGATCAGGAAAGGCCAGAAGAACCAGCTGGCGAATGAGGCCGGAACCCCGGTGACCGCCGTGACCTTGGGGCTGATGGTGAAGGCTGCGGCCCCCAGCAGCTCCAAGAGGATCGACGGGATCGCGCCGCCGAGGGTGGCCGCCCAGAAGGTCTTGGCCCGACGCGTGGCCCGGGGCAGGTAGCGCGAATAGTCAGCAGCGTTCTCAGTCCAGCCCAGCCCCCCCGCGGAGACGATAAGCACCACCGCGGTGGTCCACACCGCCCAGGACGCCTGCTGGTGGAAGTGGCCGAGGTTCACATGCGGGATGACCAGCGCCGCCATCACCGCGAACAGGACGATGAAGACGTAGGAGAGGTAGCGCAGGGTCTTGGTGATCATGGCATGTCCCAGGAACGGCACCACGAACTGGATTGCCACCGCAGCCAGAACCAGTCCGATCTTCAGCCCCGTGCTGCCGGCGACCCCTCCTCGGGCGAACATGGCCAGGGCCACCAGCACCACCAGAACGATCCCCTCGATCTCGAAGCCGACCTGAGTGATCCAGTTGAAGAGCGCCACCACCCGGTTGCCGTTGAGCCCGAACGGGGCCCGAGAGACCATGAAAGCGGTGGTCCCGGTCTCGGGCCCCAGCAAGCTGGCGAGGCCCAGGAAGGCGTAAAAGACGTTGCCCACCAGGATGGCCAGCACCGCCTGGCCGAACGACAGCCCGAAGGAGATGATGAGGGCGCCGTAGACCAGGAACTCCACGTTCCAGATCCCGCCGGCCCAGAGCCAGAAGAGCGCCGTAGGCGTCATCTTCCGCTCCCCTTCGGGGATCAGCTCGATCCCACGCCTCTCCACCTTGAAGGCGGAGTAGTCGTCGCCCACGCCCGCGAACGCGCTCGGGTCCAGGTCCATCGGTTGACTGGTGGCCAAGCCTCTTCCCCTCCTGATGGGCTCTATTGCACCGCCGTCTCCACTCCCGCGGGCCACAGCCCGCTCCGCACATTGTCGGCCATATCTAGTGGCATGTCAACGTGTCGGGCACAAGATGCTGGGTCAGGGGGCCCCGGGAGCGGACGAGTGATCCCCGGGAGCCAGGCCCGCCCCGCCCTCACTCCGGGGGTGCCACCTGCGCCGCCCGCATCAGTTCGGCGAGCCAGAAGCGCCAGCCCTCGGCCACCTCATAGGTCTCCTCCGCCGACGTCACCGGCTGCACAAGGCCAGCGTGGCTCAGAGCCTGAAGGTGATAGGCTGCCTCCTCCACAGGAAGCTGCACCACCGAAGCCAGGTCGGCAGCGCTCCTCGGCCGCTCCAACAGCGCCCGGAGCAGGCCCAGCCGCACCGCCCCACCGATCACGTGAAGCAGATCGGAGGCCGCGTGAAGCTGTGGATCGAGGTGGTCCGCTCCCACCGCCGCCCTCAGGGACTCCCGCACCGAGCGCTCACCCCGGCGGGGCAGGTACTGGGTACGCAGCAGGGCCTCGCCCACGGTGGCCCCCGCGCCCTGCCGGGTCAAGAAGAGATAGAGGGCGGCGATGGCGGCCACGACGACGGCCAAGTCGGCCCAGCTGGCGGTCGGGCCCACTCCGCTGACCCGCCTCGCGATCGCCGCCAGGCCGGTCAGGATGCTGGCCACCACGGTGACGTCGACCGCCACGGCGAGCGCTGTCCTCACTCCCGCGGGCAGACGGACGAGGGACTCCCGCTGTCCCGCCGGCGCCCTCCGGATGGCGAGGTAGCCCCCCACTCCGATCACCACCAGGATGGCCCCCTGCAGCGCCAAGCTCGACACCTTGGTGAAGAGGTGCTCGAGCGGGATGCCGACCACGGTACCCAGCGCCACCCAGACCACCACCCAGAGCGCCGTGCTGGGCAGCATCCCGAAGAGGAAGTCGCGGCGGCGCACCCCCAGCGCCCCGGCGACCAAGGTTGTGTAGATCCGCAACCCGGGGATCAGCCGGGAGACCCCGATGTCCAGGGGACTGGCCGCCCGGATCCGCTTCTCCACCTTGCCGAGGGCCTTCTGCTGGTGAATCCGGGCGGCGAGCGCCGCCAACCCCCTCTCCCCCACCACCTGAGCCCAGCTGAAGCCCACCAGCGCTCCCGCCGAACAGGAGACGAATGCCAAGGGGACGAAGAGGTAGGGCTGGAGACCGCCGGTGGCGATGAGCAGCCCAGCCGCCAAGAGAGTCAGCTCTCCCGGAGCAAAGGGCAGCGGCACTCCAGCCTCCTCCACCAGCAGGAGGCTGCAGAGAAGGACGATCGCGACCGCCCCGTGCAGGCCGGTGATCAGGCCCATGCCTGTTCCATCATCCCGGCGGCCCCGGTGGTGGCGTACCCAGGACCGACCTGGAGCCGGTGGAACCCGGGAACGGCGCGCCAGCGCCCTCGGCAATTCGACTTGGCGGCAGTGCTTGGCGCAAGATGGATGGATCGTGGTTCATCGATGGAGGTGAGGCATGGCTGAGGAGGCAGCGGCTGAGGGCACGCTAACTGTGACCGACAGCCGCACGGGGAAGACATATGAGCTACCCATCGTGGATGGGGCGATCCGCACCCTGGACCTGCGGCAGATCAAGACAGGGCCCGGCGACTTCGGCTTGATGGGTTACGACCCGGCATTTCAGAACACCGCCAGCTGCCGCAGCAGCATAACCTTCATCGACGGCGACAAGGGCATCTTGCGCTATCGGGGCTATCCGATCGAGGGGCTGGCTGCTCGGCACAGCTTCCTGGAGGTTGCCCAGCTGCTCCTCAATGGGGAACTGCCCACCACCGACCAGCACCTCGACTGGGTGGGCGAGATCACCAACCACACCTTCATCCACGAGAGCATCAAGAAGTTCATCGATGGGTTCCACCACGATGCCCACCCGATGGGGATGCTGGTTTCAGCGGTGGGGGCGCTTTCGACCTTCTACCCGGAGGCCAAGCAGATCCACGACCCGGAGGTCCGGCACCGCCAGATCGTCCGCCTCATCGCCAAGATGCCGACCCTGGCGGCGTTCGCCTACCGCCACGCCATGGGGCTCTACTACGCCTACCCGGACGACGAGCTCTCCTACGCCGGCAACTTCCTCAACATGATGTGGCGGGCGACCGAGCTGAAGTACCACCCCGACCCAGTTCTGGAGCACGCCCTGGACGTGCTCCTCATCCTCCACGCGGACCACGAGCAGAACTGCTCGACCAGCACCATGCGGCTGGTGGGGAGCTCCCAGGCCGACCCCTACTCGGCGATGTCGGCTGCCTGTGCGGCGCTCTACGGGCCGCTGCACGGAGGCGCCAACGAACAGGTCCTGCGGATGCTGCGGAGCATCGGGTCCGTGGCCAACATCCCTGACTACATCCGGCGGGTCAAGGAGGGCGAGTTCCGGCTCATGGGCTTCGGCCACCGGGTGTACAAGAACTTCGACCCCCGGGCCCAGTTGATCAAGCGGGTCGCAGAAGAGGTTTTCGAGGTCACCGGTCGGAGCCCGCTCCTGGACATCGCCCTGGAGATCGAGAAGATCGCTCTCGAGGACGACTACTTCGTCAACCACAAGCTCTACCCTAACGTCGACTTCTACTCCGGGATCATCTACCTCGCCATGGGCATCCCGGTGGAGATGTTCCCGGTGCTCTTCGCCATCGGGCGCACCCCCGGCTGGCTGGCCCACTGGCAGGAGGGGCTACTCGACTCCGAGCAGAAGATCGGACGGCCCCGGCAGCTGTACGTCGGCCCGGATCTGCGCCACCTGGGAAGCTGAGCGCGGCCCGGCCCCGGGGCGCGGCCGCCCCGGGGCCAGCCCTGCCTCAGGCCAGCTGGGCCTCGAGGTTCTCGGCCAGGGCGGACATGAACCCCTCGGTACTGAGATAGGCTTGGCTCGGCCCGACCAGGAGCGCCAGGTCCTTGGTCATCTGGCCGCTCTCCACGGTCCGGATGCAGACCGACTCCAGGGTCTCGCTGAACGCCACCAGGTCCTGGTTGCCGTCCAGCCGGCCCCGGTGAGCCAGCCCCCGGGTCCAGGCGAAGATCGAGGCGATGGGGTTGGTGGAGGTTGGCTCCCCCCGCTGGTGCATCCGGTAATGCCGCGTCACGGTACCGTGCGCCGCCTCCGCCTCCATGGTCTGCCCATCCGGGGTGAGCAGAACGCTGGTCATGAGCCCCAGTGAGCCGAACCCCTGGGCCACCGCGTCCGACTGGACGTCGCCGTCGTAGTTCTTGCAAGCCCACAGGTACCCCCCACCCCACTTCAGGGCGGCGGCCACCATGTCGTCGATCAGGCGGTGCTCATAGGTGATCCCAGCTTCGGCAAACTGGCCCGCGAACTCGGCGGCGAAGACCTCGGCGAAGAGGTCCTTGAAGCGGCCGTCGTAGGCCTTCAGGATGGTGTTCTTGGTGGAGAGGTAAACGGGGTAGTGGCGGGTGAGTCCGTATCGGAAACACGCCCTGGCGAAGTCCCGGATCGAGTCGTCGAAGTTGTACATCGCCAGGGCGACCCCTCCTCCTTCGTACTCGGCCACCTCGTAGGTCTCTGCCGGGGCTCCATCCCTCGGGGTGAAGGTGATGGAGACCTTGCCCGGACCGGGCACCACGAAGTCGGTGGCCCGGTACTGGTCTCCATGGGCATGGCGGCCGATCACTATCGGCTTGGTCCAACTGGGCACCAGCCGCGGAATGTTCTGCATCACGATCGGCTCGCGGAAGATCACCCCGCCAAGGATGTTGCGGATCGTCCCGTTGGGCGACTTCCACATGCGCTTCAGCCCGAACTCCGCCACCCGCGCCTCGTCCGGGGTGATGGTGGCGCACTTGATCCCCACCCCGAACTCCCGGATCGCTTCGGCCGCCTCCACGGTGACCCGGTCGTCGGTGGCATCCCGGTTTCCGATTCCCAGATCGAAGTAGCGGATGTCGAGGTCCAGGTGGGGCAGGATCAGCTGGTCTTTGATCAGCTGCCAGATGACCCTGGTCATCTCGTCCCCATCGAGCTCAACAACCGGACCCGCAACTTTGATCTTGGCCATGTCCATCCCTCACACCCGTTGAAGCGGCGGACCGCTCTCGGTCCGCCCTGCCGGAGACGCCCCACCCTTCTCAACCGGAGGTCCCAACCCCGACTTTACCGGGGCGGACGGAGCGAGGGACCAGAGCACCTCCGAGCCCGCCTGGCGTCCCCCTAAGATGCGCTGGTGACCTGGGATAGCGCGGCGGTCGACTGGAGTGCTCTGAGGCGCCGGGCCTTGGAGGCGGCGGCGGGCGCCTACGCACCCTACTCCGGGCTGCGGGTGGGCGCCGCCGGTGTCGACGACCAGGGCCGGCTGGTGACAGGGTGCAACGTCGAGAACGCCTCCTACGGCCTAACCCTGTGCGCCGAGTGCGGGCTGGTCTCCGCCCTACGCGCCGGTGGTGGGACAAGACTTGTGGCGGTGGCCGTGTGCGCGGGGGACGGTGCGCCCCTGACCCCCTGTGGACGCTGCCGTCAGTTGCTCTATGAGCTGGGCGGGCCGGCGCTGATGATCGACGATGGGCCCGACCACCCTCCGCTCACCGCGGCAGATCTCCTTCCCGGGGCCTTCGGACCGGAGGACCTCAGCCGCAGCGAGCGCTGATGGGCGCGCCCCGGGCGGCCGTGGAACTGATCGCCGCCAAGCGCAGGGGGCTGGCCCTCGCCCCGGGCGAGATAGCCCAACTGGTTGAGGGCTATCTCGGTGACCGAATCTCCGAGGCCCAGATGGCCTCCTGGCTCATGGCGGTCTGCTGGCGGGGGCTCTCGGAGGCGGAGCTGCGAGAGCTGACCCGTTCGATGGCCGAGAGCGGCGGCCGCCTGGAGCTCGGTAGCCTCCCGGGGCCCACCGTGGACAAGCACTCCACTGGCGGGGTCGGCGACAAAGTCTCCCTGGTCCTGGTGCCGCTCATGGCCAGCCTGGGCTGCTTTGTTCCCCAGCTCTCGGGGCGGGCGCTGGGCGCCACCGGAGGGACACTGGACAAGCTGGAGTCGATACCCGGGGTCCGCTGCGAACTCTCTTCCAGCGAGATCCTCCGGGTGGTACGGGAGGTGGGCTGCGTGATCGCGGCCGCCTCGCCCGAGCTGGCCCCCGCGGACCGCCACCTGTACGCCCTGCGAGACTCGACAGCCACCGTTCAATCGCTTCCCCTCATCGCCAGCTCCATCGTCTCCAAGAAGGTGGCCGAGGGGGTCCAATGCCTGCTCTTCGACGTCAAGGTGGGGAGCGGGGCCCTGATCCCGCAGCCCGATGAGGCCCGGCGGCTTGCGGCCACCCTCGCCGAGCTGGCGTCGGGATTCCACATTCGGACATCCGCCATGGTCACGGCCATGGACCAGCCGTTGGGAAGAGCCGTGGGCAATGCCCTCGAGGTCAAAGAGGCGCTGGAGGTCCTGGCCGGGGAAGGCCCTCTCGACCTCCGTGAGCTGGTGCTGGAGGAGGCGAGGGAACTGCTGCGCCTGAGCGGCCAGCGGGCCGACCCATCCGTGGCACTGGACAGCGGCGCCGCGAGGGAGCGGTTCAGCGCCATGGTGAGGGCCCAGGGCGGTGCCCCGGACGCGCCCCTCCCCTTGGGGGTGCGGCTGGCCACCCTGAACTCACCAAGGAGGGGGTTCGTCTCCCGTCTGGACGCGGGAGCGATCGGCCTGGCAGCCTGGAGGCTCGGAAGTGGGCGCCGCGCCCGCTCCGAAACCGTCGACCCGGTTGCCGGGATCGTGTGCCTAGCCAAGACTGGCGCCGAAGTCGACCGCGGACAGCCGCTTCTCGAGCTCTGGGGCCGCCCGGGCCAGGATCCTCAGCCGGCTCTACTCGCCTTGGAGCACGCTATTCGGGTTGGGAACTCGCCGCCACCCCCACGGGCCTTGGTGCTGGAGCACGTGGCCGGCAGCTAGGCGGCGGGCGCCGCTGGATCGGCTGAGAGCAACTCGAGGATGGCCTCGGCCAGCTGCCGCGCCGACCGCGGCTCCAGCTCCAGCGCCACCCGAGCTGTGGGACCGAGGTCAGGGTTGAGCAGGTCGACGTTGAGGGTGTGGTCCGCGGGTGCGTGGGCCGGGTGGTCGAAGTAGACGCTGGCGGCAGTCACCCGAATCCACCCGGCCGCGCCCTTGCCGCTTCCGTCCATCTCCAGGTGCTTGGTGAGATAGGTGCACACCTTCAGCCCTCCAGGGTCCGGCCCAGGAACGCGAAGATCCGCCCCCACCCGTCCACCGCCGCCTCGGGCCGGTAGCTGGGGCGGTCGACGGCGAAAAAGGCGTGCCCCGCCCCCGGGTAGGTCGTGAACTCATGCTCCTTGCCATGGGAGCTGAGCAGGGCGTCCAGCTCTTTGGTCTCGGCAGGCGAAGGGTGTTGGTCCTCCTCTCCGAACAGCCCAAGCAGCGGGCAGACCAGGTCAGGCAACTGGTCTTTCAGGTTGCGGATGGCGATCGGGAAGCCCTCGGGCGGCTCCCCCACCACGAAGGCGCCGTAGCAATCCACGGCGGCTTGCAGGGGAAGGTGGCAGGCTGCCAGGACCGCCTGCCGCCCACCGGAGCAGTAGCCGATCACCCCCACCTTCCCCGAGGCCGACGGCCTGCCCCTGAGAAAGTCCGCCGCTCCGGCCACATCTCCCACCAGCCGCTCGTCCGGAACCCCACCCCGGGCACGCGCGGCCGCCGCCGCATCGTCCGGATCGGCCCCCGGGGCTTCCCGCCAGTACAGGTTCGGGCTGATGGCGAAGTAGCCCTGCGCGGCGAAGCGCCGTACAGTCTCCTTCGTCTGCCGGTCCAGACCCGGCATGTGGTGAATCACGACCATGCCTGGACGGCTCCCGGACTCCAGCGGCGCCGCGAAATACGCCTGGATCCGATCCCCGCCGTGCCCAGTAACCTCAACCACCTCAGCCCGGATCGCTTCATCCAAGGTCATACCTCCCAATAGAACGTCGCGCCAAGTCGCAGAAGAAGGTCACCCGGTCCGCCCTCCCGTACGATGCCGCGCCAGGAGCCCTCGGATCGCCAGCTCGTACCCAACCGGGCCCACTCCCATGATCACCCCCACGGCAACAGGGGCGATCACGAGCTGTCGCCGGAAGGGCTCACGGCCCAAGACATTCGTAAGGTGGACCTCGACGACAGGAAGCCCGATCGCACTCACCGCGTCCATCAGTGCGTAGCTGTAGTGACCCAGTGCCCCGGGGTTAAGCACCACGCCGTCAACCGTCGCCGGCGCCCGGTGGAGAGCGTCGATGAGCTGGCCCTCACCGTTGGCCTGGAAGAACTCCACCTCGCACCCGAGGTCCGGGGCCAGCGCCCTGAGCCGGCTCTCGATCGTCTCCAGGGTTTCCTGCCCGTAGACGTCGGGCTCCCTGCTCCCCAGGAGGTTGAGGTTGGGGCCATTGATCACCAGGATTCGAAGGCGCGCCTGCTGCATCCTGTCCTCTCTCGAAGCCGCCGAGCCTTGGTCGGGCCGCCGTCCACCGGGCGGTGCGGCTCGATCCAGTCTACTTCGTCCAATGAGCTACCAACTCCAAGGCTCACTGGAGCCGGGCTCTGGCCGGACGCTTCGAGGTAGTTCGCGTCTGCCGCCCCGGGTCCGTCCACGCGCTCCAACTCCCGACCGGGCGCGCCCCGGGCGGTGATCGGCGACCGCCAGTTCACCCACCCCGCGGATGACTTCGACACCGGCCGGATCCAGAAGACGGCGGTGAGGGGCTGGGCCAGCCCGAGGTCGGGGGCCGGCCGGTGCCGGCCCCCTCGCTCGGGAACTGAGCTCAGTAGTAGGAGTTCAGGTCGGCGGTCGAAACAGAGTAGACGGTGTGAAGCTTGCCGCTGGAGTTGAACTGAACCACCTGCAGGGGGGTGAAGACGTTGTGGTACTGGTTGAAGTCCTCGTTCCCGCTGGCTCCCTGGTAGTTGATCTTCTTGCCGGCCTTGAGCAGCTTGACGCAGCTCGGGTAGGTGTAGCACGCGGTACCCGGCGGGTTGGAGATCTTGATGATGTAGGGGCGCCACACCACCGGGTTGGTGGAGTGGGCGGCGGTCATGGCCAATGCCGCGATCACCACCGCGTCGTACATCGCCGGCGAGGCGGGAAGCGGCTTGTTGGTGTTCCACACGGCCTGGTAGGCGTTCAGGAAGGCGCTGTTGGCAGCGCCGTACGGGGTGGTCCCGGCCATGCCGATGAGCCAGTGGCTCGCGGTGCTCAGCCCCATGGCGTTAGCCAGCTGGATGCTGGCCCCGGTGTCCCCGGTGATGAAGCGGACGTTCATGTGCCCCAGCTGCTTGACGTTGGCGAACAGGGTGCTGGCGGTCTGGGGGTCGGCGTGGAAGAACACGCACTGTGGGTTGCCCTGGAACGCCACCTGAACCTCGCTGAGGTAGGAAGTCTGATCGGGAACGATCTGCTGGTTGCTGAGGATGTGGCCCCCGTGCCCGGTGAAGGCCTTGACCAGAGGCGGAACTTCAGCCTGGGCGTTGGCGTCGTTGGTGTACATCAGGCTGGCGGTCGAGCACCCGGTGTGCAGCGCGTAGTAGGCCTCGCCCGTGAGCAGCACGGAGTCGGACGGGAAGACCCGGTACACGTAGGGGAAGGTCATGTGGTCGAGGAAGGTCGCGCCGCCCTCCATGAGGTCCACGACGTGGTCGGTGTTGAAGCTCTTGTCCACCCCCTCGATCTCCAGGGAGCTCGGGCCGAAGACCACCACCGGGGAGTGTGTGAGGAGCGTCTGGAGCGCGGTCACCGCGTCCACAGGGTCCCCGGCGGTGTCCTCCAAGGTGGCGCTGAACTTATGGCCATCCACCCCACCGTTGGAGTTGACGGCGTAGATCCCCGCCTTGATCCCGTGCAAGAACCACTGCCCTACGAAGGACTCCGCCCCGGTCATGGGCAGGAGCTCTCCCACGCTGATTGGTCCACTCGGAATCGAGTGGTTCGCGGTCGAAGCGGTACTGCCGCAGGCGGCGAGAAGGATGGCGAAGAGCCCCATCCCCGCCCAGCCCGCCTTTCGAAAACCGAATCTCAAGTTCCTACCCTCCATTTCCCTTTCGCTACCGAAGAACCCGTCACCTAACGGTCTTGTCCAGTGCCTCACCTCCTCGACCCACCGCCCGCTGTCTGTCCCACCTCGGAGTCGGCCCCGCCGCCGCCCCCCAGGAAGATGGCGCTCAGATCCTGCTTGCCCACCTCGGCAGCCGGGCCGTCCAGTCGGTTGCGCCCGGCCACCAGGACGTAGGTCCAGTCGGAGTGGCGGACGGCCATGTCCACGTTCTGCTCCACGACCACCACCGCGGTGCCCTGCTCAGCGATCCTCCTCACCTGCTGCCAGACCACGGTGGTGTACTGAGGTGAGAGGCCGGCGGTGGGCTCGTCCAGCAGGACCACCTTGGGCTCCAGCATGAGAGCCCTGGCCATCCCCAGCATGTTGCGCTGGCCCCCGCTCAGGACCCCGGCCTTGCCGCGGCGGGCCCGCTGGAGGTCGGGGAAGATGGCCAGCACCTCCTCGATCCGACGCTCGACCCCGGCCCGGCGGATGTAGGCTCCCATCTCCAGGTTCTCCACCACGGACATGGAGGGGAAGACATTGTTGACCTGGGGAACGTAGGCCATGCCCCTGGCGGCGATCCGGTAAGGCGGCAGGTTGGTGACGTCGGCGCCGGCCACGGTCACGGTGCCCTCCAGCTTGCGGAGCAGCCCGAACATCGCCTTGAGGAAGGTTGACTTCCCCGCCCCGTTGGGGCCCACGATGCTGACCACCTGGCCCTCGGCGGCCCGCGCCGACACCCCCTGGACAATGGGAACCTTGCCGTAACCCGCGGTGACGCCCTCAGCCGACAGCACGCTCATCGAGACCTCCTCCGAGGTATGCCCTGACGACCTCAGGGTTCTGCCGGAG
>JAJYWQ010000008.1 GCA_021791415.1 bacterium | reverse complement strand
GGATCCTGCCCAACCACACCAGCTGGGTGCGGCTCTTCTCCGGGCTTCGCTATGTGGTGCTCGACGAGCTGCACACCTATCGCGGCGTCTTCGGCAGTCACGTGGCCAACGTGCTGCGCCGCCTGGTAAGGATCGCGAGCTTCTACGGGGCCAGCCCCCGGTACATCTGCACCTCGGCGACCATCGCCAACCCCGGCGAGCTGGCGGCCCAGCTACTCGGCCGGCCGGTGCGCCTGGTGTCGCAGAGCGGGGCCCCCACGCCCCGGCGCCGGCTGGTGGTACTCAACCCCCCACTCGTGGAGAGGAGTCTGGGGATCCGCCGAAGCGCCAGCCTTGAGGCGCGCAGGCTCGTGCCCAGGCTGGTCGAGGCTGGCGCCCAGGCCATCGTCTTCAGCCAAACCCGCCTTCAGGTGGAGCTCCTGGTCAACTACCTCGGGAGCGAGATCCCTACGGTCCCGGGGCGCCCGGGACCCACGGTGCGTGCCTACCGGGGAGGGTACCTGCCGCTGGAGCGGCGGGCCATCGAGGCCGGATTGCGCTCCGGTGCGGTGCGCTGCGTCGTCGCCACCAGCGCCTTGGAGCTCGGTGTGGACATCGGGCAACTGGATGCGGCGGTGCTGGTGGGGTTCCCTGGCACCATCTCCAGCTGCTGGCAGCGGCTGGGGCGGGCGGGCCGTCGCACCGCGGACGCCCTCCACCTGCTGATCACCGGCGGAGGCCCGCTCGACCAGTTCATCGCCCATCATCCGGAGTACCTGTTGGAGCGGGCTCCGGAGCGCGCCGTGATCGACCCGGACAATCTGCTGGTGCTCGCCGGACACCTCCAGGCGGCGGTCTTCGAGCTGCCGATGCGGGACGGTGAGGCCTTCGGCTCGGCGGATGTGTCGGGGCTTCTCCAGCTGCTGGCGGAGGATGGGCTGGTGCACCTGGGAAGCGGCAGCTGGCACTGGACGGCGGACGCCTTCCCCGCCGAGGCGATCAGTCTCAGGACCGCGTCCAGTAGCAATGTGGTCATCATCGACACCTCGGGACCTGCCGCGGGCCCGTCCCAGGGGCCCCAGGGGCAGCGCTCGGGAAGCTCCCTCGGCCACTCGGGAACCGGAGCCCGGGTGGTGGGGGAGCTGGACGAATGGTCCGCGCCCATGCTGGTCCATGACGACGCCATCTACATGCACCAGGGCCGCCAGTACCACGTCGAGAGGCTGGACTGGGAGGAGCACCGGGCCTACGTTCACCCGGTTTCCGTGGACTACTACACGGACGCCGACCTGCGTGTCGGGCTGCAGGTCCTGGAGCGGATGGCGGGCCCGCTGACGGACCTTGGCCGGGCAACCTCCAGGTCGCACGGAGAGGTGAGGGTGAGCGTGCTGGCGGCGATGTACCGCAAGATCCGGCTGCTCACCCATGAGACCGTCGGAGCCGGTCCCATCCGGGTGCCGGAGCGCGACCTGCAGACCAACGCCTACTGGTGCTCCCTGCGGCTCGGGTCGACCTGGCCCGGCCTGGAGATGGGCATCGAAGGCTTTGGCCATCTCCTCGGCCAGGCCGCCTGCCTGCTGGCGATGTGCGACCACCGGGACCTCGGAGTCGTCACCGAGGTCCGCGCCGCGCTGGGGTCCGTGCCGGCGGCCCGGCGGGGGGCGGCACCCGCGGAGTTCATAGTGGCGCCCAACGGGGGCGGGGACCCCGCCCCAGCGCCGTCGGAGTCAGACGGCGCTGCGGTCTTCATCTACGACTCCCATCCCGGTGGGGTGGGTCTCAGCGCCAAGCTCTTCGACCTGCATGAGGAGCTGCTGGCGGCCGCCACCAGCCTGCTCCGGGAGTGCGAGTGCGCCGGGGGGTGTCCTGCCTGCGTTGGTCCGATAGCCGGCCTGGAGCAAAGTGCCAAGCGGCTCACCCTGCGGCTGCTTGACGAGGCCGGGTGGTGACCCAGTCACTTCGCCTCAGGCTCGCCGCTCTGCAGGGTGACGGCCGGTTGCCGCTGGCGCCTCGTCCCGTCGGACGCAGCCACGGTCCAAAGGGGGCTCACCTGGAGGGCGCCGCGGGCATCCGCGACCTCGGCTTCGCCTGGGATGAGGAGCGGGCGATATTCGTGCTTCGAGAGGCCATCCCTCTCTCCGAGCTCGGGCTAACCCCGGCGGCCTTCCAGTTCTCCCAGCTGGGAGCGGTGTCCCCCGCGGTGCCGCCCGAGGGCGGCCGGTTGCTCCTGTTCGATCTCGAGACCACCGGCCTCCAGCGGGGCGCGGGCACCGTGCCCTTCCTTTACGGCTGGGGATGGCTGGAGGGATCGCGCCTCCAGCTGGAGCAGTGGCTGCTCCCCCAGCTTGGCGCGGAGGAAGCGCTGGTCGAGGCGGCCGTCCACCAGCTGAAGGCGGCGGAGCTGCTGGTCACCTACAACGGCGGAAGCTACGACCTGCCCCTGCTCCGTTCCCGGATGGTGATGTCCGGGGTGGACAGGCCCTGGCCGGCGACGCCCCACCTGGACCTCCTTCCAGTGGTGCGGCGCCTCTTCCGGCACCGCCTCGAGCGTTGCACCCTGAGGTCCGCCGAGGTGGAGCTGCTGCACCTGAGGCGGGATGGTGACCTCCCGGGCCGCGAGGCCCCCGAGCGCTACTGGCAGTTTCTCCGGGACGGAGATGCCGCCCCGCTGGCGGCGGTGGTGCGCCATAACCGCCAGGACGTGGTCTCCCTCCTTCGCCTGCTGGACCACGTCGTCCGGCACCTGGGCGTGGACGATCCCGATCCCACCGACTGGCTGAGTCTGGGGCGCTTCGCCGAAGCCCGGGGACGAATGGAGGAGGCACACGCCAGCTACCGCCGGGCGGAGGAGTTGTCGCCGTCGCCCCTGGACAGGGCGGGCGCCCTCAGGCGGGCCAGGCTGCTGCGCAGGCAGGACCGGCCGACCGAGGCCTACGCCGCCTGGACCTCGATTTGGGAGAGGTGGCGTGACCCCGAGGCCGCCGAGGCGCTGTGCGTGGACCTGGAACACCGGCAGGGCGACCCGGCGTCCGCGCTGGAGCTGGCGAAGCTGGCCTTTCGTGAGGCGCCGGTGGGGTGGGACCAGCGGTTCGCCCGTAGGATCTGGCGACTCGAGGGCCGAGTGGGCGGACTTCCGCAGCGGCCGGAGCCGGGGGGCGACCGCCCCTGGGCGGCGTGGCTTCCTGGAGGGGCGTCGTACCAGGCCTGGCTAGCCCTCCGGGGGCCCGATCGGGGGGGGCGGGAGCGGCGGCTCACGGCGGTGGGGTAGGGGGGGACGCGGATCCCTCTCGGGCGGTGGCCCCGGGGGGAGGCGCTCCGCTATGAGTTGGTGGAACTGGGGCTCCGCCGCCTGCCGTTGAAACAGAAGGCGCAGGCGGGTGAGGGGATCCTGGAGCGCCGCCTCAACCTCGCGTTCGGCCATCTCCCGAAGCAACCGCAGGTCGGAGATCGAGGCCCCGGTGGACTCCAGGAGCTCCTGGATGAGCGACATGGCAAGGAGGTCGTGACGGCTGAAGTGGCGCCGACCCCTGGGGTCCCGTGACGGGCGAACCACTCCGAGCTGCTCCCAGTACCGCAGAACCCGCGCGCTGACCCCGATCTCCCGGCTGGCGTCGGCGATCAGGCGCTGCCTGTCCTGGTCTTCGCGGCCGTCGTCATGACGCATCACTGACAATTAAGGACTCCGTAACAAGTGTGGTAGTGCGATACACTTTACGCGATCATGGTAAGTGTCATTCTGCTGGGCGCCATCTTCGCGGGGGTGTGCGTGGCCACTTTGGTTCGGCCCCTCGGCCTGGGTGGCGGGTGGTGGGCGGGGGGCGGGGCAGCCATAGCCGTGTCAACCGGGCTGGTGCCTCTCTCCTCGGCCCTGACCGGGGTGGTGGGCACCTGGGAGGTGCTCCTCTTCTTCGCCGGCCTGGTGCTCCTCACTGTGGCGCTGGCCGAGGCTGGGGCCATGGAGTGGGTGATGGACAGGGCGGAGCGGTGGTCGGGCAGCAGCCCTAGACGGCTCATGGTGGTCTCCCTGCTGCTCACGGCCACGGTCACCGCCCTCTTCTCCAACGACGCCGCCGCCCTCCTGGTGGCGCCCATCGTCGCCCGGCGGGCGGCCCGTCGCGGGCTCTCCTCGGTCCGCTTTCTGGTGGGGATCGCGGTCATGGCCAACGCCGCCTCCCTGGTCCTCCCCGTCAGCAATCCGGTGAATCTCTTGGTTCTCGAGCGCGATCATATCCCGCTCTCCGACTACCTGCTGCAGGTGACCCCGGCAGCTCTGCTGGCGGTGCTCCTCGCCGGGCTTGCCCTCACCTGGTGGCTCACCCGGCGGCTGCCCGCCAGGTCGTCATCCGCGGCGCTCTCCAGCCAGGAAGTGGACGCCGGCAAGCTGGTCATGCTCGGCGCGCTACTGGGAACCCTGCTCGTGGTGGACCTGTTGATGGGGGTGAGCGGGCTGTCCCTCGGGCCGCCGACATTCCTTGGTGGAGTAGTGGCCGTGATCATGGGGTGGACCAGGGGCGGGGTGTCACCCTTGCGGTCGGTCCGGGAGGGCAGGTGGTCGCTGATCCCCCTGGTGGCCGGGCTGGCCGTCCTGGGTGCGGGCCTGCAATCCGCCGCGCCGCTGGCCGGGCTGGCCCACCAGCTGGTGGGCCAAGGTGGCGCCGGGGCGCACGTCCGCGTGGGCCTGGCCGCAGCCGGGGCGAGCGCCATCGCCAACAATCTCCCGGCGGCATTCCTGGGCATGGCCGGGCTGGGGGCCGTCGGGCAACTCCGCCGGCTGGGCATCCCCCTGATAGCCGGGGCTGACCTGGGAGCCAATCTGGCCCCGACCGGCTCACTCTCCACGTTGATAATCCTCGCTCCCAGTGGTCGGGAGGGATCCGTGCGCTCGAGGCACTTCTGGGCCGCCGGCTGGTTCGCCGGGCCGCTGGGCCTTGCTGCGGCCCTCTCCATCGTGGCGCTGGCGCGGTGAGGCGTCTGCTATCCTCGAAGAGGCCGCGGGAGTGGCTCAGTGGTAGAGCGTCTCCTTGCCAAGGAGAAGGTCGCGGGTTCGACCCCCGTCTCCCGCTCCACTGAGATCAGTGGGACCGTATACTAATGGGAGCGTTAGTAGCCCGACGCAGTAAGGCAGCGCGGCCCAAGAGCCACCTTCGGACAGGTCCGCTGGTATGTCGGCTTACTCATGGCTCGCCTTAATAAGTGGACATTGGGGCATCCATTTAGCCGGAGTGAGGGGCCGGGAGATGGCCGGCGAGTCGGCCGTCCGGCTCAACCTTCACCGTGCCGCCATACGTAGGACAGACCACGGATACCCCAGGCACGGCCAAGGCTCACTTTCGGCTGGCAGAGAAAGCCGTATTGGGCGGGATCAGC
>JAJYWQ010000048.1 GCA_021791415.1 bacterium | reverse complement strand
GTGGTGGCCCATGACGGCCGCCGATTGGCCGAGGTGTCGGTCGGTCTTGCCGACGTCGAGCGCGGCCTTCCCGCGAGCCCGGACGTGCAGTACCGCCTCGGTTCCATCACCAAGACGCTCACGGCTGTCGGGATCATGCAGCAGGTGCGGGCCGGTCGGCTATCCCTGGAGCAGCCACTGGAGGCGGTTTGGCCAGATGCCCCTCACGGTGGCCTCCGGCTGGACCAACTCCTCTCCCACACCTCTGGCTTGCAGCGAGAGCCGGTAGGCGAGGTGTGGGAGACGCTTGAGATCCCGTCGACCCAGGAGCTTGCCGCTAACGCCGCCCAAGCGCGGATGGTGATGGAGCCAGGGGCGGGCTGGCACTACTCCAATCTGGGGTTTGCCCTCCTGGGCCAGGCCTTGGCCACTGTCACGGGTAAGTCCTGGGAAGAGTACGTCCGGGAGTCGATCCTCGCTCCCCTGGGAATGGTCCGTACCACCTGGGGGCCCGAGGATCCGGTGGCCGTCGGGTACTCGGTCACCCCGTACCAACAGCTGGTGGTGACCGAGCAGCCGGTCGACACCGGGGGCATCGCGCCTGCCGCCCAGCTCTGGAGCACGGCCGGCGACCTTTCGCGGTGGGCGGAGTTCCTGGGGCGGGGCAACGACCGGGTGCTTCCCCAAGAGGTGCTGGAGATGATGCGGACCCCCAGGGTGCTGGCCGACCTGTCCGGCTGGATGCTCGCATGGGGCCTGGGCTTGATGCTGGTGAGGAGGGGCACCAACGTCTTCGTCGGGCACACAGGAGGGATGCCGGGATTCCTGGCGGCGGCGTTCGCCGCGCCCCATCTCGGGACCTCGGTGGCGCTCCTCTGCAACACGGGATCGGGCATCGGCATCGCCCAGCTGGCAGCGGACGTGCTGGAGGCGGTGGGAGAGGTGGCTGAGAAGCCGTGGGGTCCGGGAGCCGCGGCGCCCGGGGAGGTGGATGGAATCCTGGGCCGCTGGTGGTCCGAGTGGACGGAGTGGGTCTTCTCGTGGTCTGGTGAGGCGCTCGAGGCTCGCCCGGCCGGCGCCCCCGACGCCCAGCCCGAGCGCTACCGCCGGCTCGAGGGGGACCTCTGGGTGTGCGAACGAGGGGTCCAGCGGGGAGAGGAGATGCGAGTGGTGCGAGACCCCGATGGGTCGGTGGTGAAGCTCTACGTCGCCACCTATCCTTTCACCCGGGAGCCGCGCGTATTCGGTAAGAAGTAGGGGCGCCCGCGGGCCGATCAGTCTGGCCGCAGTTCCGGGGCTAGCCAGACCGTGGCCAAGGGTGGCAGCGTCACCGTGGCCGAGTTGGGCAGTCCGTGCCAGGGAGTGGGACTGGACACGACCACTCCGAGATTGCCGAGGTCGCTGCCCCCATAGTGGCGGCTGTCGGTGTTGAGCACCTCGCGGTACGGACCGGACGCGGGCAGCCCCACCCGGTAACCGAAGCGGGGGACGGGGGAGAGGTTGCAGAGGCAGACCAGGTGGCGCCCAGCGTCCTCCCCGAAACGGGCGAAGGCGATGACGTTGGCATCGGAGTTGCTCCCGTCGATCCAACGGAAACCACGTGGATCGAAGTCCAGCTCATGGAGGGAGGGGTGGGAGCGGTAGACGCGGTTGAGGTCGCGGACCAGGCGCTGCACCCCGAGGTGCTCTGCGAAGTCCAAAAGCTGCCAGTCCAGGCTCGAATCCGAATCCCACTCCCGGCGCTGGCCGAACTCGCTCCCCATGAAAAGCAGCTGCTTGCCCGGATGGGCCCACATGTACCCGTAGAGCGCGCGGAGATTGGCGAACTTGCGCCAGTCATCGCCGGGCATCCGGCTGAGCAAGGAGCCCTTACCGTGAACCACCTCGTCATGGGAGAGGGGCAGCAGGAAGTTCTCGCTGAACGCGTACATCAGGCTGAAGGTCAGGGAGTTGTGGTGGTAGCGACGGTGGATCGGGTCACGTGAGAAGTAGTCGAGCGTGTCGTGCATCCAACCCAGGTTCCACTTCAGGCCGAACCCCAACCCCCCCGTGTAGACCGGGCGGCTGACCCCCGGCCAGGCGGTGGACTCCTCGGCGATCATCAGGGCACCGGGGTGCTCCCCGTAGACCGCGACGTTGACCTCGCGGAGGAACTCCACCGCCTCCAGGTTCTCCCGGCCGCCGAACCGGTTGGGCACCCACTCACCCGGCCTGCGGCTGTAATCGAGATAGAGCATGGAGGCCACCGCATCCACCCGGAGCCCGTCCACATCGAACTCGTCGAGCCAGTAGAGGGCGTTGGCCACCAGGAAGTTGCGCACCTCGCGCCTACCGAAGTTGAAGATGGCGGTCCCCCAGTCGGGGTGGACGCCCAGTCGGGGGTCCTGGTGCTCATAGAGGGCGGTTCCATCGAATCGGCTGAGGGCGAAATCGTCCCGGGGGAAGTGGGCCGGGACCCAGTCCAGGATCACCCCGACCCCGGCCTGGTGCAGCGAGTTGACCATGTCCAGGAAGTCCTGAGGACGGCCGTAGCGGGCGGTGGGGGCGTAATACCCGCTCACCTGGTAGCCCCAGGAGCCTCCAAATGGGTGCTCCGCCACTGGCATCAGCTCCACATGGGTGAAGCCCAGCTCCCGGGCATAGGTGCCCAACTGCTCACCCAGCTCCCGGTAGGTGAGCGGTGATCCGTCCTCCCGTCGGCGCCAGGAACCAAGGTGCACCTCGTAGACGCTGATCGGGGAGCTCAGCGGCTCGCTCGCGTCGCGAGCCCGGCGCCACTCGGGGCCGGCCGGGTCCAACGGTGCTCCTACGACGCTGGCGGTCCTCGGCGGCACTTCCATGCGCCGTCCTACCGGGTCTGCCTTGTACACCCAGCTCCCATCCGGGCGGAGGATCCAGAACTTGTACAGGGTGCCCGCCTCCACTCCGGGGACGAAGATCTCCCAGATCCCTGAAGCCCCCAGATTGCGCATGGGCAACGTGGGGGAATCCCACCCGCAGAAGGGGCCCACGAGGCGCACCCCCAGCGCGTTGGGCGCCCAGACCGCAAAGGCCGTCCCCTCGACCCCCTGGTGAGTACGGGAATTGGCGCCCAGGTGGCGATACAGGTAGCGATCGCTCCCCTCCGCCAGGAGGTGCAGATCCTGGGGCCCGAGAGTCGGGCTCAGGCTGTACGGGTCGGCCGGCACAGACTTTGTCTGTCCAGAGGACTCTTCCTTGAGCAGGAAGGGCGGCACCCCCGAACGCGCCAGCTCCTCGGCGGCTGACATCTGCCGCGGGTTCAGGGTGGCGAGTTGGAACTCCGGGTCCTCCGCCATCGCCAGGAAGGGGAAGACCTCATCCCCCACCACGCCTCGGAGTCCGGTCACCCCCGGCCGCCAGACGAGGGCCGTCCCGCCCTCTCCGCGACGATGCAGGCCGAGTATCGAGTGGGGGTCCTGGCTGCGGCCAGAGCGCAGGAGTCCCAGTTGCTCGGCGCTGACTGAGGGCGGGATCACCAGCTCCCCGCAGCCACCAGGCGCACGATACCCTCCAGAGGGATCTCGATCCAGTCAGGACGGAAGTTGAGCTCGTAGTCCAGCTCATAGAGGCACTGATTCAGCTCCAGCGCCCGCAGCAGCAGCTCCCGGTCCTCCGGGGCCGGCGGCAGAAGCGCCATCACCCCGGGGTCACGCCAGTAGGCCAGCCAGAAGGCCTCCCGCATCACCTCGGCCCAGGCCCGCCCGTACGGGCTCAGCGTTCTGGCGTTGGCCTCGTCGGGGTGCACCTGCTGCCGCAGGGCCAGGGCCGCCGCGTACTCCAGGGAGCGGAGCATCCCGGCCACGTCGCGCAGCGGAGAGGCCAGCTGACGCCGGAGCTCGGGCGGCTCCGACGGACGGCCCTCGAAGTCCAGGAAGTGCCAGCCCTCGTCATTTCTGGCGACCTGCCCGAGGTGCAGGTCCCCGTGGGCGCGGATCTTGCTTCCGGCCCGGACCAGGCCGCCAACCTCGACGAGGATCCCCCTGGCATCCGCCTGGCGAACCCGGAGTGGTTCCAGGCGAGGCTCGGGGACCTGGAGAAGCCGATCCAGATGCTGGAGTCCCCGGTCTCGGATCGCCTGCAGGTCGGAGCTCTCCAATTGGGCGGCCGGCGGCCTGAGACCACTGGCCGGGGACGCTAGGGCCAGGTGAAGCGCCCCGGTCAGATGACCGAGCTCGCGGGCTGCGGGAAGGAATGAGCCTCCCTGTTCCAGTACGGCTCGGCGGCAGCGCTCAGGGGGTGGAACCTCACCGTCTGCCTCCATGAGCAGATCGCCCTCCAGATCGCGAAGCGACGTTTGGGCCAGCACCATCCCCTCGGTGGAGTTGGCCAGGTAGCGCTGGATCAGGCCCAGTGTGGTGCGCTCACCTCCCACCTCCAGCTCCATGGACCCCAGGGCCGGGGCGATGGCCGGGAAGCCTACTCGGGTTAGGGCCGAGGTCAGCTCCACTTCCGGACTGGGGGCCGGCCAGGCTCGGCGGTAGAACTTGACCAGCACCCGCTCGCCCACGACAAGACTGCTGTTGCTCTGCTCCAGCCCGAGTACCCGGGCCCCACGCGCGGAGGTGAGGTGATGTTCCGCCCCTTCCGGGGTCACCACAAGGCGCGCGGACTCTGAGGGCTCCGATCCCGCCACCCCTATGAGAGCCCGGGAGAACGTCGGATGGGAGAGCACCTCCCTGACCGACCAGCGCCTGCCCTCGGGATCGACCCCCTCCCAGATGACATCGCCGGAGTCCGGTGAGGCCGCGGGATCGAAGTCCAGACCAAGGTGGTAGGTGGCCACGGTCCCAGAGCCCAGTCCGACCTCGGCCAGGACCAGGGCCCGGGGGTGGGGGAGGGGGGACACCCAGAGGACCCCCCGGGGACGCACGAAGGTCGGGCCCTCCGCCTTGTGACCGAACCAGCGCTGACCGGGAAGCCACCTGGCGATCTCGGCGAACAGCTGGGGCAGCTGGTCCAGCTCGAGGGTCAAGACCCTTTCTCGAGCCGCAACCAGTAGAAGCCGTGGGGCCCGAGTGTCAGCGGATAGGGCGACCTTCCGATCTTCGGGAAGGGGACCCTGCCCACCAGCTCCACCGGGGAGCGTCCGGAGTAGGTGGCCAGCGCCAGGCTTGCCGGCTGGGCGAAGCGCGAGAGGTTGTTCACGCACAGCACCTCCTCATCCGCAGAGGATCGCACGAAGGCGAAAACCGAGGGGTTGTTGACTTCCACGATCGTGAAGTCCCCGCGCCCGAAGACGGGGTGGGCCTGGCGCACCCGTACGAACCGGCGCACCCACTGTAACAGTGAGCTTTCACTGCGCTGCTGCTGTTCCACATTGCAGGCCTGATAGCCGTAAACCGGGTCCATCAGCGGGGGCAGGTAAAGCTGCGCGAAGTCCGCGCGGGAGAATCCACCGCAGCGGTCGGCGTTCCACTGCATCGGGGTGCGCACGCCATCGCGGTCGCGCACGTATACGTTGTCACCCATCCCGATCTCATCCCCGTAATACAGGATTGGGGTCCCGGGCAGGGAGAGGAGCAGGGCGATGAAGAGCTCCATCTGACGGCGGCCGTTTCCCAGTAGCGGGGCAAGACGCCGACGGATGCCCAAGTTGAGCTTCATGCGAGGGTCGGCGGCGAATTCCGCATACATGTAGTCGCGCTCGCTGTCGGTCACCATCTCCAGGGTCAGCTCGTCGTGATTGCGCAGGAAAAGGCCCCACTGGCAGCCCTCAGGAATGGGCGGCGTGTCCGCCAGGATCTCGGTGATGGGGTAGCGCTGCTCCTGGCGCAGGGCCATGAACATCCTGGGCATGAGGGGGAAGTGAAAGCACATCTGGCACTCGTCCCCGTCGCCGTAGTAGGCACGGACGTCCCGGGGCCACTGATTGGCCTCCGCCAGCAAGACCCGGTCGGGGAACTCGGCGTCCACGACGGCGCGGACCCGCTTCAGGTACTGGTGGGTCTCAGGCAGGTTCTCACAGTTCGTGCCTTCGCGCTCGAAGAGGTAAGGAACCGCGTCCAGCCGCAGCCCGTCCAGCCCCATTCCCAGCCAGTAGCGGATGACGTCCAGCATCGCCTCCTGGACCTCGGGATTGTCGTAGTTGAGGTCGGGCTGATGGCGGAAGAAGCGGTGCCAGTAGTAGGCGCCGGCCGCCTCGTCCCAGGTCCAGTTGGAAGTCTCGGTGTCGACGAAGATGACCCTTGCCTGGCGGTATCGCGAGTTGGTGTCGCTCCAGACGTACCAGTCCCGCTTGGGCGAGGTGGGGCTGCTCCGGGCCTCCTGAAACCAGGGGTGAAGGTCGGAGGTGTGGTTCATCACCAGATCCGAGATGACTCGGATTCCCCTTGCGTGGGCCGCTTCGATCAGCTCGCGGAAGTCGTCCACTGTGCCGTAGTCGGGGTGGATGGCGTAGAAGTCGGAGATGTCGTAGCCGCCGTCCCGGAGCGGGGAGGCGAAGACCGGGAGCAGCCAGATGCAGTCGACACCCAGCCAGTTGAGGTAGTCGAGTTTGGAGGTCAGCCCGGGCAGGTCGCCGATGCCGTCGCCGTTGCTATCGAAGAAGCCGCGAACCAGCACCTCGTACATGACCGCGTCCTGGTACCAGCGGGAGGACTCCCGGGAAGTCACGACGCCACCGTGAAGAGGTGACCGGGGGCATGGGCCGGGTCAAGGCGCACGTAGTTGTGCGCTCCTCGCCAGTGGTACTCCGCCCCGTCCAGCAGGTCCCGGACCGCGAAGCCGGCCTGGGGACTCAGGCCGAGCTGGGTCAGATCAAGGTGGACCATGGACTCGTGGGCCTGCCAGGGATCGAGGTTGACGACCACCAGTACCCGGTCCTCGAGGTTGGGGGTGGACTTGGAGTAGCAGAGGATGTCAGGGTGGTCGGCCCAGTGGAAGAAGACCCGGCGGAACTGCTGCAGGGCTGGGTGACCCCGTCTGGCGGCGTTCACGGTGGAGATCAGCGCCTCCATGGCCTGGTCGCCATGGTCTGGTCGGGGGCGGTACTGGTACTTCTCGGAGTCCAGGTACTCCTCACTCCCTGGCCGCAGCGCCACCCGCTCCAGATGCTCGAAGCCGCTGTAGATCCCGTAACTCGAGGATAGGGTGGAGGCGAGAAGGAGCCGGGAGCGAAAGGCCCCCGGGCCACCTTGCTGCAGTTGGGCGGTGAGTATGTCGGGCGTGTTCACGAAGAAGTTCGGACGCAGGTAGTCGGCGCTTTCCTCCGCCAGCTCGCGCCCATAGGCCACCAGCTCGTCCTTGGTCTGCCTCCAGGTGAAGTAGGTGTAGGACTGGGAGAAACCGAGCTTGGCCAGTTCGCGCATCATCGCCGGGGCGGTGAAGGCCTCCGCCAGGAGTACGGCCTCCGGGTGCTCGAGCCGGAGGCGACCCACCACGTACTCCCAGAAGGGCACCGGCTTGGTGTGGGGGTTGTCGACCCGGAAGATCCGCACCCCCTGTCGGGCCCAGTGATCCAGGATTCCGTAGCAGGCCGCCCAGAGTGCCCTCCAATCCGGGCAGCTGAAGTCGAGAGGGTAGATGTCGTCGTACCGCTTGGGGGGATTTTCGGCCGGTCGGATGGATCCGTCGGGCCGGCGGCGGAACCACTCCGGATGGGCTCGCACCCAGGGGTGGTCACGTGAGCACTGAAGGGCATAGTCCATGGCCACCTCCATCCCCACCTCTTCGGCGCGAGCGAGGAGACGGCGGAAGTCCTCCATGGTTCCCAGCTCGGGGTCGACCTCGGTGTGCCCCCCCGCCTCTGACCCTATGGCCCAGGGACTACCTGGGTCGCCAGGGAGCGCAGAGGGGGCGTTGTTCCGCCCCCTCCTGCCGGTGACTCCAACCGGGTGGATCGGGGTGAGGTAGAGGACGTCGAAGCCCAAAGAAGCCAGGTGGGGGAGGCGGTCGGCCGCTGCGGCGAGAGAGCCGGGTCGGACGCCGTCAGATCCCTGGGAGCGCACGAAGAGTTCGTACCAGCTGCCAAAGAGGGCCCTCGGCCGCTCGACCCACAGCGGCTGAGCGGGCGAGGTCGTCAGCGGCCGCCAGACAACCGTCTCCAGCAGACTCTGAAGGTCCCCATCGAGGAGGAAGGCCAGCTCCTGTTCGGGACCAGCCCCCTCGACCTCGCTCGCCGCCCGGTCGATGGACCCGCCTGCCTCCCCGGGCAGGCGGCGAGCCGCCTGGTGCATCAGGGTCCAGCCCTCGCCCAGCTCGGGCGTCGGGTCGACCCCGGAGTCGAGGCGACGCCTTACGTCGTCACACCAGGTTCCAAATCGGTCCTCCCATGCTTCGATCCGGAAGTGCCATGACCCGACTCTCTCCGGCACCAGGTGACCCTCCCACCAGTCGTCCACAACGGGTGTGAGTGGGAAGGTTTCCGCGGCCGGCCACCCGCCGGGGAGTCCTTCGGGAAGGAAACGTCCGCGGGCGCGCAGGCGGGGCCTGCCGTCCGCGAATATCCGGGCCCGTACCGGCACCGCCTCGCCGACCACGGCTTTGGCAGGCCGGCGTCCGCAGTCCACCCTCGGCCGCATCTCGCCGACCACCACCCGAGAGGGAGGACCGGAGCGCCGCGGTGCTGGAGAGGGAACCACCCGGCAAGCTTGCCAAACCTCACCCCCCGGGCGCCCGCGAGCGCTCGCCGCACCTTGCCGCCGTCACGAGCCGAGGCGGACCCCACTCGTGATCCCCCTGAACGTCCAAAGTGGCGCAACACCAGGTTGGCGGGGGCCCGGCCCAGTAGGGAGGCGATGGTGCGGTCTGGCACCGCCTCGGAGGCCGCACTCACGGTGGAGGCCCCCCCGGCCGTGCGGTCGAAAGTGCGGACGTCAATTCCGGCCTCGACCAGGGCCATCACAAGCGCTGCGCCCGGCGGCGGGAGCGACCCTGGGACGGTGCGGGCCGGCTCCGCCTCAGGGAACTCAGGCGAGGGAGAGGAAGAGATGCTCGAGTTGGGCCTCGCTCGTCTCCCTCAACTCCCGTGAACCGTCCGCGCACTGTCGGAGGCCGCAGGCGATGATCTTGAAACCCGCCCTGTCCAGGGCCCGGGAGGCGGCCGCGAGTTGGGTCACCACCTCCTCGCAGTCCCTCCCTGCCTCGATCATGGAGATTACGCCCGCGATCTGGCCGTGGGCCCGCCGCAGACGCTTCAGGACCTCGTCGGCAGATTTGGCCTCGAGCTGCAACTTCAGTCCTCCCTAGGCGGCCACCGGTTGCCTCCAGAAACGCGACCTCGAATATACTCCAGTGGGTATGTTGGGATTCCTCCGCCGCTGGTCAGTGCCCACGGTGACCATCGACGAGTTCGCCGAGTTGCACCGCAAGGGATGCTTTGTCGTCGACGTGCGCCAGCCGCACGAGTACCGGCGTGGACATGTGCCGGGGGCTCACTCGTTTCCGCTCACCGACCTGGCCAGACGGGCGACCGAGCTCGCCGGGAGGGGCCAGGTGCACGTCATCTGCGCCACCGGTCACCGCAGCCGGGTGGCTGCGCGGCTGCTCGCCGGGCGGGGATTGGAGGCGGTCTCAGTCCACGGTGGCACCAGCGCGTGGCACCGCCGCCGGCTCCCGCTGGTTTCCGGGCCCCATCCCGGCCGTCGCTGAGGCCGATTGCCAGCACGGGAGCTGAGCTGGAGTGGGGGAGGGGACCCGGCAGTCAGCCCGTGAAGCCTCCCCCGGCAAGGTAGTGCGCCCAAGCGGAGCTTGCGGGGAGGAAGACTAGGCCCAGCACCACGCCCAGCGCCAGGCACGCGGCCACCGCGGCGCGGCGACCTCTTAGTCCCGGCAGCCACGAGGCCCCGGGACGCCAGTCGGCCATGCCCGGACCGGGCAGGTCTACGAGATGGATGAGAACGTGGATGGTCATGGCCCCAAACCAGAGCACGAAGACCACCTTGTGCAGCGTCAGGAGGGAGCTGGGACCGGCCGGAATCAGGACCAAGGCCACGCCGGTCGCCAGCAATCCCACCGTCAGCACAGCCACCACCGGGCCGAGGAGCCGGGGGATGACCGCGGGTGGTCCGCGCCGCACGTATGGCTGGGAGCCCATGTAGTAACGGGCGATGCGGTACCCGGTACTGGCCAGCTTGAGTGCTGTCAGGGGTACCAGCACCAGGCCCAGGAAGATGTGCAGCACGATCGACTGCCGGATCACCAGCAGGGTCGCTCCCTCGATGGCGAGGGCCACGAGCAGGACCACCGCCAACCCGGCGGTGAGCCGCTCGTTGCCTCGCGGCCCCTCATCCAGGAGTGTGGTGGGAAGTGAACTGGAGACTCTGTATGGTCGGCTCAAGGTGCGGGTCAAAGGGGGGGCGAGGTGGCTGGGTCCATAGGAGTCTAGCGAACGTCGTCCCAAGCACCCGCGGACCATGAGGGAGGGTGCCTCCAATTGGGCTGGGGCAAGCCTCATCAGTCCACCGGCAACGTGGTCGAGGCGCCCAGAGCGATTGAGATCCCTCTCTCCTCCGAGCACTGGTCCTGGGGGTGCGGAACGGAGGGCACTTCAGCTCACCACGCCTTCGAGGGGCCAAACTGTGCGTGCAAGCGCCAGGTCGCGGCTGGCCGGCCCCCTTCGGTCCAGAGACTACCGGCTGCTCTGGAGCGCCAAACCTGGTATCCCAGCTGGGCGACGGAGTCACCACCGTGACCCTGGCGCTGGAGGCGCTGAAACTCGATCCGGCCCCGTCCGGACTCGCCGCAGTGCTGGCGGCCCGCACCGTCCCGGAAGTCGCCCTGGCTCTGGTCGGTGGGGTGGTCGCGGATCGCTTTCCGCGCCGGACCAGCCTTCTGGCGGCCGACCTGGTCCGGAGTGTGGCGGTTGGCCTGGTGGCCGGGCTGGTGCTGCTGGGAGCGATCAACATTTGGGGGCTGGTCGCCATGGCGGTGGTGTTCGGAGTCGCGGCCGCCTGCGGAGGACCGGCCCAGACGGCCATCCTCCCGGAGGTGGTGGCATCCGACCACCTGGCCGCGGCCAACGCCCTCAACAGCGCGAGCTCCGGGCTCTCGGTGAACCTTGTCGGCCCGGCCCTGGGTGGGGCCGCGGCGGCGGCCAACGGAGTCGCCGGCTCGTTCGCGTTCGATGCCGCCACCTTCGTCGTTTCGGCTGGACTGACCGCGGCGCTGCACGACCGGCAACGGCCGCAAGGTGAGCGAGCCACGGTGGTCCGGGAGGCGCTCCAGGGCCTGCGCTACATCGCCACGAGGCGCTGACTGTTCATCCTTCTGGTGAAAGCGGCGCTGGCCAACCTTGCCGGACTCGGGTCCTACACCGTCCTGCCTCCGACCCTTGTCCGTCACGTGCTCGGGGACGGTCCGGTGGCCCTTGGACGGGTGTACGCGGCCGGGGGTGCGGCAGGTGTGGCGGCATCGCTGGTCGCTGGCAGGCTCGGGGAGCCCAAACACCTCTTGGAGACGATGTGGGCCGCGTACGGGCTTTCCGGCCTCATGGTGGTCGCCCTCTCCCGAGCCCCGGACGCAATTGCGGCCGGAGCGCTATCCGCTGCGGCTGCCGGCCTCGTGGTCTAGGGTGATGTGCTGTACTTCACCCGCCTGCAGCGCTCCGTGCCCTCCGAGCTCCTGGGCCGGGCCTCCTCCGCATCCTTCGTCATGGTGATGACCCTGACGCCCCTGGGGATGGTCTTGGGGGGCGTGCTGGGCAGCGCCATAGGGGTCCGAACGACGCTGGCCCTGAGTGGCGTCCTGTCAGCCATGTGCGCGTTGGCGGTCCTGATCCCTGGGGCGCGGGACGTCGAGGCGCTGCCGTCACCGAGCTAGGGTCGGCGAGACCGTGGCCGGATCTCGGAATCCGGTCCCAGGGGGAGACCAGGGCGGTGTCCTGCATCCAGTGCCTTAAGGTCCTGATAAGAGACCTTATCGTGTGCTACGAGGTCACGCTGGCGTCCGGCACCCTGACGTGGCGCCCGGCGGTATAGACCGCCCCATCCCTTGCCTCCGGCCCCTCCGACGCCTACGATCGCTGCGAATGGTCTCCGCGGTCACGGTCCTGATGCTGGCGGTCGTGATCGGAGCACTGTACGTTCTGCTCGCCCGGGTTGATGGTTCGAAGGCCGGGCGAACTCCCGGAGGCGTCGCCTACTCCGTGACCATCGGTGTCATCGGGATCCTGGCTGGTGGGGCCATGGTCGTCACCGGCCTCTGGCTCTTGCTGATAGGGCTAGCCGCCCCGGGACTCTTCCTGTTCTCTACCTCAGGGCCCGCCCAGTCTGGGCCTGCCCAGCTGGTCATCGCGGGATTCGCCCTGGTGGTGATCCTGTCGGGGGCGCTGATTTTCCGGGTGGCCCGCCAGCGGCTCCGACAGATGTAACTCGAGGGCGGCTGCAGCGGGCTCCTGGCGGGTCATCATTCCACCTGCGACTCAGTCCAGTGCTCGGTGAGATACATCCAGAAGGCCAGCCCGCGGTACCGGCCAAAGGATGCGAAGCGAGCCTCGACCGCCCGGGCGTCGGGGGGCGCGCCGCTGAGCTTGGCCCACGTCGGCAGCGTCCACGAGTCCAGTACCAGGCGGTGGTAGCGACCGAGGGCGGTCAGCATCAGATGGCTCACGGCATACGGGCCGACTCCCGGCAGGGAGAGGAGTCGGCGTTCCACCTCCTCATCGGGAAGGCCCGGATCCCGAAGGTCCTCCAAGGTGACCCTGCCGCTGGCGACCATCTGGGCACACTCCTGCAGGTACCGGGCGCGGTAGCCGGCCCTCATCCGCTCGCGATAGACGGACGATGGGGCCTCGGCCATCTGCTCGGCCGTGGGAAAGGTGCGCGTCCCGTCCTCCCCAGCTGTGCCGAGGTTCTCGACCAGGGCCTTCACCATCCGTTCGGTGGCCGCCCAGGAGCAGTTGGTGGTGCAGATGGTCTTGACAACCTCCTCAAACACCGTGGGCGCGGCCAGCATCCTGCCCGCGCCCGCCACCACCCACGCCAGCTCCGGGTCGGCGGCCGCGAGCTCGTAGAAGGCGGTCAGGTCATCCTCCAAGCGCAGCATCTTGGCAACTTGTCCCAGCCACCACTCCGCCTCACGGGCCTGCGGCAGAGGGCCGTCGCAGCTGATCGTGGCGGTGTCCCTCGCCGAGCTCCGCACCGTCAGCTTGCGAACCCGACGGTCCGGGCCAGCCAGGACTGTGCTGAGCGTCCCTGCGCCGATGGCGTTGGGCGGCAGGGAGGCGACGCCATGGGACAGGAGGACCCGATCCAGGATCACCGGCTCCCCTCCTCCACCGCGCATCAGCAGTACACCGCACGTATGTTCTGACACGTGGTGATGATACCGCCCGCACCACCCTCTGTCACGGCCGCCGTGTCGGCGCACGGCAACCCCGCATGAACCCAGTCGCGGTGGCGCTCCCCATCTCCGTCGCCGGCGCCGGCGTGCTGGCCTGGGTGGGTCGGCGCTCCCCCTCGGCAGCATCAGCGCTTCACTTGGCCCTCGCCGGCCTGTTGGCGGCATCGGAGGCCACCCTTCTTCTCTGGCCGCTTCTCACCAGAAGTTGGGCCGCCTCCTCCAACCTTCCCCTTCAGCTCTCGGACCTGGCCACCATCCTCATGATCGGCGCCCTGGCAGGGGGCCGCATGCCCCGGCTGGCGGGGCTGGCATACCTGCTGGCGGTTCCCAGCGCGCTGCTGGCGCTCGCCTTCCCGGCACCTGGTGCCGTCCCGCCCTCCCCTCTCTACTTCGCGTTCTGGGTGGACCACGCGACCCTTTTGGCGGGAGCCATGGTCATCGGCGCCGCTCGGCCGGGACCGAAAGTCGGCTGGAGCATGGTGGTCTGGGCCTGGCTTGCCACCACCGCTCTGGCCTCCATCGATGGAGTGGTGAATCTGGCATCCCGGGGCGACTACATGTTCCTTCGACGCCCCCCGGCGGGCTGGGACCCCCTTCGGATCATGGGCCCCTGGCCTGTCTATGTGCTGGTCGCCTTCCTCATCTGCCCGGTCGTCCTCGCCATTGTGGAGCTTCCGGCCTGGGTCCTCCAGGGCGGCGAGGGCCGGCGGTAGGCCGCCTGAGAAGGTCGGCCACCAGCCGCTTGAGCCGCGCCTCAACGCCGGGAGGGTTGTGGAGGGGGCGGCGCCGGACGGACTCTAACCGCGCAGGAGCCGCCAGGTGGCGGCCGCCCCCGCTGCGGTTCCCGCCACCGGCATCCAGCCGATCCTGCGGCGCCGCCACTGGAGCAGAAACACTGCGAGGTCGCCGACCTGAATGGCCACGGCCACCCGAGCCCAGGTCGCACTCGCGAGACCATCTCCGCCCCGTGAGCGGGCCATGGCCACCCCGATGGCCAGGTCCCGGATTCCTGCCAGTTGCAGACCAAGGCGTCCGGAGTCCGTGGGCCCCAAGGCCTTGCGGCTCAGTGGTCCGGCGCCCACCAGAAGCACCGTGCCCACAGCGATCGCCAGCCAGCCGACCCGTCGGGGGCCCGGGTCGGTCATCCCGCCTCCGGGTGAGCTGGGGGACGTCCGGCCTCGGTGAGCTCGGTAATGCGCTCCAGGGTCCGGGCCATGTTGCGCACGGTACTCGCTGGAGTGCCGAACCGACCGAGCAGCCAGCGCTGCTTGTCCCCGGAGATGTCCCAGGTCTCGCTCACCCTGGTCCCGTCGTCGACCTCCTCGAGCTCGTAGCGCCAGATCCGGCCCCCGACCCATCGCCCCAGAGGGCCGGCCACGGTGGTCCGCCACGCGATGCGCCGGACGGGTTCGAACTCGATCACCTCGTTCCGCATCGAATACCGGACCCCGACCCTCATCTCCATCCCGAACACCGCTCCCAGCGACAGCATCCGAGTTGCACCGGCGCGCAGCCGCCGCACGGTGCCGGAGCCGTCAATGTCGGGGTGGCGGGAGGCGTCGGCAACCAGGGCGAAGATGGCCGCCGGGGAGGCCTGGATGACTCGGACAACCGAGTACGACTGCTGCATAAGGAAAGGCCTCTCCCAATCCGGCTCGAGGTGCTTGGCCCGACTTCGGTCGGAGCCTCCCTCTACCATACTGGCCATGGACCAGGCCAGCCCAGGGGTACGGCCACCATCTGCTCAGACGGGGTCCGGACCCGATCTCTGGGAGCAGGATCAGGCCTCCCAATGGTTGGGGATGGCGCTGCTCGAGGTCGCCCCGGGCAGAAGCCGGGTCGCGATGCGGATCACCTCCAGGATGGTCAACGGGCACGGCATCTGCCATGGCGGGATGATCTTCGCCCTGGCCGACTCCGCCTTCGCCTTTGCGTGCAACTCCCATGGAGGCACCGTGGTGGCTGCCGGGGCCACTGTCGACTTCTTGAGCCCGGCCGCCGTCGGGGAAGAGCTGGAGGCCACAGCCACCGAGCGCCATCTCCAGGGCAGAAGCGGCATCTACGATGTCACGGTGCGCGAGTCCACGAGTCAACGACTGGTGGCTGAGTTTCGCGGCCGCTCCCGCAGGCTGGCCGGCGGAGATCCCTCCATCCGGGAGTCCCGCTGAAGTGCGGGACCTCACCCCGGATCCCTCCACCCTCGACCCGGAGGAGCGCGCTCCACGGGAACAGCTGCTGGACCTGCAGTTGACCCGCCTCCGCGAGACGGTGGCCCACGCCTACGACAACGTGCCCTTCTACAGACGCAGCCTGGGCGACGCGGGGATCCATCCGGAGGACATCCGCTCCCTGGAGGATCTTCGCCATCTTCCCTTCACGGAAAAGGAGCAGCTCCGCCGGAACTATCCCCTGGGAATGCTCGCTGTCCCTCGTTCCCAGTTGCGGCGCATTCACGCCTCCAGCGGCACCACGGGCAAGCCGACTGTGGTCGCCTACACCGGCCGGGACCTGGACACCTGGTCCTCCCTGGTCGCTCGCAGCATCCGGGCGGCGGGGGGGCGACCGGGTGACCTGGTTCACGTGGCCTACGGCTACGGACTCTTCACCGGTGGCCTGGGGGCGCACTACGGCGCCGAGCGGCTGGGATGCACCGTGGTGCCGGCTTCCGGAGGGATGACCGAGCGCCAGGTGACCCTGCTCCGGGACCTTCAGGCCGACGTGATCATGCTCACCCCGTCGTACATGCTGGTCATCCTCGACGAGTTCGAGCGCCTCGGGATCGACCCGCGGGAGTCCAATCTCAAGGTGGGGATCTTCGGCGCCGAGCCCTGGACCGAGGAGATGCGGCGTGAGATCGAGGAGCGGGCCGATATGCACGCCGTGGATATCTACGGGCTCTCCGAGGTGATGGGACCGGGCGTGGCCCAGGAGTGCGTGGAGACCAAGGACGGCTTGACTCTTTGGGAGGACCACTTCCTTCCTGAGGTGGTGGATCCGGTATCCGGTCATCCCCTGCCGGACGGGGAGGTGGGTGAGCTGGTTCTGACCACTCTCACCAAGGAGGCGATGCCGCTGCTCCGCTACCGCACCCGCGACCTGACCCGGCTGCTGCCGGGGACGGCCCGTCCCATGCGGCGAATGGAGCGCATCCGAGGGCGGTCCGACGACATGATCATCCTGCGCGGAGTCAATCTATTCCCCAGCCAGGTGGAGGAGCTCATCCTGAGGGTCCCCGGGCTGTCACCTCACTTCCTCTGCGTGCTCAGCCGGCCAGAGCGACTCGACGAGATGACGGTGAGGGTGGAGGCGCGCCCGGAGGCGGCCAGCGCCGAGCGGAGGGAGAGGATGGGCGGAGAGCTGTCCGAGCGCTTGAAGCAGGCCCTTGGGGTCACCGTGGGAACCGACGTGATCGAGCCCGGCCTACTGGAGCGTTCTCTGGGGAAGGCCAAGCGGGTCCTGGACCTGCGGCCCCATCCGCCGGCCGGCTGACCTTTTCTAGGCCGCCACCGATCTCCTGCTCCAGCCGTCGGGACTGCTCCGCCTCCAGCCCGGGCACCAGGCGGCCGCTGGCGGTCACCACCCGCCACCAGGGCAGCCCGCTGGAGGTCGCCAGCACCCTCCCCACCGCGCGAGCAGCGCCGGGGTGACCGGCTAGCCTGGCCACCTCCCCATAGGTGAGGACGTCCCCTGGCGTGGTCTCCGAGAGCACCAGAGCCACCATCTCACGAAAGGACCCCACAAGCTGCCAATAGTCCCACCGGAGCTCCCGTTTCCCAAGCCACTCGCTCAGAACTGGCGGCAGGTCCCCGCAGGGCCCCGGCACCCAGGGCCGCCAAAGCCGGTCGCCAGCAGGCAGCGTCACTGGCCGGGAAACCACGGTCTTCCTCGGCGCGGGAGCAGGAGCAGGCGGAGGCGTTCAGAGGCCGGACCAGGATGAGCGGACCCCGGACATCAGACCATCTCCGGGAGGGCCGAAGAGGCGGTCTCCCGCGTCTCCCAGCCCGGGGACGATGTAGCCACGGGCATCCAGAGTGGGATCCACAGCAGCGCACCAAACCTCGATCCCTGGCGCCTCGGCATGGAAGCGCTCCAGGCCTGGTCGGCTGGCCACCACGCTCAGCACCTGGACTCGAGCCGCCTTTCGCCTCTCCACGAACCGCACCGCCTCCACGAGCGAGCCCCCGGTGGCCAGCATGGGGTCGCAGACGACCACCCGCCGGCCGGACAGATCGGCGGGAAGTCCGTCCAAATAGCAGACGGCTGCCAGGGTGGCCTCATCCCGCTTCAACCCCAGATGCGCGACATCGCACGTTGGAGCTACCAACTGGACTCCCGGCACCATGCCCAGCCCGGCCCTCAGGATCGGCACCAGAAGCGGCGCCTCCACGATCTCCTGGCACTCCCCCTCCCCCACCGGGGTCCGGACGCTCACAGGCCTCATCTCCAGATCGGCCAGGGCCTCGAAGGCGAGGAAGCCGGCAACCTCGGCAACCAGCTCTCGAAAGCGCGAGCGGGAGGTTGCCTCCGCCCGCAGCTGAGCTAGGCGATCTGACACGGTGGGATGGCGGCAGACGTGAACCCAGTCGGTCATCGGCCGATCATCGCGCCGGCGGACCTGGCGGCGCCGGCCCCCGCTGCCCCGATATTCCGTGGAGTCCGACCGAGGCCGCCACCCGAGCCAGGTCGGCGGCGGACAGGGGCCCCCCGGGGCGGTACCACTCGCTGATCGAATTCACCATCCCAAGGAGGAGCCGGGCACCGAGGCCCGGATCCAGCCCCTGGCGCAGGACCCCCGTGCTGGCGGTCGCGGCCACCAGCTCAGCCACCCTCCGATCGAAGTGGCGCCGGCGCTCCAGTGCCCACAGCTCGGTCTTCGAGTTCCCGCGCACCCTAAGAAGAAGCGTGACGTAGGGCAACTCCAGCACCAACACCTCGACGGTGCGTCGCAGGAGGTGCTCCAGCCGGGCCGCGGGAGGTCCCAGGCGCGCCCCTTCCTCCTCGAGGACGGCGAAGAGAGCGTCCAGGGCCCGGCTCAGGGCCCGATGCAGGATGGCCTCCTTGCTGGGGAAGTGGTGGTAGATCGAGGACTTGCCCAAGCCCGCGGCCTTGGCCAGTTGCGCCATGCTGGTCGCCTCGTAGCCACGGTGGATGAACTGTTGGACCGCGACCTCGAGCAGGCGGTCCGGGTCGTACCGAGGTCGCTTGATCTGGCCACCTCCAACTCCGTCAGCCACGTCGCCAAGTATGGGGCCGCAAATTGACAGCGCCTGGGGCCCGGTCCAAAATGGGAACCGAACGACCGGTCGGGAAAGGAGCAGCCATGTCCCCCACCTACTCCGAAGAGAGCCGGGAACTGGCCTTCCAGGAAGCCATCGACTCGGACCGCACGGTGGAGCCCCGCGACTGGATGCCGGAGCGCTACCGGAGCACCATGATCCGCCAGATCGCCCAGCATGCCCACTCCGAGATCATCGGGATGCAGCCCGAGGGGAATTGGATCACCCGCGCCCCCTCCCTCCGTCGCAAGGCCATCCTCTTGGCCAAGGTCCAGGACGAGGCCGGTCACGGTCTTTACCTGTACGCGGCTGCCGAGACCCTCGGAGTGGAGCGAAGGGAGCTCACCGACCTTCTCATCGCCGGCCGTCAGAAGTACTCCAGCATTTTCAACTACCCTACCCTGACCTGGGCGGACGTGGGGGCCATCGGCTGGCTGGTCGACGGCGCGGCCATCACCAACCAGCTCGCCCTCACCAAGACCTCGTACGGGCCCTACGCCCGGGCCATGGTGCGGATCTGCCGGGAGGAGTCCTTCCACCAGCGCCAGGGCTTCGAGTTGTTGGCCGAGCTATCTCGCGGCACCAAGGCTCAGCATGAGATGGCTCAGGACGCGGTGAACCGCTGGTGGTGGCCGTCCCTGATGATGTTCGGGCCTCCGGACACAGAGTCCCCCAACACCGCCCAGTCGATGGCCTGGAAGATCAAGCGGGTCAGCAACGACGATCTCCGCCAGCGGTTCGTGGACATGACAGTTCCCCAGGCACAAGCGCTACGCCTGGAGCTGCCGGACCCGGATCTCCGATGGAACGAGGCGCGGGGCCACTTTGACTTCGGCCCCATCGACTGGGAGGAGTTTCGCCAGGTGGTCGGTGGCCACGGCCCCTGCAACCAGCAGCGGATCTCAGTCCGCCGGGCAGCAGATGAGGAGGGCGCCTGGGTCCGCGAGGCGGCCCGAGCATGGGAAGGCCGCCAGCAGAGCCGGACGTCGGCTGCTTGAGCGAGTCGGACGACTGGCCGCTCTGGGAGGTCTTCCTCAGGGGGAGGCGTGGGCTCGCCCACCAGCATGTGGGTTCCCTGCACGCTCCGGATCCCGAGCTGGCCCTGCAGAACGCCCGCGATCTCTACACCCGGAGGGGTGAGGGGGTCTCCATCTGGGTTGTCCGCTCCACCGAGGTGCACGCCTCCGACCCCGACGACCAAGGCCCACTGTTCGATCCTCCTGCCGACAAGGCATACCGCCACCCCACCTTCTACAAGGTCCCTGAGGACCTCCAGCTTTGACCGCCGGAGTCGCTGGGCTCTCGGCCCTCGATCTTCACGAAGTCGCACTGGCGCTGGGCGATGACTGCCTGGTCCTCTCCCACCGGCTGGCCGAGTGGACCACCCACGCGCCGGAGCTGGAGGAGGAGGTGGCCCTGGCCAACCTGGCGCTGGACCTCCTGGGACAGGCTCGCTCCCTGCTCAGCCTGGCGGGCGAGGCCGAGGGCCGGGGCCGGGACGAGGACCAGCTCGCCTACTGGCGAGATGACCGTGATTTCCGCAACCTACTCCTGGTGGAGCAGCCCAACGGTGACTTCGCCGTCACCATGACGCGCCAGCTGCTCTTCTCCGCCTACCAGGAGCTCCTCTACGACCGGATCTCGTCGGGGACCGAGCCGCGGCTGGCCGCCATCGCCGCCAAGGGAGTCATGGAGGCGCGCTACCACCTTGAGCACGCGCGCCTCTGGGTCCAGCGGCTGGGTGGTGGAACCGAGGAGAGCCACAGTAGGATGCGTCGGGCTCTGGATCTGCTCTGGCCGTACACGAAGGAGCTCTTCGAGCCCACCGAGGCCTGGGGTCGGGCCGCGGACCTGGGCGCCCTGCCGCCGCTCGCCTCGATCGAGGGGCCTTGGCGGAAGACGATCCAGTCTCAGCTCGAGTCGTCGCACTTGGAGATCCCGGAGTTCTCGGCTTGGCAGTCCGGGGGGCGCCGAGGGTCCCATTCCGAGCACCTCGGCCATCTCCTGGCGGAGATGCAGCATCTGCACCGCTCCCATCCCAATGCCACCTGGTGAGGAGCTGGCCCGGCGGCTGGCAGCCGAAGTGCCGGACCCTGAGCTTCCCTTCCTGACCCTGGAGGATCTTGGGATCCTGCGCCGGGTGGAGGTGGGCCCGGAGGGCACGGTCCGGGTGGTGCTGACCCCGACGTACTCAGGATGCCCCGCCGTGGGGCAGATGGCGGAGGATGTGCGCCGCACCCTGATGGACGCGGGATTCCCAGCGGTCCAGGTGGACACCGAGCTGGCACCCGCCTGGAGCACCGACCGCCTCGGACCCCGGGCCCGGGCCAAGCTGGAGGCGATGGATATAGCCCCTCCCCCACCCGCGGCTCCAGCCCCGATTACGCTCACCCTCAAATGCCCTCACTGTGGGTCGCTCCGAACCAGACAGCTGAGCCGCTTCGGCTCCACCGCCTGCAAGTCGCTCTGGCGGTGCCAGGACTGCAGTGAGCCCTTCGAACATTTCAAGGCTCTGCGGTGATCGCTCCCGTGGAACTCCCTCGGGGCGGCGTCCGGGGCAACTTTCACCAGCTGGAAGTCTCGGAAATCCAGCGAGTGGCGGAGGACGCCGTGGCCGTCACCTTCGAGGCTCCCAGGGGCCTCAGGGACGTCTTCCAGTTCCGGGCGGGCCAGCACCTCACCCTGCGCTTCGACCTGGGAGA
This sequence comes from bacterium, assembly GCA_021791415.1. Classification (GTDB taxonomy): domain Bacteria; phylum Chloroflexota; class Dormibacteria; order Aeolococcales; family Bog-877; genus JAJYXT01. Next base: position 9,248 of record JAJYWQ010000048.1, on the reverse strand, counting down.
TGGGGAACAGCGCCGCTCCTACTCCATCTGCAGCCCCGCGCCGCATGGACCGCTCCGAGTCGGAGTCAGGAGGCTGGCCGGGGGCTTGGTGTCCACCCACATCCACGACAACCTTCGGGTGGGGGAACTGGTGGACGTGATGCCCCCGGCCGGCTCGTTCACCTTGGCCGAGGGCCCGTCGCTCGGGCGGTTGGTCGCTCTGGCGGCGGGGTCGGGGATCACCCCGGTGCTCTCGCTGGTGGCCACGGCGTTACGATCCGACCCGGAGGCCGAGTTCACTGTCGTGTACTCCAACCGCTCTGTGGGTTCGGCGATGTTCCTCGACGAACTGGCCGACCTCAAGGACCGCTGGCCGGCGCGAGTACAGCTCGTCCACCTCTTCTCCCGGGAGCCACAGACGGTGACTGCCCGCAACGGGAGGCTGGACCGCGCCCGGCTGACACAGCTGGTTCAAGAGCTCGGAAGGCCGCAGGCAGTGTCCACCTGGTACCTGTGCGGCCCCCTAGGGATGGTCGGCAACGCCCAGCAGGTCCTGGGTGAGGCCGGGATCCCCCCAGAGAGGATCAAGCGGGAGCTCTTCTTCGTCGAGGACGAGCCTCCGGTGCGGTCCGCCGCCGAGGCCGTTGAGCTCGCCCGTCCTGGTGAGGTCACCGTCAGGGCCCGCCTGAACGGTAGGGAGACCACCTTCATCACCCGCCGCGACGTCGCCCTGGTTGATGGACTGGCGGCGGTCCGCGAGGACGCCCCATTCTCCTGCAAGGGAGGCGTTTGTGCCACCTGCCGCGCCCGCCTCGTCGAGGGACGGGTCGTCATGGACCACACCTACGCCCTGGACGCCAGGGATCGGGAGCAAGGCTTCGTGCTCACCTGCCAGGCCCATCCGCTCACCGACCAGATCGTGCTCGACTACGACGCCTGACGGCTCGAACTCCGCCGCTTGTCAGGTGTAATCCGGGGGGCGGGCGGGATGGTGCCGATGGGATCATAGAAGCGACCCCGTGGAGCCAGCTCCACGACGCCCAGCTCTGGAGGGCCGCAGGTGAACACTGGCATCGCCGATCTTAGGGCGCGAGAGATCCTCGACTCGCGCGGCAATCCCACCGTGGAGGTCGAGGCTCTTCTGGAGGGCGGGGCCCTGGCCCGGGCGGCGGTGCCGTCGGGGGCCTCCACAGGGAGCAAGGAGGCCGTCGAGCTGCGCGACGGGGAGCTGGGGCGCTACGGGGGCAAGGGCGTAAGGCAAGCGCTCGTCGAGGTCCAGGGGTCGATTCTCCCCGCGCTGTTGGGGATGGACGCGCGGCACCAAGTGCAGATCGACCAGACCCTGATCGCCCTCGATGGCACTCCCAACAAGGGACGGATCGGCGCCAACGTCATCCTGGGAGTCTCCCTCGCCTGCGCTCGAGCCGCCGCCCAGGCCACAGGCCTTCCCCTCTATCGGTACCTGGGGGGAGTGGGCACGAGGCGCCTCCCGGTCCCCATGATGAACATCCTCAACGGTGGGGTCCATGCCCACTGGCAGGGCGCCGACTTCCAGGAGTTCATGATCGCCCCCTACGGAGCGCCCGACTTCGCCGAAGCGCTGAGGTGGGGCTCGGAGATCTACCGGGCACTGCAGTCAGAGCTGGTCGCCAGGGAGATGTCGGTGGGGGTCGGGGACGAGGGCGGCTTCGCTCCCAAGGTGCGGTCCAACCGCGAGCCTCTTGACCTCATCATGGCCGCCATTGAGAAGGCGGGACTGCGCCCCGGCGCGGATGTGGGGATCGCCATGGACCCGGCCTCCAGCGAGTTCCACCGCGACGGCAGATACCACCTGCGCCGAGATGGCCTGGAGCTCAGCTCGGAGGAGATGGCTGCCTACTACTCAGAGCTGGTCGCCGACTACCCCATCTGCCTTCTCGAAGACGGCCTGGCCGAGGACGACTGGGACGGCTGGAAGGCTTTGAACCGTCTGCTGGGGCAGACCATCGAGCTGGTGGGCGACGACCTCTTCTGCACCAATCCCGCGCTCATCCAGCGGGGGATCGACGAGGATGTCGCCAATGCCGCTCTCATCAAGCTGAACCAGATCGGCACCCTGTCGGAGACCGTGGCCGCCACCAGGCTGGCGCAGTTCCATGGCTGGGGCGCCTTCGTCTCCCATCGCTCGGGCGAGACCGTGGACAGCTTCATCGCCGACCTGACGGTCGGGCTGGACACCGGCCACCTGAAGTCCGGAGCCCCCTCTCGGGGCGAGCGTGTGGAGAAGTACAACCAGCTCCTGCGCATCGAGGAGGAGCTGGGCCCTCAGGCTGAGTTCGCGGGGAAGGCGGCGTTCTCGCGCCCGGTGCGCTTCTAGACGCGATCGCCCCCAGGCACCCGCCGGTCAGCCGAAAAGTCGGCGCAGCCGGTAGCGGTGGCGGGCATACGCGTAGGCGACCAGTCCGGCGACGGTTGCCACCCCCTGGTCAGCCACCCGCTGCATCAGCGCGACAGCCGTGGCCGGGGCGGGGGGCAAGCCGGCCACTATGAGGACCCCGGCGAAGGTCGCCTCAGAGGCCCCCAGCCCTCCGGGGATGAGGCTGATCGCCCCGCCGATGCTGGCCACGGCGTACACCGAGGCCGCCTCCGGCCAGCTCAACCGCCCGGGCGCCAGGGCGCTGAGCACGAGCCAGAAGGCCGTGCTCATCGCCACCACCTGCGCCAAGCCGATGAAGGACCAGCCCAGGGTGTCCGGCCGGTGGAGCAGCTCCACGGTCTCGGCGTGCAGCTCGTCCAGGGGGTCCAGGAGCCGGCGAACCCCGAGGACACGCTCCCCCAGGGCGTGCAAGAGGTGGAAAAGCGAGGGCACGGTGAGGACGGCCAGGGCCAATCCAGCCACCACCACAGCGATGATCGGGATCGCTGGATTGACGTGGAACTCGAACAACCCAGGGACCGCGACCACCACCAGAAGCAGCCCGTAGATCAACTCCTGGACCGTGACCGTGGCCAGGACGTCGCTGAAGGGCGCCCGGGCCTGGCGCGCGGCCAGCACCACCCTGGTCAGCTCGCCCAGAGGCAGCAGCGTAGTCACCTGACCCGCGAGATTGATCGAGACCGTCTCGCCCCAGCTGAGGCTCACGCCGACATCCCGCAGAAGGAACTGCCAGCGCACCCCCTGGAGGGTGTAGTACGCGACCGAGCAGGCGACAATGGCCGGGATCAGAACCAGGTCGAAGTGCTCGAGCGAGCTGCCCAACTTGCTGGGATCGATCACAAGGATGAGGGCGGCCATCCCGGCGAGCCCCACCGCGCCGGCGATCCACGTCCCCAGCCGACGGCGCCCCCGCTGCCGGCCGCCGTCATCAAGACCCATGGGCTGCGTGGTCCTCCCCGATCCGACTGCTTCCCGCGCCCCGCCCCGCCGCCTAGCGTACGAAGGCGGGGCCGTGGCCGCCAGAGCCCAGGGTGGGGATGCCGGCTATGCTCCCTGGATGGACTCAGCTCCCTGGCCGCTCGCTCCGGCCGACCTCGAGGATGCACGGCGCCGGGTGGAACCAAGGGTCCACCGGACCCCCCTGGTTCGCTCTCGGCTCCTGGACGAGATCGTCGGCCGCCCCGTCTGGCTGAAGGCCGAAAGCCTGCAGCGCTCCGGATCGTTCAAGGCCAGGGGGGCTTTCAATGCCGTCGTCGCCGGCCTGGAAGTGGGCGACAGCCGCGGCGTCCTGGCCGTCTCTTCAGGCAATCATGGCCAGGCGGTCGCCCTGGCGGCCGGTGAACTTGGGCTGTCGGCCACGGTCGTAATGCCCGAGAACAGCTCCCCGGTGAAGGCCACTGCGGTCCGCGCCTACGGTGCCCGGGTGATCAGCGAAGGGGTCACTGGGCAGAACCGTGAGCAGGTGGCCGCCGACATCGCCGCCAGGGACGGGCTGCGGCTGATCCACCCACACGACGATCCGCTGGTGATGGCCGGCCAGTCGACCGTGGCCATGGAGCTGGCAGACCAGCTGGCCGAGGTGGGAGCCAGACCCCAGGCCATCCTCGCGCCCCTGGGGGGAGGCGGACTTCTTGCGGGTATCTGCTTGGGAGCAGCGAGCCTTCTCCCCGGAGTGCAGGTCTTAGGGGTCGAGCCCGAGACTGCCGACGATGGCGCCAGGTCCTTCTACTCGGGCCAGCTGGTGACCCTGGATGAGGTGCCCCAGACCGCGGCGGACGGGGTTCGCACGCTCCACCTGGGTCGGCGCTGCTGGGAGGTGATCCGGGCCCAGGCCGAGGGTGTCCTGACGGTCACTGAACGGGAGCTGGCCGAGGCTGCCTACTTCCTGTTCACCCGCGTCAAGCTGGTGGTCGAACCTACTGGGGCCCTGGCCGTGGCCGCCCTCCTGCGTGCGCGACCGGAGCTGCCGGCGGGGGCGGAAGTGGTCTGCGTCCTCAGCGGGGGCAACTGCCTGCCCCAGCAGCTTGCCGAGCTAACAGCCCTCCCGCGTCAGCGGGCGTGAGCGGCCGGGCCTCCAGCGCCGGTCAACCGGCGACCTTCTGCCAGCGGCCTCCGGAGAAGAGCCAGGTGGCGGCGCTGAATCCCTCCCCAGAGCTGGTACCACCCCCAAAGAGCAGGACGCCCCGCCCCGAGGGCGCCGTGGCCATCGCTTCAAAGGAGTAGACCGGGGGGCCACCTCCGCCACCGATCGGCACCCATTTGCTGCCCTCGAGCGCCCAGGTGCGATGCAGCGCCCCGGCCCCGGCATACAGAACGACCGTCCCCAGGATGGGATCGGTCGCCATGGCCGAGTAGGCCAGAGGTCCAGGAGCAGAGGAGGCGGCCATCCTCTCCCACTGCACCCCCGTCCAGGCCCAAGTGTCTTGCAGCCTGGCACTGCCGTTGGAACCCCCATAGAGGATCAGCTCTCCCAGCTCTGGGTCGTAGGCCAGGGCCGCGGCGGTGCGCGCCGGGGGAGACGTGGCCAGGCTCAGTCGGCGCCAACCCGCTCCGGACCATAGGAAGGTGTCCCCGAGAGCCCGGCCCTCCGCGGTGTCACCGCCAAAGAGCAGGAGCTGCCCGGTGCGCGGGTCGTAAGCCACGGCGGGGAAGCGACGGCCAGTCAGGGCTCCTGGCGGGAGGCTGCGCCACCCGCCGTTCCAGCTCCAGGTCGACCGGTGAGCCGGTCCCAACCCCTCGGAACCCGCCCCTCCCACGATCAGCACTCGGTCCGATCCGGCGTCGTACGCCCCCCCGGCATATCCCAGGGGCGGTGGGCTGGAGGGGCCCCCAGCTTTGGTCCAGCCCCTGCCGTTCCAGAGCCAGGTGGTGCTCGAGCAGGTGAGCAGGTTACATCCTCCGAAGAGCAGGTCCTGGTTGCGCTGGCCGTCTGAGACCAGCACCGCCCCACCCACGGCGGGAGGGCCGGCCAACCCCGGGGAGCGCAACTGCTGTTCGATGCTGATGGCCGTCAGGGCAGAAACGGCAACCACCGCCACCCCCGCAGCCAGCGCCTCTATGCGGCGCCGGGCCCGCCCCCCCGGAGCCGCGTGGCTCCAAGCCCAGACGCTGAGCCGTTGCCAGCTCCCCGTGCGCCAGAGGACCACCATCAGCAGGGTGTAAACGGGTCCCGAGTTGAGATCGGTGGTCCCGCCGGCGAAGGGCAGCCCCAGCCCCTGGCCGAACACCCAGATCAGAAGAAAAAGGGGGATCGCCGCCACCAGCGCCGGTTCCGCGAAGCTCCCCGCGGCGACCGCGACCCCCATGAGAGCCTCCACGCCGGCCAGTAGCCCGTTGGCCACCGCTGGGTTGCGGGCGACCGTCTGGGCCGCCAGAACCAGGATGGCGCGCAACGGCTCGGGGCTCACCGAGGCGTTGGAGTACACGATCCCGTCGAAGACCTGATAGGTGCCCGGTTGGTACTCCAGGGCGGCGTCCGCCAGGAGGAGCAGCCCGAGGGCAATCCGTGCCAGTGGGAGCCAGATTGGGAGCCCGTCTCGCTCCCGAGCCATCTTGGAAGTCAGCCCAGGAGCCGCAGGAGTCTGGCCATACCCTCCGCCAGGTCCTGGTCAGCAAGTGCGTAGGAGAACCGCACATACCCCGGAGCATTGAAAGCCTCTCCGGGCACCACGGCTATCCGGGCCTGCTCGAGCAAGACTGCGGCCAACTGGGCAGAGGTATCCACCCTCTGCCCGCCGATGTCCCTCCCCAGCGCACCTTGGACCGAGGGGAACAGGTAGAACGCGCCCTGTGGCGCCGGACACTCGAAGCCCGGCACCCGGTCCATGAACTCGAGCATCGCCGCCCGCCGCCGGGCAAAGGCAGTGCGCATCTCCTCCACCGCGGACGCGCCCTGCTCCAGAGCGGCCAGGGCGGCAATCTGGGAGATGTTGCTGATGTTGCCGCAGACGTGGGACTGCAGGTTGGCCGCTGCTTCCACCGTGGGCCGCGGGCCCACCAACCAGCCCACGCGCCAGCCGGTCATGGAGTAGGCCTTGGCCACTCCGTTGAGTCGCAGGGCGCGTGATTGCAGCTCGGGCACCACCGCCGGGAGGGAGTTGAACTCGGCGCCGTCGTAGGTGAAATGGTCGTAGATCTCGTCGCACACCACCCACAACCCGTGGTCCACGGCCCAGCGCCCGATGGCCAGCATCTGCTCCCTCTGGTACACCGCCCCGGTGGGATTTGATGGAGATACGAACAGGAGGGCCTTGGTCCGGGGGGTGAGGTACCGCTCAAGCTCCTCGGGTGTGACGCGGAATCCCGTGGCCTCGGTGGTGCGAACTGGCACCGCCCGCCCCCCAGCCAGAGCGATCGCCTCAGGGAAGCTCACCCAATAAGGACTTGGAACCAGCACCTCATCCCCAGGATCAAGGAGAAGGGTGAAAGCGTGAGCCACCGCCTGCTTGGTGCCATTGGTGATGAGGACCTGCTCGGGCCCCAGCTCCACACCATCCCGCCTTCCGGTCTGCGAGGCCACCGCCTGCCGTAGTTCAGGGAGGCCAGCCGCCGGAGTGTAGTGGTGCAACCGCGGGTCTCGGCAGGCCCGGGCCGCGGCCTCGACCACCACCGGCGGGGTGGCGAAGTCGGGCTCCCCGGCGGCGAATGAGATCACGTCGCTCCCGGCGGCCCGTAGCTCCTTGACCCTCCGGTCCAGCGCAAGGGTGGCTGACTCTGAGACCGCGGCCGCCCGCCGGGAGATGGCCTGGTGATCCGTTTGCCCTGAGGGCACTAGACTTCCTCCTGATGGCCACCGATAGTGGTGCCGACTTGCGGATACCACATGATCTGCTTCCTGACGATGGTCGGTTCGGCTGTGGCCCCTCTAAGGTACCGGCTTCAGCCGTCACCAGACTGGCAGAGGCCGCACCTCACCTTCTCGGCACCAGCCACCGGCAGCCCCCAGTGCGGCAGCTTGTCGGCCGTCTCCGCTCCGGGCTAAGCCATCTCTTCTCTCTACCGGAGGGGTACGAGGTCGCCCTGGGGAATGGCGGCGCGAGCTTCTTCTGGGACCTGGCATCTCTCTGCCTCATTGAGCGCCGCAGCCAGCACTTGGCCTTCGGGGAGTTCTCGTCCAAGTTCGCCCAGATCGTGGAGGACGCTCCTCACCTGGCCGCGCCTGAGGTGATCGAGGGCACGCCGGGCACCTGCCCCCAGCCCCACCTCGCCGAGGACGTGGACGCTTACTGCCTCACCCACAACGAGACCTCCACGGGCGTCCAGTGCGAGATAGTCCGCATCGGCTCGCCCGACCAATTGGTTCTGGTCGACGGCACGTCGGCCGCAGGAGGGCTGCAGCTGGACGCCGCCGCCTTCGACGCCTACTACTTCTCGCCGCAGAAGTGCTTCGCTGCCGATGGGGGGATCTGGGTGGCGCTCCTCTCTCCGGCCGCGATCGAGCGATCGGCCCGCCTCGGCAGCACCTCGCGTTGGATTCCCAGCTCCCTGGACCTCAACCTGGCACTTCAGAACTCACGCCAGGATCAGACCTACAACACCCCCGCCGTGGCCACGCTGTTTCTCTTCGTCCAGCAGCTGGAGTGGATTCTTGAGCAGGGGGGCTTGGACTGGGCGGCCGCCCGCTGCCGCCGGTCAGCGAGCATCGTGTACGACTGGGCGGACCGAGCGCCCTACGCATCACCATTCGTCCAAGACCCCGGCCAGCGCAGCCAGGTGGTCGCCACCATCGACCTCTCACCGGAGGTTTCCGCGGGCGAGGTATCCAAGATCCTGAGGCGAAACGGGATCGTGGATATCGACGGCTACCGCAAGCTGGGACGCAACCAGCTGCGCCTCGGGCTCTTCCCCGCCGTCGAGCCAGAGGATGCCGCCCGACTCACGCGCGCGATCGACTGGGTGGCTCACAGGGTAGGGGGCGCAAATCACGTTTAGAGGTGCGGGGGCGGGCCCCAGAAGGTACCCTCGTCCGGGCTCGGCCGAGACGGTATCGGTCCGTCCACGCGGGAGGAGCTGATGCTCGCCGACGACTTCGGTGTAGGGGACGAGGTCAAGGAGGCGTTCGCCCGGCTGGGCTCCGGTGACCTCGAGGTCCTCCGGCCCTTGCTGCGGGAGCGGGCGCAGGCCGAGGTTCGAGATGCGGTCCTTGCAGGCCTGGTGGCCCAGCAGGTGTTGCTGGACCTCTCCGCCCGAACGCTTCTGGACTTCGCTGCCCCAGCCGACCTCGCCGCCTGGCTGGCGATTCGGGTTCCCCAGACGGCTGCCCTCTTCCTTGGCGCCGTGGTCCCCCCGTCGGCACCCCCAAGCCCGGCTCCTTCTGGCGGCCTGCGGTCGGCCTGGTCCCGGGTCTGGGCCGCGGCGGCAACCCTTCCCACGCTGGCTGCAGCGACCGCCGTGGCCTCGATCGGATCGGCCTCGGCCGCCGTCCTTCTGACGGCGACCATCGCCTCATCTCCTGCTGCGCTTGGGCCGGTGCCGTCCCTGGGGGCCTCGCCTCCTCCCTCCTCCAGCCCCATTCTGCTTCCGCTGCCCACACCCCGATCCACTCCCACCCCCAGCTCCGTGCCCTCCCCAAGTCCCACGGTGTCCGCCTCCGTCCCCGCCCCGCTCACGGCGGTCTCGGTGTCCAGCCATAAGCCAACCTCCTCGCCACCCCCCAAGCCTGCTGCTCCCAAGCCGACTCCCCCCACGCCGACTCCCCCGACGCCGCCACCGACAGCGACCCCGCCCCCCACGCCGACTCCCCCCACGCCGACTCCCCCCACGCCGCCACCGACAGCGACCCCGCCCCCCTCCCCCACTCCATCACCTGGCTGTGGAGGCCAAGACCAGGGCCCTCCTGGGTGCAGCTGCCCGG
>JAJYWQ010000002.1 GCA_021791415.1 bacterium | reverse complement strand
TTGGGCCGCGGCCACACCCCGACGACCCAGATGGGTATGCGCGCCTGCACCGGTTGAGCCATCTGGCTCAGGTCGTGACCTTGCACCTCACCCTCTTGGTAGCTGTAGTGCCTTCCCTGGTACCGACTCCCTCCCTGCCAGAGGGTGCGGATGAGCTCGATCCCCTCGTCCAGCAGTTCCGCCCGCTCGCGAAGTTCCTCCGTCTCGCCGGTCCTGGGGAGGTCGGTGGTGACGGCGCCCAGACCGACTGTGAGGATCACCCGGCCCTGCGACAGCTGGTCGACGGTGGCAACCTGGCTGGCCACCTTCCAGGGGCGCCGCCACGGCAGCGGGGTGAGGAGGGTGCCAAGGCTCACGCGGGTGGTGCTGACCGCCATGGCGGCCAGCAATGACCAGGCATCCACACCATAGGCGGCCTCCCACACGAACACGCCGTCCCACCCGCAGCGCTCCGCGAGGATCGCCAGCTCCAACTGCTCGCGGGCGCTCCCCCCTGGAAGGATGAAACCCGAGCGCATCAGCCTCTCCGCAGCAGGATGACGTCCACCTCAGAATCATGGCGGACGGGACGCCCGTTCCGCCCACAGCGGTTCATCATGGCGCCTCGGATTCGCCGGACCGGGCTCCTCGGCGCCCACTTCTGGCCCGCCCAGGCGGGTCTGTGACCTGCCGGGTCCGCGTGGTACCTTCGCGCGCATGACTTGGGATGCGGTGACGGCGTACCTTGTCGGCCTCGATTTCTTCACGGCCGTCGTCGAACGGGTCGGTCCCGAGGAGTGGGATCGCGCCACCGGCTGTGGTGACTGGAGCGCCCGCGACGTGGTGGGACACGTCGGTGCCAATACCAGGTACGGCACCGCCCTGCTGGCAGGAAGGGCGCCGGAGTGGACGCCCACGGAGCCGCCCGGGGCCGCCGTGTCCGGCGATCCGGCCAGCTGGTGGCGGGCCCTGGTTGAGCCGGCCCGGGCCGCGGCGGCCGGTGCCGATCCGGAGATGATCGTCCCCACGCCCCGCGGGGATCGCAGCGTCTCTGAGGGGCTTGGGTTCCCGGCCGTCGACCTCTTCCTCCATGCCTGGGACCTGAGCGCGGTTGGTGGTCCGCGACCGCCGATCCCCGACGAAGCCATCGACTTCGCGCACTCCGTTCTCGACCCCCTCGGGGAGGCGGTGCTGCGCGACCCTGGAGTCTTCGCGCCTGAGATCCCCGTCGAGCCCGACGCCAGTGCCAGCGAGAGGTTCCTGGCCTGGGCCGGCCGCGATCCCCGGGCTGCCTGACCGGGGGACGCCGCATCGGCCCGAGGAGAGCCGGCCGCCTAGGGGTACCGGCGGGCGGGGCGCCGCCCGCACCCCGTTCGGCCAGGGGACCCCGAGGCTGTGCCCCGCCCGGCTCAGGGCCCTGTGGTGGGCTTTTTGCGACGGGCGCTCCCTGGCCCAGGTGCTGCCCGCACCTCTTCCTCCAGGGGGAAGAAGATGGGGCTGAAGAGGTAGGCGCGACGCTCGGGATTCGGCTCGTTCCCTGCCAGGGCGCGCAGGTAGGGCGTGAGCGTGCTCACGAGCCCGACAACCTCCTCGCGCGAGAGCCAGAGGGGGAACTGGCGATAGCCCACGAAGTCGGCTAACGGGTTTGGGTGGCCACCGTTCAGATAGCGGTTGAACTCGGATATCAGGACCGACACGGCGGACAGGAATTCCTTGCGATGGTCATCCAGGGGCACGTTGGTGGCGACGCTGGGGTCGGTCACCGCTCGTGAGGTGCTGAGCCGGTAGCGTCGCTCCATGGCGCCGTGGACTCGTCGCTCGTCGAACACCTCGAGGATGCCGTTGTCGGCGAGCAGGGCGACCTGGCGGTAGACCGTGGCCTTGGATACACCCGTCAGCCGATGGCACAGGTCTGAGGCGGTGTGCGCGCGCCCCCCGTCCATGGCATGGATGATGCGTAGGCGCACGGGGTGCAGGATCAGCTCATGAGGATCCACAGTAATCTCGTATATGATACTAGTCTCAGTGCTGAGATCGCTGGCCACCGCGGGGTCTGGCGGTAGACCCTCGACCGGTCGGACCGCGAAGGGCGCGGCGCCGTTCCGTTCTGGGCCGAGCCGCCCCGTAGCACCCCAGGCCAGGCCGCTACCTCACCCGTAGTTCGAGCCCCGTCGAGTATGGGCGGCGGCAGGGAGTTGGGCTGCCCCGACCGGTGGCCAACGTGGCCCAGCCTGTCCACCGCCCGACCCTCGGGTGCCCCGAGGCGGGCGTACCGCTCGCGGAACCGAGGGTCCGCTCGGTCGGCCGCGGGGCGCAACCCCAGCTCGGCCGCCCTCACGGGGCGGTGGCCACCCCGCGTCCGAGTCGGTGGTGGTCAGCCGGGAATCCGCTTCAGGCAGGCCAGCGCGTGCGCCCGAAGCGGCGTCATCTCATCCTCCGGCCCAGGCCGACTCATGGAGAGGACAAGATCCATGAGTGTGACCAGATCCCAAGTTGGCTGGTCACGCAGCTCGAGGCCCGAGCTGGCGCGATAGGCGTCAAGGAAGTGATCTGAGGCCCGCAGCCCGAAGTCCGCGGCCAGGTTCCAGCGCATGCTCCCGACGTCCACCCCCACCGGCCCCAACGAGGCCTGGGTCCAGTCCACAACGCCGGTCAGCTTTCCGTACCGCCAGAGGGTGTTGCTTGGGTGGTAGTCACGGTGGATGAAGGTGTCGGCGCTTGGTTCCGCCTCTCTAGCCACCGCCAGGGCACTCACCCAAACAGGGTCTCCCTGCAGCCATCCCGGTAGAGGAGCCTCTCTCATGGGGAAGTAGGTGCGGAAGGCAGGTATCCCCTGGGAGGCGGCCCCGATACGGTGGATCCGGGTCAGCATCTCCGCCAGCTGGACGAGGAAGGTTGCCACGTCGCGAACCCGCCCAGGGGGATGGCCGGGAAGCCGGGTCACGAGGAGCGCAGGCACGTCGCAGCTCGCCCCCAGGGGGTCGGCCCCTATGAGCCGCGGGGCGGGCAGGCCGACGCGCTCCAGCAGCCCGAGCACCAGCATCTCGCGCGACGTTGTGAAGTCCGGATCTTCTTCTTCCCACCCCGGACGGGCCCAGCGGCGAAGCACCACCTCGCGTCTTCTCCCCTGCGGCTCGACGACGGTGATCGCATGATTGGCATGCCAGCCGCCGATCCGTAGAAGGCGAACACTCAGTATCTGCCCGCCCCCGGACACCGCCCTCACCCAGTTGAGGGCCGTCTCAGGTGGCCGGCCTCGCCAGGAGGGCAGCCGGGATCTTCGCGACCGTGGCGAGGAAGGCACCGATGAAGTCAAGGCTCGGGTACCGGAGTGTAGAGGAACGGGGGGCAGGGGAAGGACGGAAGGCACGGCCAGCGTAGCGCTGGCGCTGGCAATATGTACCCCTGCCCATGACGTCTCCCGCTGACGAGCACCCAACCTGGGTGGGCGGCTCTGTGCCGACCGGTCCTCTCCAACGCCCAGGCCAGGGCCCGGACGCGCACCCGGCCTCTCCGCGGGCTCCGTCGGAAACCATGACCATCGGTCGGCTTTCGCGCCGAACTGGCGTCCCGGTCAAGACCCTGCGCGCCTACGAGGACCTGGGATTCATCTACACGTTGGGCCGCACGGAGGGCAATTACCGCATCTTCGGAGAGGAGGCCCTCTGGTGCGTCAGCGTTGTTTCCGAGCTGCGCGAGCTGGGCCTGACCCTCGCTGAGATCAGGGACCTGACGTCCCAGTACCTGGGACGGAGTGCGGAGCCCGTCGGGCTCCTCCTGGCGAAGATCCTGGAGGCGGTGCGGCACCGGACCGAGCGGCAGATCGCCGACCTGACACTCCGTCTCGAGCGCATCCGGAGATTCCAGCTGGAGCGCGGCGCCGAGTTGGCGGGAGATGCCGACTTCCGAGCTCAGGATCCCCGCATCCAGAGGGGGCTTGACTCTCCCCCTGGGGGGAGGCCCTAGGGTCTTGGCCACCATGACCACACCGCCCTCGGCCCCGGGCCCAATGCGCTGCTCGCCAGCCACCATCCTCTGGTGCTCACCCCAGCGCCTCCCCGCGGACACGCCCGGGAAGCGGCGTGTCGACCGGCTCCTGCCCAGTAGCGCGGTCGGGGTCGGGCTGTACTTCGCCGCTGTCGCCGGGCTTCTGATTCTCGCGACGGCGCTGCCACCACGGTGGCAGCTGGTGCTCGATGCATTGGCGGCGCTCATGGGGGGTTCGTGGTGCGCCCTCAACTTCTGGAGGTGTCGCCACGCCCATTGCCTCGTCACCGGGGCCGGCTGGTTGGTCCTCGGAGTCTTCGCGCTTGCCGAGGCCGGAATGGGTCGAAGTGTCATCCACGGCTCCGAGGAGGGCGTCTTTTTCGGTGTCCTGGCCGCGGGGATCATGTTCGAATGGCTCTGGTCTCGGTCCCGTGGCACCCACGCTCTGGTGAGACCCAGTGGGGAAGGATCGCGGGCGCCCCTGCGGTAGTCTCGTGCGGCCGACCGACTTTCGATGGGGACTGAGGCGCGAGGAGCGCCGGTCGTCCCTAGCTAAGGCAGCTCTCCGGCCTCTCGGCTCCGCCCAAGCCCGCTGAGCGCCGCCTGTTCCCTGCCTTTACCAAAGCCTCAGGCGCTGAGCCTCAGCGTGCGTAGGCGGAGGTGGGATCATTTGCCGATGGAGCCGGAGCTCACTTTCCGCACGGACCTATATCGAGGAACCGCCCCCTACTACCACCGCTTCCGGCCTCCGTACCCTGAGGTGCTGCTGGAGGATCTGTGCCGGAGGCTGCCTGTGTCGGGAGGAGGGCGCCTGCTCGACCTCGCCTGCGGCACAGGTCAGATAGCCGTCCCCCTGGCCAGCCGATTCGCCGAGGTGTGGGCCGTCGACCAGGAAGCCGAGTCGGTTGCACTCGCCAAAGAGACAGCTGAGGCGGGCGGTGTCACCAACATCAGGTGGTTGGTTGATGCGGCCCAGTCCGTCGAGCTGGACAGCCAGTTCGAGCTCATCACCGTGGGTAACGCCTTCCACCGACTCGACCGATCGGCGGTAGCTCGCCGGATGTTCGCCTGGCTTGAGCCCGGTGGTGGCGTTGCTTTGCTGTGGGGTGGCACGCCGGGCCGGGGCAGTCGACCATGGCAGCGGGCGCTGTCCGCCTTGTACGCGGAGTGGATGGCCAAGCTGGCGGTGACCGACCGGGTGCCGGCGCACTGGGAGCGTCTGATGGAAAGCTACCCGCATGAGCAGGTGCTGGCCGAGGCAGGGTTCGACTATGGGGGGAAGTTCGAGTTCACCGTAGAGCTGGTCTGGACCCTCGAGACACTGGCCGGGTTCTCCTATTCGACCTCGTTCCTCAACCGTGAAGCCCTGGGCGGCAGGCTGGCCGAGTTCGAGGTCGACCTGGCTGATCGGCTGAGCTCATTCGCACAGGACGGCACGTTCCGCGAGCAGGCCAGCTTTGCCTACCAGCTCGCTCGCAAGCCTT
>JAJYWQ010000033.1:17723-30675 GCA_021791415.1 bacterium | reverse complement strand
CGGCGGGCAGCCCCGCCGCCGCCGTCGCCGGCGCCGAGGTGGTCATCTCCATGGTCGCGGACCCCCCGGCGCTGGAGTCGGTGTTCTTCGGGCCGGGTGGGGCGGCCCCAGCCCTGGGGCCGGCGGTGCTGGTCCTGGAGATGTCCACAGTCGGCCCCAGCGCCATCCAGGATCTCAGGGCCGGGGTGGGGCCGGGTGCGCAGGTGGTGGACGCCCCCGTCCTGGGCAGCCTTCCCGAAGCGGAGGCTGGCCGTCTGACCATCATGGTGGGGGCGGTCGCGGCCGACTTCGAGCGGGCGGCGCCGGTGCTGGCGGCCATGGGCACTCCCCGGCTGGTCGGGGGACCCGGCAGTGGCGCGGCGCTCAAGCTCGCGGTCAACCTCTCCTTGCTCGGCGTGGCCACCGCCCTCGGGGAGGCCATGGCGCTGGCGACCTCCCTCGGCGTGGACCCCGGGGTGGCGGCGGACGTCATCTCCGGATCGCCCTGGGGAGCACTCCTGCGCTCCCGGTGGGGGATGGTCGAGTCCGGCTCCTTCCCGCCCCAGCTCCGCATGGGCCTCGCCGTGAAGGACATCCGCCTCATCCGCGAGGCGGCCGAAGCTGCCGGGGTTGAGGCCCCGGCGGGCCGGGCGGCCCTCACCTGGCTGGAGTCGGCGCAGCGGCGGTTCGGACCCGACGTGGACTTCGCGGCCGTGATCGCGGAGATCATGAGGCAGGGCTGAGACAGCTGCCAGCGGAGCCCACTGCTTGGCGGGCTGAGGCGCGCTGGGCTGGTGGGAATTGGGCTGGGCTCCCATCCCGACTCTCCCTTGGTGGGTGGACTCGGCTCGCCGGCGTCCCGGCTGGAGCCGAGAGGGGAAGCCGGTGCCCGAGTGAAGCGTACCCAGGGAGGAACCACCCGGCCCCACGCCGGCGGCCCCGTCGCGAGCGCCTACGGCGGCGCGAGCTGGTGCGCCCGCCAGCTAATGGCCGGGCCGGACCCCGGGCGCTCCGGTCCGAGGGCCGGCGGAGGAGTGGCCTTGCCGCCCCTTCAGGTGCCTCGGCAACCTCACCCCTACACTCTGGGCCGCATGGACGAGGTGGGAGTCGGGCTTGTGGGCTTCGGGCTGGCCGGGCGGGTGTTCCACGCGCCGCTGATCGCCGCCACCCCCGGTCTCCGGCTTCGGGCCATCGCCACTTCCAACCCCGAGCGCCGGCGAGCCGCCGCCTCGACCTTCCCGGACGCCCGGCTGGCAGCCGACCTGCGGGAGCTGTTGGGGGCTGCCTCCGACCTCCAGCTGCTGGTCCTGGCCAGCCCCAACCGCCACCACCTCCCCCAGGCCCTGGCTGCCCTGGATGCGGGCCTGAACCTTGTCGTGGACAAGCCGCTGGCTCTCAGCTCCAGCGAGGCCGCCACCATGATCCTGGCGGCGCGCCAGCGCGGGCTGCGACTGGCCGTCTTCCACAACCGCCGCTGGGACGACGACTTCCTCCTGCTGCGCCAGGTGCTGGACTCAGGGCGGCTGGGTCGCATCCGGCGGCTGGAGAGCCGCTTCGAGCGCTGGCGGCCCGAGCTCAGCCCCGGGTCCTGGCGGGAGGTGGAGCCGCCGGAGTCCGGAGGTGGCCTGCTGCTGGACCTGGGCACCCATCTCATAGACCAGGCGCTCACCCTGGGCGGCGCCCCCGAACTGGTCTACGCTGAGATCCGCAGTCGTCGGGGGGCGGCCGGAGACGACGACAGCTTCGTGTCCCTCACCTTCCCCGATGGGCTCCTGGTCCATCTCTGGGTGAGCGCGGTCGCCGCGGTTTCCGGCCCACGGTTCCTGGCCGTGGGCACCGGCGGGGGCCTTAGCACCTCGGGTCTCGACCCCCAGGAGGCCCAGCTCAGGGGCGGGTCATCACCGCTTGACCGCGGGTTCGGACAGCGCCCCGGAGCAGACCAGCGGGCACTCTGGGGTGGGGAAGGGGGGCCGAAGAGGCTGGCCTTCCCTCCCGGCCGCTACCTGGACTTCTACTCCCAGATGTGGCGGGCGGTCGTGGAAGGCGGGGAGGTGCCGGTCCCCGGAGAGGATGGCCTGCGGACGCTGGAGGTCGTGGAGGCGGCCCGGGAGAGCGCCCGCCGGCGCCAGGTGGTGAAGCTCGCACCTTCGCCGTCTTCCTGAGCCATCGGGGGACCTTCCGGTCGTCAGCTCCCCAGGACCGTGGACCCCGTGGCGGTGGCCACCAGTTGCCCGTTGTGGGTCACCTCGGTGTTGGCAACCACCAGCTTGCCGCGGTGGATCGCCCGCCCGGTGGCGGTGATCAGCTCGCCGTCCGGCTCCACCTGCTCCAGGAAGTTGACCTTGACGTCCAGCGCCCGGTAGGGGGACCCCGCCCGGGCGACGCTCTGCCCGGCCGCCGAGGTGGCGGAGTGGGCGAGCAGCCCCAGCATCCCGCCGCTGACCATTCCCAGCTCGTTGCCCAGCCACGGCGACGCCGGCATCGTGAAGGTGACCTCCCCCTCACCGACCCCCACCAGCCGGATCCCGACAAGCCGGTCTATGGGGGGCCGAGGGCGGCCACCTGCCCTTGTCTCATCGAGGTCCAGGAGCCCGTGGCCCATCAGTGGAGGAGTCTCCTCCTCCAGGTCGCGGGCCCAGGGGTCCGGGGTGGGCCAGGCGGCCTCGGGGGGGGCGGGGGAGAAGGGGGGCAGGCCCGATAGCTCCATCGGTGGCCGGAGGAACACCCTCGCGGTGCCGAATCCCAGCCGCTCCCCGGACGGACCCAGCAGGTCGGCCACCGCCAGCCCGTGGCGCGGCTCGGTGTGGAGGACAGATGCCACCGCTCGCAGCTCGCCGCCGGGAGCCGGCATCTCCCCCAGGAAGGTCATGGAGAGCTCGGCGGTGGAGAACACGACCCCCGCGGGGAGGGCCGTCAGGACAGCGCCGGTGAGGGCCGAGTCGCCCAGCAGGACCAGGACCCCGGGATGGATCCTCCCCTTGGGGCCCTGCAGCCAGGGGCTGAGCGGCATGGCAAAGGTGACATCGGCCTCGCCGACCTCCACGACGTGGCGCCCGGTGAGGCGGGCGTTGGGCGGCAGGGGCAGGCGGCCATCCTGTATCGCCAGCACCTGCTCCCTGCCGGGAAGCGTGAGGACCGAGGGGTCCGCGGCCCGGCCGCGCACCGGTTCCTGCCACGGATCCGGGCGGACTTCGCCCATCTAGAAGGGCAGCCCTAGGGCCGAGCCGCTCAACTGGCCGCCGGCTCCACGTCGAACTGAGGTGTGTAGGTGGGGTGGCTCAGCGAAAGCCGCGCCCTCGTGCCCTCCAGGAACCCCGGCGAGGCGGCGGCGGATGTGAGGGCGGAGAGGAACGCCTCCCCGTCGATCCGGTAAAGCTTGCAGGCGCTCTTGGCGACCACCGTGGCGGTCCGAGGGATGCGTTCCAAGAGGCCGATCTCGCCGAAATAGGTCCCGGCACCCATGGTGCGCAGGTGCCGGGACTCCGACGCCTCGCCGCGGGAGCTGACGTCCACCTCCCCTTCGCGGAGGACGTAGAGGGCATCCGCCGGGTCCCCCTCGCGAATGATCACGGCGCCCGGGGAGACCTCGATCCCGGCAGAGGCCCTGGCGAGCTGCTCCAGGGTCGCCTGCGTCCCCCCGGAGAAGATGCCCAGGGTGCTGAGGAGTGCCACCTTGCCCCGGATCTCGGCCAGTCCCCTCACCGCCGCGCTGTCGATGCGGTGCAGCCAGGGATAGGCGAGAAGGGCGAGCGCCGGGACCCCGAGCCCGAGGATCGCCAGGGTTGGATGCAGCCGCAGAGACCCCTCCAGCAGGGCCGCCAGCAGCGAACCCAGGGAGATGGCGGCCAGCACCAGGGCGAAGAAGACCCCGAACACCCGGGCCACCATGTGCGGGGAGACCGAGCGCTGCAGCGCGGTTATGGCCAGCACGTCCACCACCAGCGTCCCGCTGCCCCGGACCACCTCCAGCACGAAGGCCAGCTCGGGCGAGTGAACCCAGATCAGAATGAAGGTCGGAAGGCAGTAGACGGCCATCCCCGCGGTGATCACCGGTCCCAGCCGGGGCAGAGCCGCCAGCTGGTTCACGAACAGGGCGCCCAGGATGCCCCCGACGCCCATGGCCGCCAGCAGGTACCCGTACCCGGTGGCGCCGGTGCCCAGCTGGAGCTTGCTGATGTAGACGAACAGCACGGTGTCGGTCCCGTACACGAAGCTGGCCAGGACGCTGAAGCTGACCAGGGCCATGGCCGAGCGGGAGGCGGCGATGGCCTGCAGGCCCCGCCACATCTGCCGCACCGGCCCCGCGGAGCCCGCCTCGGTCACGTCGCTGGGATGCGAGCGCGCCCGCAGCCGGCTCACCAAGGCGGCGGCGAGGCCGAAGGTGGCGGCGTTGACCCCGAACACCACCGCCGGGCTGCTCGCCAGGAGCAAGAGAGCCCCCAGCCCGGGGCCCACGATGATCACCAGGTTGTCGATGGTGCTGTTCAGGGCGTTGGCGGCGGCCAGGTCGTCCTCCCCGGCCAGTTGGGGGATCATCGCCGCCACCGCCGGGGTGTACGGGGTGGAACTCACCGAGGTGAGCCCGGCGAGCATGATGGCCAGGGCGACCGGGCCGTGCAGGACGACGGACAGGGTGAGGAGCGCCTGCCACAGCATCATCACAAGGTCGCCGGTCACCATGAGGCGCACCCGCTCGAAGCGCTCGGCTATGACTCCCCCGTACGCGGACAGGAACATGGAGGGGATGAAGCGAACTAGGAAGACGGAGGAGACCCAGAGCGCGGAGTGGGTGGAGTCGTACACGTAGACCGCCAGGGCCACGTTGTAGGCCCAGCTGCCGATCGCGGAGATCAGCTCACCGGTAAGGAGCAACCGGAGGTCGCGGTGTCGGAGGACCGACCGGTAGCGGCGCAGGGAGCCGATCACTGAGCGAGGGGCCCGGGCGGAGGGCGGTCTTCCGTCATCCGCCCCTCTGGACTCGGCATCGGGTCGGCATTATATGGGCCCCCGAGCCGGTTCAGGGGAGCCGTCCGGCCCGGAGACAGGGGGGTGGCGGAAGGCTTGGCACCGGGCAGGGGATGGCCGGCCCCGACCGCTCGCCCAACTGGGGGGGCCGCCGACTTCCGGTGGGCCTCCCCGGGTCCCTCCGCCAGGAGTGACCGGCGTCCAGACCCCCCCGGCAGGATCGGTGGCGAGGGAGTGGTCTGCGCGCCGGCCCGAGGTGGGACCGGGTCACGCCCCCAGGGCGGAAGGTGGTCGGCTCAGATGTCGTCCAGCCGGAAGTCCTGGCCGGGTTCGCCGGTATTGGCGGTTGGTGTCCCTGAAGTTTGGGCGCCGGACACCGGGGCCGCATCCACAGTCGCCGGCGGGGTGGAGTCCAGGGCGGACAGCGCCTGCTCCACAGCCTGATGCGAGCCCTGCTGGCGGACCTCCGCGTAGTAGGCGGCACCGAGATCGCGGAGCAGGGAGTCGCGGGTCCGCCGCGACTGAACCTCATCCACCTTGGACTGGACCTGAGCCTGCACCTGGGCGGTGCCCTCCTTGGCCTGCGCCGCCAGCTGCTCGGCCTGCACCTTGAGCCTGTCCATCAGTCCCATCACCGTCCTCCTTTCCGCACGACCCTACCCGAGGATTCCCGGGATCCCGGAGCGCCCCTTCTCGTCACTGGCGTCCCCGATCAGCTTCTCCATGCTCTCGGCCAGCCCGTGCAGGTTCACCGACTGGAGGAGGACCGTCCCATCCCCCTCCAGGGTGGCGAGGTTCACTCCCTGCCCGCCCAGGATGGCGGTCATGGCGGTCTGGGCGTTCAGGCCGCCGATGTACTCGACCCCGTAGCGGACGGTGTCCTGGAAGGCCACCACCGCCCCGGTGTGGGCCTGGATCTTCCCGCCATAACGGGAAGGGTTCAGCTCGACGAGGTTGCCGGCGGCTGCGATCAGCAGGGTCCCGGCGCCTGTGAAGTGCTCGAGGATGAAGCCAGTACCCCCACGACGCCCGGTCCGCAGCCCGGCGAAGGCGATGTCCAGGTCCACCGACCCCTCCGCCGCCAGCAGGGTGTCCCGCTCCGCGAGCCAGCCCGCGGCGCCGTCCAGCTCCAGCGCCCGCAGCTCTCCGGGCAGGGTCCCCGAGAAGGCCACCAGCCCGCTCCCGCCCTGGGCGGTGAAGTACTGGAAGGCCAGGCTCTGGCCCGCCGCGACCCGCTTGCCCACCTCGATCGCCCGCCCCAGGAGGCCGCCGCTGGCCGGCGCTCCGCGCTTGCTGAGACGGGTCTCCAGGGAGACGTTGGTGGTCTTCCAGAGGAAACGGCCGGCCTCGGCGTACACCGTCTGACCGACCTCCAGCTGACAGACCACCATCTGGGTAGAGGTGCCGATTAGCTTGTGGGCTACGGTCATGGCGACTCCTTGAGGACGCCGGCGCGCCAGCAGTATCGCAGCAGCACGGGTCTCTGGGGGAGTGGGAATGGGGCATGATGGGGCGGTGCCAGCACCGCCCGACCTTCCCCTGCCAATGGAGGCAGGGGAGCGCTCTGCCGTGCTCCTCTGGAAGCACTTCCGGGTGGACGAGCCGAGGCGGCTGGCCGAGCTCACGGTGGCCTTCCAGCGGCGCCACCGGCTGGCAGCCGCCAAGCTCATGCCGGACATCCCCATCCTGTTCCCCGACTTCTCCCTGAGCTCCTTCTCCCAGATCGCCCACCTGAGGCGGTTCGGCGACGTGCGGACGGTGGGACGGGCCGCCGACTACCTGGCTGCGGTGGCCCACGCCAGGTCGCTGCTTGATCGCCAGGAGACGCTCCTGGCCACAGTCTTCTCCCCGCTGGCGCTGGTGGGGCTGTGGTGTGGTCCGGAGGCGATTCCCGAGCTGGCGGCGGCGCCCAGAGCCGTCGCTCACGAGGTCCTCTGGGCGCTCTCCCAGCTGGTGGCCCGGCTGTCCAGCGCCTGCGTCGACGCCGGTGCCGACGGCGTCTACTACTCCTGCTGGGGCCAGGACCTGCTCTCGGAAGCCGAATACGCCGAGCTGGGGACCCCCTACGATCTGGCGGGGCTGCGTGGAGCCGAGAGGGCCCGCGTGAGGATCCTCCACCTCCATGGAGCGGTGCTGAGGCCTCCCTCCCGCTACCGGGAGTACCCGGTGGAGGTGGTCGGCTGGAGCGAGTTGGGGAGCTCTCTGGGGCTGGTGGAGGGTGCCACGCACCTGCCCGGCCGGCTGATCATGGGAGGGATCTCGGAGCTGCAGGCGGGCCCCCCTGGGGAGGAGGAGCGCCGCCACATCGGGGAGCTCCTGGAGCGGCTCGGGGACCGGTTGGTGGTCGCGCCCGGGTGCTCCCTTCCTGACGGGACGACGGAGGAGACGCTGGATGGGCTGAGAGAGCTGGTGAGCTGGTGAGCGCCGAGGCTGCGCTGCCTGGTCCGGCCGCCGCGGGGGCCCCTCAGAGGTTGAAGGCCGAGACCATGCTGGGGGCGGAGGCGGCGGCGCCCAGCAGCTCCCTCAGCCCCAAGAGCTGCTCTGCGGTGTGCAGCAGTGAGTAGTGGTTGAAGGCACCGGCCACACGGGCCCCGCGGGGCACCGTCGGTGCGATCACCAAGAGAGGCACCTGCTGGGTCGCCCCGGTGCTCTCGTCCCAGGTTATGAAGATCACGGTCTGCCCCGCCAGATATTGCGGAGTGTTGAGCAGCCGGGGGACCTCCCGGGCCAGCCAGCTGTCCCCGGCGCTGGTGGAGCAGTCGTGCATGTCGTCGCATAGATTGGGCGTTATGAAGGTGAAGGCCGCCGAGAGGTCGGGAGGGGAGGTGAGGGGCACGTCCTGCCCCTGGCAGGCCTGGCGAACCGACGTGAAGTAGGCGGCGGGGTTGTGCTTCACCGCGTACTCTCCGCCGCTCTGCAGGTCGCAGTTGGAGGGCATGCTCTCCTCCAGTGAGCGCCAGTTGGTCCCCAGCAAACTGAAGATGCTGGGCGCCGACAGCGGGTGCTGGTAGGGGCCGCCGTCATCGGTTACCCCCTGGGTCGACCCTGAGGTGAGGGCCAGGTAGTTGGGAAGGCTGGGGTGGGCGACCGCCTGGTAGCCGGTTGCCAGCCCGCAGAGCGATGCCAGCTGGTTGATGTAGGGGGCGTCCGGCGAGCCGATCACCTCGGAGTAGGCGCGGTTCTCCATGACGATGAAGACGACGTGCTGGAGGGTCGCCGGGCCCGGGCCGCCGACCCCACAGGGCTGGGCGGCTGTGGGGCTGAGGCGCGCCGACGGTGACGGAGAGGCTGGAGGGGAAGGGCTCGGCCGGCCGGCCCCGATGGAGGGGGGAGGGGAGACACGCGGCGCCGCCGCTCCGCAGCCGGACACGAGGACCGCCAGGGCGACGGCCGCGGCCCGGGCTTCACTCTGGAACGCCACCCGCCTGCGGCTCACGCTGCCCCCTGCGGCGGCCGACCGTCGGGGCGCGAGACCGAGGTGGGGACCGTGCTCCCGGTCACGCTGCGACCCCGACCTCGACCCGGCCCTCCTGCCAACCCCTGGCACCTATCCCTGTCACGTCGGCCCCGGCCGACCTCAACCTCGCGGTGGGCCCACCTCCCCGGGCGGAAAGGCAGAGGCCCCGCCATGGTCCCCCAGCAGGTGCCCTCGGACGCGCTGCAGGTGCAACTGCATGGCCCTTTGCGCCAGATCAGCATCCCTCTCCACCAGCGCGCTGACGATGGTCCGGTGATCCGCCCGGTAGAGGGCGAGGTGACCGGGGGTGGAGTTCCGGCGCTTGAGCGTCCCCCAGGCCGGATGGAGGCGGGCGGCGGAGACCAGCTCGCCGATGCGGACCAGGAAGCTGTTGTGGGTGGCCAGCACCAGGCTCCGGTGGAGGGCCGCGTCCCAGGCCTCCCACTCCATGTAATCGTCCGCCTCATCTCCCCCGGCCAGGCACCGCTCCATCTCGGCGAAGTCGGACCCGTTGGCGGCAACGGCGGCGAGCGGCATCAGGCCAGGCTCCAGGATCGCCCTCACCGCCATGATCTCGACAGGGCTCACGTCGAACTCCGCCTCCTCCGCCGGGTGCTCGGCTGGGATGGCCAGGAATGTCCCCCGGCCCACCTGCCGGACTACTCGGCCCTCGGCCTCCAGGCAGCCCAGCGCCCGCCGGACGGCGGCCCGACCGGCTCCGGTGGTGGCGGCGAGCTCGCGCTCGGTGGGCAGCTTGTCCCCCGGTCGGAGACTCGCCTCCCGGATGGTGCGTTCCAGAAGAGCGGTGACGGCGTCCGGGGATGTCACGGTGGCAACCATCGTCTTGGGGCCGGATGCTAGCACGGCCGTCACTTCCTCGCGTCCTCTCGGCCCGGTCCCAATCCACTCCTTGACAGGCGGGTGGTTGCCCCCTAGGATACCACCCTCATGACCAATCACACCAAATCGTCGGCCGTCAAACAATTGGTCACATTGGTTCTCCCGTGAAGCTGGTGCGCTTCCTCTCCGGTCAAGAGGCGGAGCTGGGGGTGCTGACCTCCGATGGGTCGAGGGTGGTGCCGCTGGCCCGGGAGAAAGGCTGGTGGCCGGGCTCGGACATGACAGGTCTCATATCCGACTGGTCGGCCGAGCTCCGGGACCGGTTGGGCGAGGCGGCTCGCTCCGGGGATGGCCTGGACGTCGGTGCTGTGAGGCTGTTGGCGCCCCTTGCCCCTCTCCGCCGCAACGTCTTCTGCGTGGGGAAGAACTACGCCGAGCACGTGGCTGAGATCGAGCGCAGCGGCTTTGTCAGCAGCAACCAGGGGCCGCCCCCCAAGCCGGCGATCTTCACCAAGGCCACCACCGCGGTGATCGGTCCGGGAGACCCCATCCCAGCCCATGCGGATCTCACGCGGGCTTTGGACTACGAGGGGGAGCTGGCGGTGGTCATCGGGGTGGGAGGAAGCCGGATCCCGGCCGAGTCCGCCCTGGACCACGTCTTCGGGTTCACGATCCTCAACGACGTCACCGCCCGCGACCTCCAGCGCGACCACCAGCAGTGGTTCATCGGCAAGTCGCTGGACGGGTTCTGTCCGATGGGTCCTTCCATCACCACCCGCGACGAGGTGGACGGGAGCCGGCTGGATGTCCGCTGCTGGGTCAACGGGGAGCTGCGCCAGGACTCCAACACCTCGCAGCTGATCACGGGAATCCCGGCCCTCATCGCCACCATCTCCGCGGGGATCACCCTTCTGCCCGGCGACGTGATCGCCACCGGCACCCCCCAGGGGGTGGGGGCCGGCTTTGATCCCCCGCGCTTCCTTGGTCCCGGCGACGAGGTGGCGATCGAGATCTCGGGCCTGGGTCGCCTTCTGAACCGGGTGGCCGATTGAGCGCTCACCGCGATCCCGCATTCCGGAGAGCCCGCCGGCTCTCAGCGCCACTGCCTACCCGGCGGTGCCGTCCCCACCACCGCGCAATTGCCATCGAGTGGGGGCTTGACGTCCGACCTGCGATTGAGGAGGGTCCAAGGTGCAAGCGCGCAAATTGACGGTGGCGGTGGCGCTGGCCGCGCTCTCGACCCTGGTGGCGGCCTGCGGGTCCACCGCCAGCTCCGGGAAGAAGGGGCAGCTGGTCGTCGCCGGGGTGATCGCCATCACCGGAACCAGCAGCTTCGAGGGGTCCAACCAGTCCGAGGGGGTGCTGCCCGCCCTCTATGAGATCAACCATGCAGGGGGAGTCCTGGGGCACCAGCTGGCCTACAAGGGGGTGGACACCCGCGGCGACCCAGCTGACGCCCTGCCCGCCGTCCAGCAGCTGCTCGCCACCACCAGCAACCTGGTGGCGGTGGCCGGACCGGGAACGGCGTCCGCCCCGACAATCGTCCCGGTGCTCAACTCGGCCAAGATCCCGATGACCGCGGTGGCCGGGGAGTCGGCCTACGACCAGAGCCACTTCCAGTACTTCTGGAGGCTCTTCCCCCCGGACTCCGCCAACGGGACCGCCATGGCAATCTGGGCCCAGCGCAAGCACTACACCCGGGTGGCTGCGGTCTTCGGCTCCGACGCAGGCTCCCAGGGAGACCTTCCGGGGGTGCTGGCCAGCCTCCAGGCGATGCACATCCAGGTGGTGGCCAACATCAGCCTCACCCCTGACCAGAGCTCCTACCAGTCGTCCGTGAGCCAGCTAATCCAGGCCCACCCAGACGTGATCATGACCGAGTCCGACGCCGGGACCGCCGGCACCTTCTTCGGCGAGCTCAAGTCCCTCGGTGGCCTGGTGCCCATCATCGGAACCGAGGCGACCTACACCACCCCCTGGCTGACGGCGGTCCAGAGCGCCATCGGGCCGACCGACTTCCACCAGTACTTCACCTCCCTGATCACCGCCCCCTCCAAGCCGACCCCCGCGGTGACCGCCTGGGACAACGCGGTGAAGGGGGCCGCGCACCAGCTGCCGGTGTCGGTGAACTCCGCGGAGAACAACCCCTTCGCCATCACCTACTACGACGGCATCATCACCCTGGCCCTGGCCATGGTGGCGGCCAAGAGCACCACCCCGTCGGTCTACAACAACTACATCCCCAAGGTGGCCAACCCGGGGCCCGGCAAGACCGTCGTGTACAACTTCGCCCAGGGGGTGAAGGCCCTCAACGCCGGCAAGCAGATCGAATACTTCGGAGCCACCGGGCTGATCGACTTCAACAAGTACCACAACTCCTTCGGGAACCAGGAGGCGGTCACCCTGTCGGCATCAGGCAAGACCGTCTCCCTGGGACAGGTCTCGGTGGCGGCCATCGAGGCGGTGCCGGTCAAGGGAGTCGCGTAAGGTGCTGGCCCAGCTCCTCAGCTCCGCCGCCGACGGGATCGTGGTGGCCGCGATCCTGGCGGTGGCGGCGATGGGATTCACCCTCCAGTTCAGTCTGACCAATGTGCTCAACCTGAGCTTCGGGGCGGTGATGACCATCGGGGGCTTCACCGCCTACCTGGTCAATGTGGCCGGCCTCAGCCCCTGGCTGGGGCTGGCCCTCGGGACCTTGGCGGGTGCCCTGGCCACGCTGCTGCTGGGCCGGGGGGTGCTGCGGCTGTACGCTCGCCGACGCACCCAGCTGTTCGAGATGATGATGGTGACACTGGGGATGTCCCTGGTGATCGACTATGGGATCCAGGCCATCTCCCAGAACGCCATCTACGGCTACACGGTGCTGCAGGCCCCGCCCATTCGGATGGGGCCGATAGCTGTCACCCCGATCCAGGTGGGGATCATCGGGATCGCCCTGGTGCTGCTGGTGGCGGTGGAGGCGGCGCTGCACCTCACCAAGCTGGGCAAGGCTCTCCGCGCCACCGCGGTGGAGCCCAGCCTGGCGCGGTCCTGCGGGATCAAGACCAGCCGGGTGGTGCTGGTCACCTGGCTCGTCAGCGGGGGGCTGTGCGGGCTGGCCGGGGTCGTGTACATCATCAGCACCCAGAGCGTGGACTACACCACAGGAGAGCTCTTCCTCCCCTTGGTGATCGCCGCGGCGATCCTGGGTGGGGTCGGCTCACTCCGGGGCGCCGTGGTGGCCTCCCTGGTGATGGGCCTGGTGACCGAGATTGTGGCCGGCTTCGGGGGGGCGGCCTACAGCACGGTCGCGGGTTTCGCGATCTTGGTGGTGGTGCTCCTGCTCCACCCCGGAGCGGTCTTCGGCGGCGCCGAGGACCGGCAGCTGGTCCTGTGAGAGCGCCGGCCAGCCTGTCAGGGGGGCTGCTCTGAGATGGGCGCCTGGTCCTTCTACATCACCACCCTTCTGGTCTACTTCGTCGTCGACGCCCTCTCCGCCTTCTCACTCAACCTCCAGTTCGGGTACGCCGGGGTGGTCAACTTCGGGTTCATCGTCTTCCAGGCGGCGGGCGCCTACGTGGCCGCCGTGGTCACCCTGGGGCCCAGCGGGGGCCCGGCCTCCTTCCAGCAGTACATCCTCGGAAGCCACCTCCCCTTCCCTTTGGACCTCTTGGCCGCCACCCTCGCCGGAGCCCTCCTCTCCTTCGTCGTCGGGCTCTTCGCCCTGCGCCG
>JAJYWQ010000033.1:0-17623 GCA_021791415.1 bacterium | reverse complement strand
CTGGCCTGGATGCTGTGCCTGCTCTTCCGGCCCCGGGGCATCATCCCCGAGAGGAGGCTGAGAGCGAACCTCCCCGGATCCGCGCGGGAGCCCGCACCGGCAGAGGGGAGCGCCTGACGTGAGCGGCTCCATGGCCCTCGGCTCGGCCGATCCCCTGGTGGCCCCCACCCCGGTTGGGCCCGTCCTGGAGGCGCGCGATGTCGCCGTGGGATACGGCGGTGTCCGGGCCGTGGACGGGGTGTCGCTGGCCCTCCATCCAGGGGAGGTGGTGGGCATCATCGGCCCCAACGGTGCCGGCAAGTCATCGTTCCTGGGGGCCCTCGGCGGCCAGGTGAGGCGCAGCCGCGGGCAGATCCTGCTGGGATCTCGGGACATCAGCCAGCTACCGCCGCACGATCGCGCCCGGCTGGGCTTGGTGCGCACCTTCCAGACCACCAGCGAGTTCGCCCGCATGACGGTGTTCGAAAACCTGGTCACCGCGGCCGAGGGCGACTCCGGTGCCTCCCTGAAGGCGGTGATCCTGCACCCCCGGCGCACCCACCTGCGGGAGCAGGAGCTGGCGGCGCGCGCCTTCTCGATCATGGAGCGCTTTGAGATGACCCACACGGCCGACCTGTACGGGCGGGAGCTCAGCGGAGGTCAGCGGCGGCTGGTGGAGATCATGCGCTGCCTGGTCCGCCATCCTCGGGTGCTCCTGCTCGATGAGCCGATGGTGGGAGTAGCGCCCCACCTCACCGGCAAGCTGATCGACGACCTGCGGGGGATCGCCGCGGACGGTCTGGGGATCCTGGTGGTGGAGCACGCCCTGGAAGTCGTCCGGCGGCTCTGCGACCGGGTGGTGGTGATGGCCTTCGGGAAGGTGATCGCCGCCGGCGAGTTCGAGGAGGTGGTGGCGGACCCCCAGGTCCAGGCCGCCTACCTCTCCTGATGCACGGCTCGCTCGCGCCGGGGGAGGCGTGCAGATGACCGAGCGCTCAGCGCCGTATCTTGTCGCGACCGGACTGAGCGCGGGCTACAGCCAGGTCCCGGTGGTCCGCGGGGTGAGCCTTCAGGTGGGGCTGGGTGAGATCGTCGTGGTGGTCGGTCCCAACGGAGCCGGGAAGAGCACCCTGGTGAAGGCGGTGACCGGGGAGCTGGAGCTGCTCGAGGGGCGGATCAGCCTCGGGGATCGGGACATAACTGGACTCGGAGAGGACGACCGCATGGGGCTGGGGATGGGGTACGTGCCCCAGCTTCGCGACGTCTTCCCCACCCTCACCGTGATGGAGAACCTGGAGATGGGCGGCTACCGGCTGGCCAAGCGAGAGGTGCCCCAGAGGGTGGAGGCGGTCCTCGAGACCTTCCCGGCCCTCAAGGGGCTGCGCCGCCGGCTGGCGCGGAGCATGAGCGGGGGGGAGCAGAAGATGCTGGGGATCGCGCGCGCCCTGATGGCCGACCCGAAGTTCCTGATCCTCGACGAGCCGACCGCCAACCTGGCTCCCCAGGTGGCGACCCACGTGCTCAAGGACATCGTCGCCCAGCTGGCGCTCTCGGGGCGGGCTGTGCTTCTCATCGAGCAGCGGGTCGCCCTGGCCCTGGAGATCGCCTCCTGGGGTTACGTGCTCACCGACGGTCAGCTGCGGCTGGACCGGAGCTCCCAGGAGCTGCTGGCCATGAGCGACCTGGGCACCCTCTTCCTCGGGATGTCCGAAGCGGGCGCCACCGCGGTCCACCACCACTAGGCCGGGAGCCGAAGACGTCCGCCCAGGCGTTGCCAGAGGAGAAGTCGGGGATACCCGCCAGTTCCGGGCTGCTGATCTCGGGGCGCGAGGAGCACGGCGGGGACCAGCCCCTGGAGCTCCTCAACCCCGCCACCGGGGATGCGCTGGCGACCGTCGAGTGCGCCGACGCCGGCGACATCGACCGGGCCGTCGAGTCCGCGGCGGAGAGCTTCGCCGGCGGCTCCTGGTCCCGGTCCGCTCCCCACGACCGCGCCCGGGCGCTGCAGCGCTTCGCCGACCTCCTGGAGCGCAGGCTGGATCGGCTCTACCAACTGGAGACCGCCAACAACGGGCGCCCCGTGTCCGAGACCAGAGCGCAGCTCTCCCGCCTGCCCGAGTGGTACCGCTACAACGCCGCCCTGCTGCTGGCCGACCGGGGCTTCCTCGCCCCCATGCCCGGGCCGTACATCAATTACGTGGAGCGCTTTCCCATCGGGGTGACGGCCACCCTGGCCTCCTTCAACCACCCCCTGATGATCGCCTCCAAGAGCCTGGCTCCGGCCCTGGCCACGGGCAACTCCGTGGTGCTGAAACCCTCGGAACGCACCCCGCTCACCGCCCTGGAGCTGGGCCGCATCGCCCTGGAGGCGGGGATCCCTCCGGGCGTGCTCAACGTGGTCCCGGGCCGCGGACCGCTGGCCGGGGCGGCGCTGGCCGGGCACGCGAAGGTGGGCAAGGTCACCTTCACCGGGGGCACCCAGGCGGGGCGCCAGGTCTCCGTCGTGGCCGCCTCCCATTTCGCCCGCTGCACCGTTGAGCTAGGGGGCAAGACCCCGGTGCTGGTCTTCGCCGACACTTCCCCGGAGGAGGCCGCCCGCGGGGCGGCGTTCGCCGCCTTCATCGGGGCAGGGCAGACCTGCATCGCGGGGGCGCTGTTCCTGGTCGAGCGGCCGGTGTACGAGACCTTTCTGGAGCAGCTCGCCGCCGTCGCCAGGTCGATCCGGGTGGGAGCCCCGGCTGACCCCGCCTGCCAGATGGGACCGCTCATCTCCGCCGAGGCGCGGGACAGGGCGCTCATGTACGTCCGGCTTGGTCTCTCCGCCGGGGCCCGTCTGGCGGCCGGCGGCGGCCCCTTGGCTCCCACCGGCTGCGAGCGCGGGTTCTTCATGGAGCCCACGGTCCTTGCCGACTGTCGCCCCGAGATGCGGGTGGCGCGCGAGGAGATATTCGGCCCGGTGGCGGTGGTGGTTCCGTTCTCCACCGAGGCGGAGGCGGTGGCCGTGGCCAATTCCTCGGAGTTCGGGCTGGGGTCGGCCGTCTGGACCAGGAACGTGGCCCGAGCCCATCGGGTCGCTGGGCAGCTGCGGTTCGGGATGGTATGGGTGAACGACCACCACCGCCTCGACCCCTCCTCGCCGTGGGGCGGGCTCCGCGACAGCGGGGTGGGCCGGGAGGGAGGGTGGGAGTCCTTCCACGACTTCACCCACCTGCGATCGGTGACGGTGCGCACGGCGGATGAGGCGGTGGACTGGTACGGCGGAGAGACGGGGAGGTTGAACTAGATGGGAAGTGGATTGGTGCTCAGCCGGGAGAGTCAGGAGGTACTGGTGGCCGAGCTCTCGCGTCCCCCGGACAACTCCTTCACCAGGGAGATGTGCCAGCAGCTGAGCTCGGTGCTGGCCGCCCCGCCGGACGGGGCTCGGGTCCTGCGCCTCCGGGGACAGCCCGGGGTCTTCTGCCGGGGGCGGGACCGGAGCCGGGACGGGCTGGAGGGAGCCAGGGCGACGGTGGCGGCCCTGACCGCGGTCAACCGCGGCCTGCTCGAAAGCAGGATGGTGACCGTGGCCGAGGTGGACGGGGAGGCGGCCGGGTTCGGAGTTGGCCTGGCGGCCCTGTGCGACGTCACGGTGGCCTCGGACCGCTCCCGCTTCTGGTTCCCCGAGGTGACCCATGGCCTCGCCCCGGCCCTGGTGCTCAGCTGGCTTCCCCAGGTGGTCGGCCGACGGCAGGCCTTCTGGCTCACGGCGACGGGCGCCCCCCTCGATGCCAGCTCGGCCCTGGCGCTCGGCCTGGTAAATGGGGTCTGCTCCCCGGAACGGCTGCAGGAGGTGGCATCTGAGATGGTGGCCAGCCTGCTCAGGCACTCGGCAGCGGTCCAGGCGGAGATCAAACGGGACCTTCGCGACTTCCAGGACCCGTCGGGAACTGTCGCCAAGATGGCCGCGGATCGACTCCTTCTCGGCGCCCTCTCGCAGCCTCCAGCTGAGGGATAGCCACCTTCCGCCGTGCCCGGGCAGCCTCATGGTGGTGGGGTCGAATCATACCCCTGTGGGTATAATCCCGGCAGGAGCGGTGCGCCGCCGGCTCAGGGATGGCGAGGAGGACGGAGATGGCGCTGACCGATGAGAGGACGAGAGAGGAGGTGGCCAAGCGGCTGCTGACCCTCAGTGAGCCCGTCTCGCTGACCCTTAGCAATGTCCCCACCGAGAGCTGCCCCACCAGCGCCGAGAGCCGTGAATTGGTGGAGATGCTCGCGGAGCTGGAGCGGGTGCTGACGCTCGCCGCCGGATCCCAGGTCCCGGCATGAGCGCCGACCAGTACGCGTTCTCGGCCAGCATCCCACTTTCGATCTCGGAGGCGGAGGAGGCCCTGCGGCGGGAGCTGGCGGCCGAGGGCTTCGGGGTACTCACCGAGATCGACGTGCGCGCCACGCTGCGGCAGAAGTTGGACCTGGAGTTCCGGCCCTACCGGATCCTGGGTGCCTGCAACCCCGCCCTCGCCCACCGGGCGCTCATGGCCGACCCCGCCGTGGGAGTCCTCCTTCCCTGCAACGTCGTGCTGGCGGAGGACCACGCCGGCTGGACCACGGTCCTCTTCATGGAGCCACGGGCTGTGATGGCCGGTGAGGGGGGAGAGCTGGAGACGGTCGCCAACGAGGCCTCGGCGCGGCTTCACCGGGTGGCAGACAAGTTGCTTGCCGGGCGGGCCCGCGTGACCTCCCGAAGCGGCTGACCCTACTGCGCCTGCAGGATGCTGGTCGACCTCAGAACTACCTGGTTGCCGAGGAGCGGCTCCAGGGGGTGCGCGACGTAGGTCACCTGGACCTTGTAAGCGGTGGCACTGGAATACCCTCCCTCGACGCACACCTCGAGGTAGGCGTCACCGGGCACGGTTGCCTGCACCAGGGTGTCGGCTGTGCCTCCCGGGCAGAAGCTCGTGGCGGCCCCCGAAGTCCCCTGCTGGCATAGCGGGTTGGGGTTAACGGCCAGGATGTTGCCCGCCCTCTGGGCCGCCACCTGGATTGGCGTGGGCAGCCCTGCGGCGCAGCCCCCGGCCGCCAAATAGAGCTTGGTGGGTGACCCGCTCGAATTTGGTGTCTGTACGATGGCGGCCCTGGCGCCACCCTGAGCCGCATTGGACACGGCACTGGCCTGGAAGAGGAGGATCCCCGAGGCCACTATCCCCAAGATCAGGGCAAAGAAGATTGGCGCCACCAGGGCGAATTCGACAGCGCTTTGCCCCCGCGGCGGGGCGGACCGTTTGTGCGGGGCGGCTTGCCTCATTGGGTCAGGATCGCCGAGCCCTGGATGCCAGGGATGTGGAAAGTGCTGCCCGTGATCTCCAGGATGGTGTCACCCTGGGTCTGGAAGAGGTCGACGGTGGCCAGCCCATGAATGGTGACGTGGCAGCCCTGGGGATCATTGGTGGGGTTCCCGGGAAGGGCCGAGCCAGGCTGGCCGCCCTCGCAGGTCATCCCTGTGGAGGAGTCGACGCCGAAGCCGGCGACCAGCATCCCGCCGGGCAGGTAGGGGATGCCGTTGTGGTCGCCCCAGTAGGTCTCGTTGCTGAGGTTCTGGCCGGTGATCTGGCTGTCGTTGAAGAGGATCCCGGTGAGGTTGATGTTGGCGCTGTCTCCCAGCATGGCATCGAACCCGAAGTTGGCCGGCGTGTTCCAGTCCTGCCAGAGGAGGAAGCCCAGCCAGGTCCCGGAGGTGGGGGCGCTCAGCGTGATGGTTCCCCCGCCGCCCATCTCCACCGAATCGTTGAGCCCCTGGTTGTTCACCGGATTGGGGTTGAAGGAGACCGTCTGGTCGGCACCGGAGTTGACTGGGTTGCAGTTGTCGTTCCCGTACCCGCTGCCGTTGCAGCTTCCGCCGAAGGCGCCGATCACCGGCTCCCCATCCCCTTGGTTCTGCACCCCGGCGATCTGGTCAGGGGGCTGCTGGGTGAAGAAGAGGACGTCACTGCCCGTCACCTGGTCGCCGGCGGCTGGGCGGAGCACGAGCCCCTTCTCGAAGATGTAGATGCCTGAGTAGCCGCCGGGGCAGTCCTGGAAGGTGGCGTTGCCAGTGACCTGGACCGTGTAGGTGTAGACCCCCGGAGAGTAGGTGGCGACCCCTCCCGGGCTGGGGGTCTGACTCGCGCTGGAGTAGGTCTTGACCGCGGACCCCGGGCAGTACGCGTCGCTGGTCGTGGGCGGAGGCGGCGCGTTGGGGTCGGACTTGATCGGATCGGTGGTGATGGGCGCCTCGCCCCCGTTCCAGTTGTAGTAGTTGATGGTGGTGTTGTTGGCGCTGCACACTGCCGAGTTCCACGGGTCCGGGGTGGATTGGGTGGCGGTGCTCCACGGGGGAGGCGCGATGGGATCGCCTACGGGGGGGCCGGGCTGGTTGGAGGCGGAGCCGAAGCACCAGTCCCAGGGCGGGTTGGCGACGGACTGGATGTTGCCGTAGTCCGTCATCGTCCCGTTCTCCTTGCCGTCGATGACATCGGGCCGGCTCCAGTTGTCGTGGTTTGGGTCCAGCCAGCCGTTGGCGTTATCGAAGATGGTTCCCTTGACGTCGAACTGGCCGTCCCCGGCCATGAGGATGGTGTGGGCGCCGTTCTCCCCGAGGGAGACGATGCTGGTCAACGGCCCGCCCTGCTGGACGTTGTTGATCGCCGAAGCACCGGTCACCGCCCGCAACTGGGTGACGCCCATGATCTGCTCGATGAAGGGCGGCCATTGCGGACTGACCGTCACCTTGACTCCGCAGGTCTTGTTGGGGACGGTGGAGCTGGTGGGCGTGACCGCCCCGCCGCTGGTGAAGGTGCCGGGACTCGGCTCCTCTATGTAGGTGGCGGTCCAGTGGATGGCAGTCGGGTTACCCGGGGGTGGCTTGGCCGCCGGCGCGTTGAGGTTCACCTCGTCGTTGATCACCTGGACGACCTGCTGGCCGGTGATCGGGGTCGGGCTGAGGTCTCCGTCGCAGTTGCTCACCAGCGCGTTGGCCGCCGCCGTGGCGGCAAAGTCGGCGGCGTTTTGAGCCTGGCGGTACTGCAGAAGGCCGAAGCCGCCATCCACCGCCACCCCGACAGCCATCAGCAGGACCAGGAGGCTGACCGCGAACAGAACCATGACCTGCCCGCCTTGGCTGGTCGCCGGCTCCCGCCTCAGCGCTGAAGGGGTGAGGAGTCGCAGATTCATTGGGGCGCGACTGCCTTCGCTTCGATGGTCACCCCGCCGAAGACGGGAACCAGAGGGGAGATGGTCTGCCAGACTTTCACCTGGACCAGGTTGACCACGTTGTTCTGAAGCCCCGGGTAGGGGGCGGGAAGGTCGGTCGCTGTGACGCACTGGCCGGGGGTCGGAGCCCCCGAACACTGAATCGAACCCGCGCCGCCCTGCTCGTCCTGGGCGGCGATGGTTGCCTGGGTGGTCTGCACCGTCGCGGACGATCCGTTGCTGTATGACTGGGCGGCCGCCACCGCTCCTGCGCGAGCCGCCTGGGTGAGGCTGATGTCGGTCATCAGCATCTGGCCTCCCGTGGCTGCCAGGGCCAGGATGATGACCGCGACGGGCAGCACCAGAGCGAACTCTACTATCGCCTGGCCGCGGCTCCACCCGCGGGAGACCCTAGCCTTATTAGTTATATGCAGCACGTCGAATCGAGGCTAACGCATGGCTGGACCTGCCTACCCATTCATTTGCGTAACAACTGTGTGACGGCACGTTGAGCCGGCGCCAGCCTCTGTCCCGCCCCGAGCCCAGCAGCGAAGATAGGGTGCCGCTTACGCTCCTGGAGGTCTTGCGCCGCTCCACCCGCCACCTGGCAGCCAGCGGCTCGGAGACGCCCCGGCTCGACGCGGAGCTGATCCTGGCCCACGCGCTCGGAGTTGACCGGATCAGCCTGTACGTCCAGTTCGAGCGCCCTCTGGCGGAGGAGGAGCTGGCGCTGATCCGGCCTCTGCTGGCCGCCCGGGCCCAGGGGCGCCCCATGGCCTACCTGCTGGGGCGGCGGGAGTTCTTCGGCCTGGACTTCGCCGTCGACGAGCGGGTCCTGATCCCACGTCCCGAGAGCGAGCTCCTGGTGGGGCTGGCGATCCGCCTTCGGCCGGACGCTGAGCGGGCGGCGGACCTGGGGTGTGGCAGCGGCTGCCTCGGGATCGCCATGGCCGCCAGCCTGCCTCGGCTGCGCTGCGATCTGGTTGAGCTGGACCCGGGCGCCGCCGCCGTGGCGAGCCAGAACGTCGCCCACCACAACCTGGATGAGCGGGTCAGGGTCCGCGAGGGCAGCTGGGCCGAGCCGCTGGAGGGGCTGGGCCCCTACCAGCTCTTGGTCTCCAACCCGCCGTATGTCACGACCTCCGAGTGGGAGCGGCTGGATCGAACGGTCAGAGACTTCGAGCCCCGACGGGCGCTGGACGGTGGCGAGGACGGGCTCGGCCCCTACCGCGAGCTCCTGCCCCAGCTGCCCGGGGTGGCCGCGCCAGGTGCCACCATCCTCCTCGAGGGGGACCCGCGGCGGCTTGGCTCCCTGGAGCGGCTGGCCCAGGAGCTGCTCGGAGGCGTGGCCACCCTCCGGCACCTGGACCTCGTCGGGCGGGAGCGGGTGCTGGAGGTGCGCCTCCCGTGAGCCGTGCCCCTCTCTGGCCCGCCGGCTCTGCAGGAGTCGCCGCCGCGGCCCGGGCCCTCCACGGCGGAGGAGTGGTGGCCTTCCCCACCGACACCGTGTTCGGGCTGGCGGCCCGGGCTGATCTCCCGGCCGCCGTCCGGCGGATCCCCGAGCTCAAGGGCCGCTCCCCCTCTCAGCCGCTGATCCTGATGGCGGCCGGCCTCGAGGAGCTGGACCCCTTCTGCGAGCTGGACGAGACCGCCCGGGAGCTGGCGGGCCGCTTCTGGCCGGGCCCCCTGACGCTGATCCTCCCGGCCCGCCCTCCCGGCCTCGCCCTCGGTGGCGCGGGGACGGTCGGGGTGCGGATTCCCCGCCACCCGCTGGCGCTGGAGCTGCTGGCGGCGGCGGGCCCGCTGGCCACCACCAGCGCCAACCGCCACGGGCGGCCTCCGGTGCCAGATGCGGCCAGGGCGATCTCGGAGATCCCCGGGCTGGCCGGAGCGCTGAGCGCTCCGGCGCAGGCTCCGCCCGGCTCGGAGGCCTCCTCTATACTCGACCTGACCCGGGAGGCCCCCACCCTGGTGCGGCGCGGCCCACTGGGGCCACAGGAGCTGGCCATGCCCGGGCTTGAGGACCTCTCGGGAGCGCGGAGGGACTGAGATGGCGGTGGCCGCGGAACGGCTGGGGGTCCTGGAGGCGGCGGACCCGGAGCTGGCCGCCCTCCTGGAGGGAGAGCTGGACCGGCAGGAGCACACCCTGGAGCTGATCCCCTCGGAGAACATCGCCAGCCCGGCGGTGCTGGCGGCGCTCGGCTCCTGGCTGACCAACAAGTACGCCGAGGGCACGCCCGGGCGCCGCTACTACGGTGGCTGCGAGTGGGTCGATCAGATCGAGTCCCTCTGCCAGGAACGGGCCCGAAGGCTCTTCTCCGCCGAGCATGCCAACGTCCAGCCCCACTGCGGCAGCTCGGCCAACATGGCCGCCTACATGGCCCTCTGCCAGGCGGGCGACACCATCCTGGGGATGGACCTCAGCCATGGGGGCCACCTTAGCCATGGCTCTCCGGTGAGCTTCAGCGGGATCCTCTATCACGCTGAGTTCTACGGCGTGAGCGAGGAGACGGAGAGGCTGGACTACGACCTGATCCTGGCCCGGGCCAGGGAGGTCAGGCCCAAGGTGCTGGTGGCGGGAGCCAGCGCCTACCCCC
The DNA here is from genome assembly GCA_021791415.1 of bacterium. Taxonomy (GTDB): domain Bacteria; phylum Chloroflexota; class Dormibacteria; order Aeolococcales; family Bog-877; genus JAJYXT01. The sequence continues at coordinate 7,841 of JAJYWQ010000033.1, read as the reverse complement.
GGACCTTCGACTTCGCCGCCCTGCGGCGGATCGCCGACGATGTGGGCGCGTCGCTGCTGGTGGACATGGCCCACTTCGCCGGGCTGGTGGCCGGCGGCGCCCACCCCAGCCCGGTGCCGCACGCCGACATCGTCACCCTGACCACCCACAAGACCCTGCGCGGGCCCTGGGGAGGGATGATCCTCTGTCCCGAGTCCCGGGCCAAGGACGTGGACAAGGCGGTCTTCCCCGGGGTCCAGGGGGGGCCGATGCTGCACGCCATCGCCGGCAAGGCGGTCGCCCTCCACGCCTGGAGCCAGCCGGAGATGCACGACTACGCCCAGCGGGTGGTGGCCAACGCCTCCCGGCTGGCCGAGGGGCTGATGTCAAGGGGGCTGCGCCTGGTGAGCGGGGGCACGGACAACCACCTGATGCTCCTGGACCTGCGGCCGCTCCAGCTCACCGGACGCAGGGTGCAGGAGGCCTTCGACAGGGCGGGGATCACGGTCAACCGCAACTCCATCCCCTTCGACACCGCCTCCAAGTTCAATCCCAGCGGGGTGCGCCTGGGCACCCCGGCGGTGACCACCCGCGGCATGGGGCTGGCGGAGATGGACGAGATCGCGGCCCTGGTGGCGGAGCTGATCGCGGACCTGGACGGCGAGGAGACCCTTCGCCGGGTCTCGGCCCGGGCCCGGGCCCTCTGCGAGGCCTACCCACTGCCCTACTCCTGAGTCCAGGAGGGCTCTTTGCCCACACCCCAGCACCACTTCCTGGTAGCCCTGCCCATCCTCCTGGTGGCGGTGGGCGTGACCGTGGCCACGGTCCCCCTGACCCGCTGGCTGAGCTTCCGGCTGCACGCCGTGGCCCTCCCCGGGGGCCGGAACATCCATCAGAAGCCCACCGGCAGGCTGGGGGGCCTCTCCCTCATGGCCGGCTTCGTGGTGGCCATGGCGATCTTCGGGAGGGGGGTCCACGACTGGCTCCAGATAGTGGTGGCGGCGGTCGCGGTGGCGGGCCTGCTGGCCGCCGACGACATCCTCCAGCTCCCCTACTGGACCAAGCTCCTGATCCAGATAGTGGTCTCCCTCTTGGTCGCGGCCGTGTTCGGCATCTCCATCACCTACGTCACCCTGCCCCATCTCGACCTCCACCTCCTGTGGGCGGCCATCCCCGTCACCGTGATCTGGCTGGTGGGGATGCAGAACTCGATCAACCTCCTGGACGGGGTGGACGGGCTGGCCGCCGGGGTGGTGGCGATCGTGGGCGGGGTGCTCTACCTGGCGGCCGTGAACCGTCTCCAGGTGGATCCCTCCCAGGGCGGGGTGATCCTGCTCTCCGCGGCCCTGGTGGGCAGCTGCCTGGGGTTCTTGGTCTTCAACTTCGCCCCGGCCCGGATCTTCATGGGGGACTCGGGGAGCCACGTGCTCGGGCTGCTCGTGGGGATCATCACCATCGTGGGGGTGGCCAAGGTGACCGTGGCCCTGGCCCTCTTCATCCCGGTCCTGGCCCTGGCGCTTCCCATCGGGGACACCGCCTGGGCCATCTGGCGGCGGCGCCGGGAGGGGGTGGGCTTCGCCCACGCCGACGCCCGTCACCTCCACCACCAGCTTCTGGCCCTCGGGCTGAGCGCCCGGGAGACGGCGATCACCTTCTATCTGGTGACCGCCATCCTGGGCTGCCTCGGGCTGGCGCTGTTCGGCCACCGTAAGATCCTCGCCGTGGCACTTGGGCTGCTGGTGGTGGGGCTCCTCCTCCTCGGGCTGCGGATCTGGAGGAGGGGAGGTTTCGACTTCCAGGGTCGCCGCGAGCCCGGCCACCGGCTGGAGCGGCCCAGGTGACCGGGCCGCGGCTGGAGATCGAGGGCGGCCAGGCCCTGCGCGGCTCGGTACGGGTCAGCGGCAGCAAGAACGCCGCCCTGCCGGAGATGGCGGCGGCGCTCCTCTCCGAGGAGCCCCTTTTGCTCTCCAACGTGCCGGCGATCGAGGACGTGGACACCATGGTGGGGATCCTCGAGAGCCTGGGGCTGGCGGTGGACCGGCGCCCGGGGCAGCTGGAGGCATCCCCGGCTCGTGCCCCGGGGTCGGAGCTGGACCCCGAGCTGGCCTCGCGGATGCGCGCCTCGCTCCTCCTCCTGGGAGCCCTGCTGGGGAGCCGGGGCGAGGCCGTCCTGCCGCGCCCAGGTGGTGACGACATCGGCGCCCGGCGCATCGAGCAGCACCTGTCGGGCCTACGGGCCATGGGGGCGGAGATCTCCGAGGATGGCCCCTGGTTGCGGGCCCGGGCGGGTCGGCTGCACGGCGCCCACCTGCTGCTGGACATGCCCACCGTGACCGGCACCGAGAACCTCATGCTGGCGGCGGTCAGGGCGGAGGGGATAACGGTCATCTCCAACGCGGCCCGGGAGCCTCACGTGGCCGACCTGGCCCTCTGCCTGAACTCCATGGGGGCAAGGATCTCGGGGGCGGGAGGCGACCGGATTGTGATCGAGGGGGTGGACCGCCTCCATCGCGCCCACCACCGGGTCCGTCCCGACTACATCGAGGCCGGCACCTTCGCCATCGCCGCGGCCGCCACCGGGGGAGAGGTCCTCGTCGAGGAGGTGGTCTGCGACGACCTGACCCAGCTCTTCCACAAGCTCCGCGCCGCCGGCTGCACTGTGGAGGAGGGGGGCAGCTGGGCCAAGGTGTCCCGCAGTGGGCCGCTCTCGGCGGTGGACATGACCACCTGGCCCCACCCCGGCTTCGCCACCGACCTGCAGTCTCAGTACGTGGCCCTCATGACCCAGGCCCAGGGGGTGGCCACGGTCTGGGAGTCGCTGTACGAGAACCGCTTCCGGCCGGTGGAGCAGCTGCGGCTTCTGGGGGCCCGGATCGACGTGGAGGGGCGGATCGCCGTGGTCCATGGGGGGCACCCCCTGGTGGGGGCCGAGCTGAGCATCTCCGACATCCGGTCGGGCGCGGCCCTGGTGATCGCCGGGCTGTGTGCCGAGGGAGTCACCACCTGCCGGGAGCTGAGACACCTGGACCGGGGTTACCAGGAGCTGGAGGCCAAGCTCGCCGCCCTGGGGGCCCGGTTGCGCCGGGCCGAGGGCTGACGGTGGCCGGGCGGCGCTTCGCCGTGGAGCTGGCCCCCGACCGGGTCCTGGTCTGGGTCCGCGGGGAGGGGCTCATCGTGGATGAGCCCGCCCTGGGGCGCTGGGCGGGCTTCGGGGGACGGCTGCTGGCCTCCGGCGAAGCGGCCCGGCGGGACGTGGAGCAGACCGAGCTGGTGGAACCGATGGGGATCTTCGAGCTCCGCCACCCCGAGGCGGCCGCCCAGCTGCTGCGCCAGCTCAGCTCCCGGGCGGTGGGTCGGATCAGCTTCGCCCGCCACGAGCTGGTGCTGGCGGTCTCGGCCCAGCTCTCGGTCTCAGGCCGGCGGGTGCTGCTGCAGGCGGCGCTGGACTCCGGGGCCCGGATGGCCCACGTCCTGGACCTGCCGCTGGCGCTGGCCTTCGGCGCCGGCCTTCCCGTCACCTCCTGGGACCCCAGCCCCATCGTCTACCTCCTGCCCCAGGGGGCGCAGGCGGCCATCGTCTGCCACCACGGGATGCTGGCCCACGCCGCTGTCGAGGTCGAGCTCGCCCCCGGCGCCCCGGAGGAGAGGGCGGCCGAGGCCGTGATCGGCCTCGTGGACGAGGTGATCGAGGAGGCTCCCCAGAGCCACCGCCGGCGGATCACCGGCCAGTTCCTGCACCTGGCCGGGAGGGGGGTGGACCTGGAGGGCTGGCGCGACCTCCTGGTGAGGCGCACCGGGATGCGCGCTCGGGTGGTCCCGGACCCGGCCCACTGCGCTGTCAAGGGGGCCGAGGTGGCGCTGGAGAGGGTCGAGGGGTCCGGCTCTAGGGCGCTCCTCTACCTGCGCTGAGCTCCTCCAGCAGCAGCGCGCGGTGCGCGGCCACCGACCGCTCCCAGGTGTAGCGGCTGGACCGCTCCCGGCCCAGGCCGGAGAGGTGGCGGCGGAGGTCCGGGCTGCCCATGACCTCCCGGATCCCCTCGGCCCAGCGCTGCAGGTCGCGGGCCGGGAGCAGGATGGCCGCCCCCGCCGCCACCTCGGCCACCGCCCCGGAGTCGCCGGCCAGGACCGGGGAGCCGAGGGCCATCGCCTCCAGGGCCGGCAGCCCGAAGCCCTCGTACAACGACGGCACCAAAGTCGCCTCCGAGCCCCGGTAGAGGGCGGCTAGGGCCGCGGGCCCGAGGTGGGGGAGAAGGATGACGCGCCGGCCCACGCCCAGCCCCTCGGCGAGGCGGCCCAGCTCCGAGGCGGCCTCGCCGGCGGCGTTGGCCACCACCAGCGACGGGGGGCCGTCGGCCCCGGGGAAGGCGGCGGCCAGGGCCCTCACCGCCTGCTGGACGTTCTTGCGCTGGTGGTGCGCGCCCACCACCAGCAGGTAGGGCCGGGGGACCCGGAGCCGCTCCAGCTCGCCGGGGGTGGCACCGGGGTCGGCGCCCAGGAGGGCCTTGGAGACTCCGTGGGGTATCACCGTCACCTTGGCCGGATCCGCCCCGTACAGCTGGCAGAGGTCGGAGCGGGTGGTCTCCGATGGGGTGATCACCCGCCGCGCCCGGGTGAGGGTGTCCCGGACGAAGTCGTCCACCGAGCGGGCCGCGGCGGGCGAGTAGGCGTTCCCGGTCATGCGGTGCTCAACCCCGTGCACCGTCACCACCGAGGGCGGCAGCCGCCCCGGGGGGAGGCGGTAGGCGGGGACGAAGAGGAGGTCGGGCGGCCGGCGGGTCAGCTCCCAGCGCAGCCGGAGCCGGGTCCACCCGCGCCGCAGCGGGATGGGCGCGTACGCGCTGCCCTCGGGGAGCCGGGGGGCCCCCTCCGGGGGACGCCGGGCGTTCAGGTAGAGGCGGAGATCGGCCGGAGGGTCCGCCGCCAGCCCGGAGATGACCTCTGTGGAGTACACGCCGATCCCCGTGGGGAAGGCGGCGAAGGCGCGGCTGGCGTCGATCCCGATCACCACGGGGGAAGTGTAGGTGGGGTCATCGGGCCGGCCGTCCCGTGCCCCCGGCATGGTAAGATCCCGCGGAGTTGTCCTTGGGGGGCGATCCGCAGCGGCCCGGGGGAGTGCCGGGCCCCGGGGCGGCCCTCGCCTTGGTGGGAGTCTTCTCGTTCACGGTCGGAGTCGGGGTCGTGGCCGGGGTGCTGCTGGACCAGCGCTGGCACACGCTTCCGTGGCTGACGCTCACGGGGCTGGGGCTGGGGATGATCGGCGGAGCCGCGGCGGTGATAAGGGGATTGCGATGGTTGCGGGGACCAGGGGGTGATGGCTAGCCCGGCGGAGGAGTTCGCCGGAGCGGGCCGAACCGCACTTTTGGCGGCTCTCGGGGCGGGCGTCGTGGTCGCCGTGGCCGGCTTCTTCGTGGCCGGCCCGCTGGGGCTGGGGCTGGCCGCCCTTGGGGCGCTCATCGGCCTGGGCAACCTCCAGCTGGCGGTGTTCGCCATGCGCCGCTCGCCGGTGGCCTTCCTCGGATCCAGCCTTCCCCGGCTGGCGGCGATCACCGTGGTGCTGGCCCTGCTGGTCGCGTTCCTGGGGCCGGTCGGCGTGTGGGGGCTGCTGGGGCTTCTGGCCACCCACCTGGCCCAGGTGGGAGCGATCCTGCGCCTGGGGTGGAGGCTCAGCCAGCGATGAGGCCCATGGTCCTGACTCAGATCCAGGTGGGCCAGCACTGGGTGGGCTACATCTTCGGGGAGCAGATCTACCTGGACACCCTCATCAGCAGCGGGGTCGCCTTCTGCATAGTGCTCGGCCTGGGGCTCTACCTGCGCCGGCAGGTGACCAGCGGGGTCCCGGGGAAGTTCCAGACGATGATCGAGCTGGTCTGGACCACCGTGGATGACTACGTCACCCGGATGATCGGGCCATTCGCCCGTTGGGTGGTGCCCCTGGTGACGGTCCTCTTCTTCTACATCCTGGTCAGCAACTGGTTGGAGCTGATCCCCACCGGGGACCGGCTCACCTCGCCCACCGCCGACGTCAACGATACGGCGGCGCTGGCCATCATCGTCATCGTCATGGTCCACGTCACCTCGATCCGGCGCAAGGGGCTGATGGGCTACGTGCACACCAACTACCTCCACCCGGAGGGGATGCCCTGGGTCTTCTACATCCTCCTGGCGCCGATCAACATCATCGCCCAGATCTCCTACCCCATCTCCCTGGCGCTGCGTCTGTTCGGCAACATGTTCGCCGCCGCTTTGATGCTGCAGATCATCGCCATCCTGCCCATCTACATAGGCTTCGCCTTCAACGGGGTCTGGAAACTCTTCGAAGGACTCTTCGTGGACGTCATCCAGGCCTTCATCTTCGCCCTGCTGACGGTCATCTACCTCAGCATGGCCACCATGAGCAACGAGGAACCCCAGGCGGCCCAGCCCGCCACCAGCCAGCCCTGAGAGGTCCTAAGAGGGACCGGGAGGAGAGATCTTGCTAACCAGCGCACACGCCGAGGTTTACGCGGGGGCCATGATCGGCACCGGGGTGGGGGCCGTGGGTGCCGCCATCGGTGACGGCCTGGCCGGCGCCCAGCTGATCGCCGGGATCGCCCGCCAGCCCGAGGCCCAGGGTCGGCTTCTCACCTGGACCTTCCTGACTGTCGGTCTGGCCGAGGCGGTGTACTTCATCAACCTGGCCCTGATGTTCGTCTTCATCGCCCTGGCCGGGAAGTAGGAAGCGGGCATGGTCCTCGCCTCCAGCCCCCTCAGCCTCAACGCCACCTTCTTGGTGGAGATCGTGGTCTTCCTGGTGCTGCTGTGGCTGCTGGCCCGCTATGTCTTCCCTCCGCTGCTGCGGGCCCTGGAGGCGCGCCAGCAGCTGATCGCCCAATCGCTGCAGGAGGCCGAGAGGGCCCGCCAGGAGGCGGAGCGGTCCCGGGCCAGCGAGATGGCGGAGATGGCCGAGGCCCGGGCCAAGGCCCAGGAGATCCTCGACCGTGCCCAGCAGCTGGGGGAGCAGCTGCGGGAGGAGCTGCGCCAGCGGGGTGAGGCGGAGCAGCAGGCCATGCTGGAGCGGGCCAGGGCCGAGCTCCAGCGCGAGCGGGAGCAGGCGGTGGCCGAGCTCCGGCGCCAGGTGGCCGACCTGGTGGTGATGGCCACCACCCGTGTCCTGCAGGAGGAGCTGGACCCACGGCGTCAGCTCCAGCTGGTGGAGCGGGCCCTCTCCGAGGTTGACCTGAGTGCCTGACACCCCGCAGCCGCCGCGCATCCCCAGCACCGCCCGGCACTACGCCAAGGCGTTGGCGGAGCTGGCGGAGGAGGAGGGCTCGTACTCCCGCTGGGCGGAGCGGCTGGAGCTGCTTTTCCGCTTGGCGCAGGAGACCGACCTGGGCCGGGCGCTGGCCAGCCCCGAGTACAGCACCCAGCAGCGCCGGGAGCTGGCCATCGCGGTGATCTCGCGGGTGGACGGGGTGGACCTCTTGGCCCGGAACCTCCTGCTCCTGCTCATCACCTCCAGGCGCACCCGGATGCTGTCCCAGATCCGGGCCGCCTACCTCGAGCTGGTGGAGCGGCGCCAGGGCCGGGTCTCGGCCACGGTGACGACGGCTGTGCCCCTCACCTCAGAGCAGCTGGAGCGGTTCGGACGGGAGCTCTCCCAGCGGGCCGGGCGCGAGGTCAGGGTGGCCTCGCGGGTCGAGGGGGACCTCCTCGGCGGGGCGGTGGTCAGAGTGGGGGACAGGGTATTTGACGCCAGCCTGCGCACCCGGCTGCAGCAGCTGCGCTCGAGGATGCTGACGGAAGCCGGAGCAATCTGAGGGGAGCATGAGCCTCAACGCCGACGACATTGGCAAGATCATCAAGAGCCGGATCGCCGACTTCGA
>JAJYWQ010000022.1 GCA_021791415.1 bacterium | reverse complement strand
CCCAGATCGAGACAGCACGGGAGGAGTTGGAGAGGCGGGTCTCGGAGCGGACCGCCGAGCTGAGCCAGCGCAACCAGGAGCTCACCACCCTCAACACCCTCACCTCCGCTCTCGGGCGTTCACTGGTGGTGAGCGAGCTGGCCACGGCCGCCGCGGCCCAGCTCCAGGGCGTCTGGGACCTCCCCGGGGCATGGATATACGTCACCGACGGTCTGGACCCCAGCGGCCTGCGGCTGGTGGGTCGGGCGGGGCCGGAGTCCGGAGAGCCGCCGCCGGCGGCCGCCGACTGCCCCGCCGACCGCGCGGAGATGCTTCTCCTTCCCCTGAACGCCGCCGGCGGGGAGGTTGGGCTGCTGGTGCTGCGAGGAAGTGCACCCTTCAACCACCGTCAGCGGGAGCTGCTTGAGGTGGTGGGGGGGCAGTTGGGGCTGGCCCTGCGCAACGCCCAGCTCTTCGTGGACACCCAGGAGCTCGCCACCATCAACGAGCGCAACCGCATCGCCCGTGAGATCCACGACACCCTGGCGCAGGGCCTGGCGGGGATCATCGTCCAGCTCCAGGCCGCCGACGCCTGGATGGGACGGGAGTCGGAGCGGTCCCGTGAGGCTCTGCGCCAGGCCACGGAGCTGGCGCGCTCCAGCCTCCAGGAGGCCCGGCGGTCCGTGTGGGACCTGCGGCCGGAGGGGCTGCAGCGGGCCGGTCTGGCCGGGGCGATCCGGGACGAGCTGGCCAGGGTGAGGGAGCGCTCGGGAATCCGCACCAGCCTCCGCCTTCGAGGGCTGCGAGGGCTGTCGCTGCCGGCCCAGCTGGAGGTTACGGTGTTTCGCATCGTCCGGGAGGCGGTGGCCAACTCCGTGCGCCATGGGTCCCCGGCCGAGGTCACCGTCGAACTCAGCTGGCGTCAGGGCCGGCTGCAGGTGGTGGTGGCCGACGATGGCCGCGGCTTCGATCCCTCGGCCCCCTCCCGGCAGGGCAGCTTCGGAGTGACTTCGATGCGGGAGCGTGCCGCCGGCGCCGGGGGCGAGTTGGAGCTGGCTAGCCGCCCTGGAGGCGGGACCCGCGTGGTCCTGGCGGTGCCCTGCCCCAAAGCAGAGGTGGCGAGGTGATCCGGGTGCTGGTCGCGGACGACCACCCGGTGGTCCGCCAGGGGCTGTGCGCCATGCTGGAGGCGGAGCCCGACCTCTCCGTGGTGGCGGACGTAGGAGACGGTGCCGCCGCGGTGGCGTCCGCCTCGGCCCTCTGCCCCGACGTGGTCCTCATGGACGTCCAGATGCCGGGGATGGACGGCATCCAGGCGCTGCGCGAGATCCTGGCGCGGAGCCCCGGCACACGGGTGGTGATGCTGACCACCTTCGGCCACGAGAACTATGTGGTGCCCAGCTTCCGGGCCGGGGCGGTCGGCTATCTGCTCAAGGACGTCTCCCGCCAGGAGCTGGCGGACTCCATCCGGCGGGTCGCCGGAGGCGAGTCCCTCCTGGAGCGCCCAGCGGGGGCCCCGGAGGCGGCGGCCATCTCCGATCGCGAATTGGAGGTGCTGGGCCTGATGGCCCGGGAGATGACCAACCGAGAGATCGCCCAGCGGCTCTTCCTCAGCGAGCACACGGTCAAGACCCACGTCAGCCACATCCTCGCCAAGCTGGGGGCGCTGGACCGCGCCGGGGCGGTTCTGCGGGCCTGGCGCCAGGGACTGGTGCCGGTGGAGCAGGAGGCCGGGCCGGGCGCAAATCAGCCCAATGGGGGATGACGCCGGAGCCCGCGGTTGCCTAATATCTCTCCACCGCGTGGGTAAGGGGCCTGCGCGTAATGCCGCCCCTCGGCGGCGAGAAGGATCAGGGCACAGGAGGGTTTAGACCGAAGTGAGACACATTCCCAAGCTCTCGTTCTGGCGGATGGCAGGGGTGGCCGCGGTGGCGGCCCTCTTCGTGGCCGCCTGCGGGAGCACCACCACGACCCCGAAGACCACTTCGGGCGGCACCGTGACCTTTGCCGAGGGGCCGAGCGCGCCGCCCAGCTATATCTTCCCGATGGCCAGCGGCACCTACTTCAGCGTCACCAACCTCTCCGACTTCTCCCAGATCATGTATGTGCCACTGTTCTGGTTCGGTAACACCAGCTCGCAGCCGGTGTTCAACCCCGCCCTCAGCATCGGAAACCAGCCGACCTTCAGCGACAACAACACGGTGGTCAACATCACCCTCAAGCACTGGCAGTGGTCCAACGGCCAGCCCATCACCTCGAGGGACGTGATCTTCTGGCTCAACATGCTGTCGGCGGCTACCGACCCCAACGCTCCGGCGGTGGGCAGCAGCAGCGCCCCCGGACCGGGATGGGGGGCGGCCGTCCCCGGTGCCTTCCCGCAGAACGTGGTCAGCTACAGCGCCACCGGCACCTACTCGCTGACCATGAAGCTGAACGCGTCCTACAACCCGACCTGGTTCCTCTACAACGAGCTGAGCCAGATCACCCCACTCCCCCAGGCCTCCTGGGACGAGCTCTCCGCCTCCGGCCCGATCGGCAACTACGACGCCTCGGCCGAGGCGCGCGTGGCGCTCCCCAACACCTCGCCCGCGCAGTACGTGCCGTCCGACCCGGGAACCGGGACCACAGGCGCCCTGGGCGTGGCCCAGTTCCTCAACAGCCAGTCGCAGTCACTGGGGACCTATCAGGGCAACCCCCTCTGGCAGGTGGTCAGCGGGCCATTCGTCCTCAAGGACTACACCACGGCCGGGTACGTGAAGATGGTCCCCAACAAGAACTACTCGGGTAGCCCCAAGCCGACCATCTCGGCCTTCGTGGAGGAGCCCTTCACCTCCGACACCGCGGAGTTCAACGCCCTGAAGGCGGGAAGCCTGACGATCGGGTACATCCCCACCCAGGACATCACCCAGAAGGCGCTGCTGGAGAAGAGCGGCTACACCTTCAACCCCTGGTACGACTTCGGCTTCGTCTACTTCCCCTACAACTTCACCGAGCCCACCACGGGCCCGATCATGCAGCAGCTTTACTTCCGCCAGGCCTTCCAGTCGCTGGTCAACCAGGAGCAGTACATCAAGGACTTCCTGGCCGGCTACGGGGTGCCCACCAACGGGCCCGTCCCGACCTACCCGCCGGGAAACCCTGACGCCAGCCCGCTGGAGAGCAAGGGGCTCGTCTACCCGTATGACCCCACCAAGGCGGTGAGCCTCCTCAAGGCCCACGGGTGGACCGTGAACCCGGGCGGGGTTAGCACCTGCACCAAGCCGGGCACCGCGGCCGACGAGTGCGGCAAGAACATCGCCGCGGGCGCCCAGCTGAGCTTCCGGCTCCTCTACGCCCAGGGTTCGGTCGCCCTCACCAACGAGATGACGGCGCTCCAGTCCATCGCCCAGCAGGTGGCGGGGATCAAGCTGACCCTCTCGACCGCTCCGTTCCAGCAGGTGATCGGGACAGCCTTCAACGGCTGCACCTTCTCGACCCCCTGCAGCGGCTGGGACATGGCCAACTGGGGTGGCGGCTGGGTCTACTCCCCGGACTACTTCCCGACCGGCGGGGAGATCCTGGGAACCGGCGCCTCCAGCAACGCGGGCGACTACAGCGTCCCCACCAACGACCACAACATCCAGGCAACGCACACGGCTGCCAACCAGACGGCTGAGCTCAAGGCCCTCTTCACCTACGAGGACTACCTGGCCCAGCAGCTGCCTGTCGTGTACATGCCTAGTGGTCCGTACCAGCTCACCATGTACAAGAGCAACCTCAACGGGCTCACGCACCAGGGGATCTTCGACGAGGTGTACCCCCAGTACTACTCGTTCTCCTGATCTGAGCTAAAGGCGGCGCCAACCTGGACCCAAGGGTCCAGGCGGGGCCCGGCCCACGGGGCCGGGCCCCAAGGCGTCCTCCCGTCCACCTGGGAAGCGGCGCAAGGGAGTGAGACGAAAGTGATCGGATACATGATCCGGAGGGTCGGTCAGGCGATCGTGGTCCTCATAGGGGTCACGATCATCACCTTCATCCTGCTCCACCTACTGCCGGGGAGCCCGGTGCGCGCCATCCTCGGCACCCGGGCCAGCCCATCGACCATAAAGCAGCTGAACGCCGAGCTGGGCTTCAACAAGCCGCTGTATGTGCAGTACGGGCTGTGGGTCTGGAACCTGGCCCACTTCAACCTGGGCTTCTCGTACAAGCTGAACCAGCCGGTGACCGCTCTGATTGGGCAGCGTCTGCCCAAGACCCTGTTCCTGGTCGGCTCGTCCCTGATCCTGGCGGTGATCATCGCCGTACCGCTGGGGATCTGGTCAGCCGTGCACCGCAACCGGGCCGACGACTACGTGCTCACCGGGCTCAGCTTCATCTTCTACTCGATGCCCACCTTCCTTCTGGGCATCCTCCTGATCATCCTCTTCAACCAGACGCTGAACTGGCTGCCGTTCGAGGCGCCCCAGAACCAGACCTACCCCTGGACCGACCTCAACGGGATGGTGCTGCCGGTCATGACCCTCACCGCGGTGACGGTCGCGCTCTTCAGCCGCTACATGCGCTCCTCGATGCTGGAGCAGATGATCCAGGACTATGTGCGCACCGCCAGAGCCAAGGGGGTCTCCAACCAGGCCATCCTGATGATCCACGTCCTGCGCAACGCGCTGATCCCGGTGATCACCCTGGTCGGGCTCTCGATCGGGGGGATCGTCAGCGGCGCGGTGGTGACCGAGGACGTCTTCAACTACCCGGGCATGGGCCTTCTGTACTACAACGCCGCCGTCAGCGACGACTTCCCCACCCTGCTCGGCTTCGTGGTGGTGGTCGCCCTGGCCACCGTGATCGGCAACCTGGTGGCCGACATCCTGTATGCCGTCGCGGACCCGAGGATCCGCTATGTGTAGCCGGACCGGGGCGGTACCATCTGGGCACTTTGAGGGAGAGGAATGAGCGCCGCTGACCCCACCGCCAACCTGCCCCTGGCCGGGGCGCTGCCCGAAGGAGGGGAGGGCTATCGGTCCGGCTCCATGTGGCGCCTCATCCTGGCGGTCTTCTTCGAGAACCGGCTGGCCATCGTGGGCCTGGGGATCATCCTCTTCATGGTCCTCTTCAGCTTCGTGGGGCCCTTCATCTACCGCACCCAGCAGGTCTTCAACAATCCCAACATCGCCCACCTGGCGCCCAGCCTGGCCCACCCCCTGGGGACCGACCAGGTGGGGTACGACAACCTCGGGCGGCTGATGTTGGGAGGGCAGAGCTCCCTTGAGGTGGGCTTTGCGGCCGCCATCATCGCGGTGCTCGTGGGGGTCATCTGGGGAGCTGTCTCCGGCCTGGCCGGCGGGATCATCGACACGGTCATGATGAGGATCGTGGACGCCATGCTGGCGATCCCCTTCCTGGTTGCCCTCATCCTGCTGGGGGCCATCTTCACCACCTCCACCCTGGAGCTGATAGTGGTCATCGGGCTGGTGGCCTGGCTGGTGCCGGCCCGACTTGTGCGTGGCGAAACGCTGAGCCTTCGCGTGCGTGAGTACGTGCAGGCGGTCAGGGTGATGGGGGGCAGCACCCGCCGGGTTCTCTTCCGCCACATCATCCCCAACACCGTCGGGGTGATCGTGGTCAACGCCACCTTCCAGGTGGCCGACGCGATCATCGCCGTCGCCACTCTGAGCTTCCTCGGGATCGGCGTCCCGCCGCCCGCGACCAACTGGGGCGGCGAGCTCAGCAACGGGCTCAGCTACATCTACGCCGGCTACTGGTGGCTGATCTACCCGGCGGGGCTGGCGATCGTGCTCACGGTGGTGGCTTTCAACTTCGTCGGAGACGCCTTGAGGGACGCCTTGGAGGTCCGCCTGCAGCGGCGTTGAGGCTGGCGCAGTCCTGAGGGTGCCCGGGCTGGCGAGAGGCTCGCCGGCCCGGGCACCCCTGTCTGTGCGCCCTTCACGGGAGGGCGCCGGGAGGGCAGACGCGATGCCACCTGGCGGTCCGGTTCCACGCTCCCTTTGAGCCGGGCAGTGGGCAATTGAGCTGCCAGCTCCGACCCGACGGGGAGAGGATAGCTGGGGTCCAGGTGCCGCCAGGGGGCACCTGGGTCAGGGCGTGGGCTGCTGGAGCGGACGGTGACTGCCGAGGAGGCCGGGCACCAGGAAGAGGAACAGCAGGGGGACCACGGCACCCAGGGCTCCGGCGAAGATCAGCACCTGCCGCGCCCCCAAGGCTCCTGCCAGAGGGCCGGTCACCGCGCTGGATAGGGGCGTGAGACTGAACGAGACCATCATGTCCAGGCTGGCCACCCGTCCCAGGATGTGGCCGGGGACCTCCACGCCCATCCGGGAGAACCAGATCACGTTGCCGAGGGCGATGCCGCTCACGGTGACGAAGGAGAGCGGCAGCAGCTCCCAGACGGCCCCCGCCAGGCCCATGGGCACCAGGGCCGCGGTGCCGATGGCCCAGCTGAGGAATATCCAGTTCACGTCCCGGCGGGGGACACCGCGCCAGCCGACGTAGATCGCGGTGAGGATGGCGCCCAGGCCGCCGCAGGCTCCGAACAGCCCGAGCATCTCCGGACCCGAGTGGAGCCGGTACTTGATGAGATAGGGGATGAGGACCGTCAGGGGGCCGGTCAGAGCGATGTTCGCGATCCCCGCAGCACAGAGCCCGGCCCAGATCCAGGGAAGGCCGCGCACGAAGCGAAGCCCCTCCCGGATCTCACCAAGGAAGGCGGACCCAGAGGAGGACGGCGAGGTCCCCGCCGCGGCGGGCAACGTCTGCGGCGAGGCCATCGCCGCCAGGGCGGCGCCCGCCACCATGAACGTGCCCGCATCGAGCAGGAAGGCTAGGCCGGTGCCGCCGGCGGCGATCAGGACGCCTCCCACGGCGGGCCCCAGAAGGCCTGAGGTCAGCGGCTGGACGAACTGCTCCACCGCCATCGCCTGAGGCACCAGCTCGGGGCGGATGAGGCTGGGAACTATCGCACGGGACGCCGGCAGGAAGAACGCCTGACTGACCCCATAGACCGCGACCAAGACCACCACCTCCCAGAGCCGCAACTGGTGCAGCAGGACGAGGATGCCGAGGCCGGCGATCATGACCCCGCTGACCACGTTGCCCAGCAACATCACAAGGCGCCGGTCGAGCCGGTCGCTCAGAACGCCCCCCAGCAGCAGGAGCAGTACCTGGGGCAGGCCGAAGGCCGCGGAGACCACCCCCAGAGCGGTGGGGGCATTGGAGAGCCGATAAACCTCCCAGGCGATGGTCACGAAGTAGATGCCATCGCCGAACAGGGAGACGGTGCCACCGGACCAGAGCAGGACGAAGTCACGGACCGAGAGCAGTTCCCTCAGGTTCGATGGCACCCAGCGACGCAATTCCGTCTCCCCTTCATGACCTGCGAGCGGCTGGCGTCCATGCCCGAGAAGACGCGGGAAGACACCTGCCGAAGAGCCTGCCGCCCATGGGGGGCGGAGGCCGTCGACTCTGCCGCGCTGTCTGGCTCGAGCTCGCTTGCCCGGCGGAACGCAAAGTGTAGCGACGTGGCGCCTGCGGGACCAGCGCATGGGCGTGGAGGCGTCCCCGCCGCCCGGGGTAGGGCCCGGCCGCCCGCACGACGGCGGCGCACAACAACCACGTGGCCAAGCTGCGCCCCACGGGAGCAGCGGGTGCGACTGACCTGCGATCGTCCACGCCTTCCGACCGAGGAGCCTTTCAGCGCCTCGACGGCTCCGCGCCGAGGTCAGCCGCGACTGGCCGGTGGGCCACTCGGCCATGGAGCCGCTCGGATGCCGGTGGTCCCCGCCGCTCGAACCGCGGCCGTCGCGGCCGCGTGAGCCAGGCTCAGCGGTGGGCGGCCGGCGCCGGGCGCCCACCGGGCCGACGGGGGACTAGGCGGCGGTGGGCTGCTGAAGCGGGAAGTGGCAGGCGGCGAGGTGCCGGTCCCCGAAGGGGCGCAGCGGCGGCTCCTCCTGGGCACAGATCTCCTGGGCCCGGGGGCAGCGGGTGCGGAAGCGGCACCCTGACGGGGGATTGAGGGCCGAGGGCAGCTCGCCGGTGATCGGCTGGATCTGCTTGGAGCGCTCCCGCTTGGGATCGGGCTCGGGGATGGCGTTGATCAGCCCCAGGGTGTAGGGGTGGACGGGCCGCTCGTAGATCTCCTCGCTGGGGGAGATCTCCACCAGCTTGCCGAGGTACATGACCCCGATCCGGTCGGAGAGGTACTTGACGACGGACAGGTCGTGGGAGATCACCAGGTAGGTGAGCCCGTGCGTCTCCTGGAGGCTGTTCATGAGGTTCAGGATCTGCGAACGGATGGAGACGTCCAAGGCCGAGACCGGCTCGTCCGCCACGATCAGCTTGGGGTTCAGTGCCAGTGCCCGGGCGAGGCCGATGCGTTGTCGCTGGCCGCCGGAAAACTCGTGTGGGTAGAGCTCCACGGACTTCGGGCTGAGCCCCACCTCCTGGAGCAGCTGCCGCACCCTGGCGTCCTGCTCCTCCCGGTTTCCGATCTTCTGGATGGTGAGCGGCTCGCGGATGATCCCCCCGACCCGCATCCGGGGATCCAGGGAGGCGTAGGGGTCCTGGAACATCAGCTGCATGTCCCGGCGCATCCGCCGGAAATCAGCGCCCCTGAGCCGGGAGATCTCCTGATCCTCGAACCATATCTCCCCGGCAGTCAGCTTCTCCAGCCCGACGATCAGCCGGCCGATGGTGGTCTTGCCGCAGCCGGACTCTCCCACCAGCCCGAAGGTCTCCCCCTGCTCGATGGAGAAGGAGACATCCGAGACGGCATGCACGCTTCCCACCCGCCGCTGCAGAACCGCTCCGGCTGTGACCGGGAACTCCTTGACCACATGGCGGAGCTCCAAGAAGGCGGGACGGCGCTGCTCGGTCTCGGACGTGGGTGCGGGGCTGGTGGCGGTCATGCGCTCAGATCCTCAAAGTTGGGATGCGGACAGGGCAAAGCCCATCCTCACTGGGCCACCGCGGGCTGGGGCCGGGCCCCGGCCCTGCCCACCGGGTTGAAGCAGGCGTACAGGTGCTCCGGGGTCTCCCCGGTGAGCTCCGGCTCCTCCTCGCGGCACCTCGCCGTGGCGTAGCGGCAGCGGGGTTGGAAGCGGCACCAGGTGGGTGGGTGGGAGAGGTCCGGGGGCAGCCCGGGAATGCTGTAGAGACGGGTGTCGGCGCGCTGGTCCAGCCGAGGGATCGAAGCCAGCAGCGCCTCCGTGTAGGGGTGATGCATGGACTCGAACAGCTCCACCGTGGGCGCCGCCTCGACGATCTTGCCGGCGTACATGACGTTGACCCGGTCGGCCCGGCCGGCGATCACCCCCATGTCGTGGGTGATCAGCAGGACCGCCATCTTGAGCCGCTGCTTGAGGCTGTACAGCAGCTCCAGGATCTGCAGCTGGATGGTGACGTCCAGGGCCGTGGTCGGCTCGTCGGCGATCAGCAGCTTCGGGTCGCAAGAAAGCGCCATGGCGATCATGACCCGCTGGCGCAGTCCCCCGGAGAGCTGGTGCGGGTAGTCCTTGAGCCGCTCCTTGGGGTTGGGCATCCCCACCAGGCTCAGGACCTCCGCGGCGCGGTCGAGAGCCTCTTCCTGCTTCACCTGGCGGTGGATGCGGACCATCTCGGCGATCTGCTTGCCGATGGTCATGGTGGGATTGAGAGAGGTCATGGGATCCTGGAAGATGACCGCCACGTCGTTCCCCCGCACCTTGCGGAGATCCCGCTCGGGCATGCCGACCAGCTCCTTGCCGTCCAGGACGATGCTGCCTCCGGCGATGTACCCGCCCGGGGGCAGGAGCCGCATGATCGACATCCCGGTCATGGTCTTGCCGCAACCGGACTCGCCCACCAGCCCGAGGGTCTCCCCCTCCTCGATGTAGAGGCTGACCCCGTCCACGGCCCTGACCTCGCCCTTGCGCTGGCGGATGTACGTCTTGAGGTCGTGGATCTCGAGAAGCGCTGACACGGCTTCACACCTGAGTTTGCTGGAGGTGGGCTAGCCACCGGATCGCCCGGAGTATACCGACACCGATCGTCCGTCGGTGAAGCCGGGCCCGCAATTCCGACCCCGCCTTGGGTATTCTGAGAACGTGGCAGCTTCCACCGACCGCACCAGATGGCCTCGCTGGATCACCCGCCGGCTGCTTCCGGCCCTGGTCAGCGTGGCCATCCTCGCCCTGGTGGTGCTGTACGTGCGCCCCCAGGAGCTGGGCACGGCCCTCTCCCGCTTCCACCTGGCCTACCTCCCCCTGATCCTCTTCCTGGCCATGGGCTACTACGTGCTCAAGGGGTGGCAGTGGCACCTCTTCCTCAAGCCGCTCAAGTTGGACCACGGCGCGCTGGAGACGGTGCTGATCTACCTCGCTGGTCAGCCCACCTCGATCCTGCCCCTCGGTGAGCTCAGCCGGGCCTTCATCCTGCGCCGCCATGCCAAGGTGAACCTGGGCGAGGCCTCGGCCACCGTGGTGGTTCAGGAGTTGCTCTACCCCATCGGCCTGATCGCCGCCGCCATCCCCGGCGCCTCCCGGGTTCCGGGGGCCCAGGCGGCGGTGGTGACGGCGCTGGTGGGGATCCTGGCGATCTCCGTGATCCTGCTCTGGCCCAGGGCTTTCGCGGTGACGATGCGGGTGACCGAGCACCTGCCGCTGGTCTCGCGCTACGCTCCTGACATCCGCGCCCTGCAGAAGGACGTGAGCTTCATCGCCAGACGGCCTGCCACCCTGGCCCCGGCCCTCCTGGGACCGGTGGCCGCGGCGGTGGCGATCACGGTCTTCTACCTCACGATGCGCAGCGTGGGAGTGGACCTGGGCCTCTACCAGGCGGCCTTTGTGTACGCCGTCGCCCACCTGGCCGGGGGGGTCAGCCTGCTGCCCGGGGGCATCGGGGCATACGAGGGCACCATGACCTTCCTCCTGATCGCCTTCGGTGTGGCGGGGGCGGCGGCGGCGGCCATCGCCATCCTGAACCGGGCGTTCGACCGGGGCCTGGTCACCCTGGTGGGTGCCATCGTGTACCTCTTGATCCGCCGGCCACTCGACCTCGCCGAGATCTCGTTCGCCCCCGACTGAGGGCCATCCCCAGGATGGCCAGGAGGAGCCTGTGAAAGCGATCGTCACCACCCCGGGCGTGAAGGGCAGTGTCCATCTCGGAGAGATCGATGACCCCTCCGGGTGGCAGGACGTGCAGGCGGCCGATGGGCGACCGGCCGAGGGGGCCCTGGTCGAGGTGGTGGAGGTGGGGGTCTGCGGTACCGACCAGGAGATCGCCAACGAGGGGTACGGATCAGCTCCTCAGGGCCGCGATCAGCTGGTGATGGGGCATGAGAACCTGGGGCGAGTCGTCTCCGCTCCGGAGGGATCCACGCTCAAAAAGGGGGAGCTGGTGGTGGCGACCGTCCGCCGGCCCTGCCCGGAACGCTGCCTGCCCTGCGCCTCGGGGCAGAGCGACAACTGCCTCACCGGCCACTACACCGAGCGGGGAATCAAGGGCCGCGACGGGTACATGGCCGCCCGCTATGTGGAGCATCCCGACTACCTCGTCCCCCTGCCGGTCACCCTGAGCCGCCTCGGTGTCCTCATGGAGCCCAGCTCCATCGTCGAGAAGGGCCTGATCCAGGCCTTCTCCATCCAGCGGAGCCGGATGCCGTGGGAGCCGCGCCAGGCGCTGGTCTGCGGGGCGGGCGCCATCGGTCTCCTCGCCGCCGTCTTCCTCCGGCTGAGGGACCTGGAGGTGGCGATCGTGGCCAAGGCGGAGCCGCAGTCGACCTCCGCGCGGGTGGCGCAGGCCATCGGCGCCAAGCTCCTGGACGCCGACCAGCACCCGGTCGCCCAGATGGCCTCAGAACTGGGCAACCTGGACCTGGTTTTCGAGGCCACCGGGGTGTCGGCGGTGGCCATGGCCGCCATCTCCGCCACCGGCCACGACGGCGTCTGCTGCCTCAGCTCGGTCACCGCGGGAGCCCGGACCGTGAGCGTGGACACCGACGCGCTCAACCTGGACATGGTCCTCGGCAACAAGCTGGTTTTCGGCACCGTCAACGCCAACCGCAAGCACTTCGAGGCGGCGGCCCGGATGCTGGGCGCGGCCAGCCGGCGCTGGCCCGGTGCCCTGGATCAGATCGTGACCCGCAGGGTTCCGGCCGAGAGCTTCCAGGACGCCTTCCAGCGCCAGCCGGACGACATCAAGACCACCATCACCTTCGCCTGAGGGCCAACCGGGGGGCGGAGCCCGTCATCCGCCCGCGCCGGGCAGGCTCAGCGTGAGCCCAGATGTCGCCACCAGCACCGGGCGGCCGAACTCCAGGGACGCCTCCTGGGCGACCGTCGAGCCGGGAATCGTCGGCCACCTGTGGGTGATCAGCAGCGCCGTCGCACCCGCCTCCCGCGCCAGGGCGCCCGCCTGGCGCCCGCTCAGGTGCTGGGCCCTTCCCTCCTCGGCGGCCGTCCAGGTCGCCTCGCAGAGCGCCAGGTCCAGTCCCTCCCCCAGCTTCCTTAGAGACCAGCCGGGGCCGGTGTCGGCGGAGTACCCGAGGCGGGCCCCGGCGGCATCGACGAGAACTGCCAGCGTCTCCGGACCGTGGTCGGTGCGGGAGAAACCAAGGCGCATCCCCGCCACCTCCAGCTGGTCCAGATCAGCGACCTCGACCCACTGGAGCTCCTCCCACTCCCTGAAGTACATGAGGTCCCGGACGCCCCTGGGAGCCAGCACGGGCAGCCGCCGGGGGTGCTCCGCGAAGTGGAGAGCCACCGCCAGCCCCTCCAGGTCCTGGCGGTGGTCGGGGTGCTCGTGGGTGATCACCACGCCGTCCAGATCCTCCAGGGCCACCCGCTGCTGGAGGATGGAGAGGCAGCCCGGCCCCAGGTCCAGGAGGAGGCTCCGGCCGCCGGCCTGGACCAGGTACCCGCTTCCGGCACCACCGGGGCCAGGATAGCCCCCGTCACAGCCGAGGACCGTGAGCGATAGGCTCACGGCCGCCGCGGCTCCCGGGGCTCACGAGCCCTGAGGTGACAGGTGTCGTTGAAGGAGCGGACCCTCCAGCTGTCCCGGGCCCCCAGGACCAGCTCGGAGATCGAGCCGTGGTCCGAGGAGGCGAAGGCGAAGGAGCTGGCGCGAGCGGCCAGGGCCAGGGCGGCGGCGATCACCCCGTCGTGGGTGAAGACAGCCACCAGCTGCCCCGGGAAGTTCGCCCTCACCTCCACGAGGACGCGGGCCACCCGACCGTGCAGCTCCTCGTTGGTCTCCGCTCCGGGAATGGCGTCCCACCGCTCTGTCTCCAGCACCCGGGCCCAGGTCAAATCCTTCTCCCGGACCCGCTGGTGCACCGTCCCCCCCTCCCACTCCCCGAGCCCCACCTCGCGAAGTCCCTCCATCACGATGGGCCGAAGCTTAAGGAGGTTGGCCAGCGGCTCCGCCGTCTCCCGCGCCCGGCGGGCGGGGCTGGTGCAGACTACCCCGACCCCCGCCTCCGACAGCCGGGTCGCCAGACGCTGGGCCTGCCGCTGCCCCCCCGGGGCGAGCGCGGGGTCACCCTGGTCCCTGGAGTCCCCACCGGGTCGGTACCCGACCTGTAGGCCGTGGCGGACCAGAAGCACCCTGGTGGATCCTCCCGGCGGCCGGTAGCGGGTGGGCCGGAACTCCGCGCTCGCGACGCCGGCTCCTGGGTGTGGCTTCGACAGGGGGTCCACGGCTAACGCGGCGGCTCGAAACGGCCGTCGATGGCAGTCCAGCCGCCGTCCACGGTCAGCACCGAACCGGTCACATAGGTGGAGGCGTCCCCGGCCAGGTAGACCACGGCGCCCGCCAGCTCAGCCGGTCCCGCCCACCGACCGAGCGCGGTCTTCTCGGCGTAGGCCCGGTCCCACTCCGGGACCGCCTGGATCTGGGCCGTGAGCGGCGTCCGGACCACCCCAGGAGCGATCGCGTTCACCCTCACCCCGCGAGGGCCGAGCTCGGCCGCGGCGGTGCGTAGCAGCTGCACCAGGCCGGCCTTGGTGGCGGCGTAGACTCCCTGGCCGGGTTCCACCGTCACCCAGCGGATGGAGGTGAATCCGATGATGCTGCCGCGCCCGCGCTCGGCCATCCGCTCGCCGAAGGCCCGGATCAGGTGGAAGGCGCTGCCCAGATTGAGGTCCACCACCCGTCGGAACTCCTCCTCGGTGTAGTCGAGGATTCGCTTGCGCACGTTGGCACCTACGGTGAAGACCAGGATCTCGACATCAGGGTGGGCGGCGGCCGCGCGGCGCACCGCCTCCGGGTCCACGGCGTCGAGCTGGATCCAGGAGGCCCCCGCGAGGCCCGCCGTCTCCTCCGCCGTGGCGGGATCGATGTCGGCGCACAGGACCTCGGCTCCCTGGGCGGCCAGGGCCAGGGCAGCCTCCCTGCCCAGGCCGCCGCCGGCTCCCACCACCGTGGCCTTCCTGCCGTCCAGCCGGAAGAGGTCGGGGTAGCGCTCGCGGCCGATGCCGGTCACCCGGGTGCCTCCGTCCAGCCGGCCCGGATTATTGCCATCCTGGTCACCGTCAGCTCCTCCACGGCGAATCTTGGGCCCTCCCGCCCGATGCCCGAGTCCTTCACCCCGCCATAGGGCATGTTGTCGGCGCGGAAACCGGGCACCTCGTTGATCACCACCCCTCCCACCTTCAGCCGGCTCAGGGCGGCCATTGCCGTCGCCAGGGAGGATGTGAAGACGCTGGCGTGCAGGCCGTACCTGGAGCGGTTCACCGCCTCCAGCGCCTCTTGTTCGTCCGCCACCGTCCGGACGCAGACCACCGGCCCGAACACCTCCTCGTCCCAGAGCGGGATCCCCTCGGGCACATCCGCCAGGGCGGTGGGGGCCACGATCCCCCCGGAGACCTCCCCGCCGGCCAGCAGATGGGCGCCGCCGGAAAGCGCCTCCTCGACCCAGGCCCCGACCCGCCCGGCCGCCGGCTCGTCGATGAGCGCCGAGACGCGGGTGGACTCCTGGCGGGGATCGCCGACCACCACCTGGGCCAGCCGTGCCGTGAGAAGCTCCAGGAAGCGGGCCCTCACCGACTCCACCACCAGCACCCTCTGGACCGAGATGCAGGCCTGCCCGGAGGCGTAGAAGCCGCCCCGGATCGCGGCGTCCGCGGCCCGCTCCAGGTCGGCGTCCGCGCAGACCACCAGTGCGGAGTTGGAGCCCAGTTCCAGGATCACCTTGGTGGGGGCGGCGTCCCGGGCGATCTGGTGTCCGACCCGCGCCGACCCGGTGAACGAGACGGCCCCGATCCGGCGGTCGGTGGTCAGGGTTCGGCCCACCTCCGAGCCTCCGGTGACCAGCTGCACCGCCTCCTCCGGCGCCCCGGCCCGCCTGAGGGCGGTCCGGAACAGGTGGACCAGCCAGAGGGTCGCCAGCGGGGTCTGGGGCGCGGGCTTGACCACCACCGGGCAGCCGGCCGCCACCGCCGGGGCGAGCTTGTGGCTGGCGAGAAGAAGCGGGTAGTTGAACCCGGCGATCCCGATCACCACCCCGATGGGCTTGCGGACCCAGAACCCCAGCAGCCCCTCACCCTGGGCGCTGAGGTCCAGCGGAACGGTCTCGCCGTGCAGCCTTCCCGCCTCCTCTGCCGCGACTTCCAGGGTGACCAGTGAGCGCTCCACCTCGGTGCGGCAGTCGACCAGCGGCTTGCCGGTCTCGAGCACCAGCAGGCTCTCGAATTCGCTGCGCCTGACCGCCAGCTGCGACTGCACCTCGCGGAGAACCGCGCGGCGAACGTGACTGGGAAGCTCCTCGACCTTCGATGCCGCCCCGAGGGCGAACTCCAGCGCCCGGGCGGCCATCTGGGCCGAGCCCCAAGGGGCGAGCGCCACCTCGCTCCGGTCGTAGGGGAAGAGGACAGGGCGCCGCTCGGGGGCGGGGAGCCAGCCCGGGCCGATGGGGAGCCCCTCTGGGTAGGGAGGGGCGAAGATGCTCATCTCGCCCTACTCTCCAATGCGGCCTTCGGCGGCGGGTGGGAACAGGTGGACATCTCGGTAGGAGCGCCAACCTCCCGCCGCCGTGACGGTGGAGGTGGCGGCCAGCATGGCCCGGCCGATCGCCCGAGAGAAGCAGTCGGCGGCGGCGGCCAGCAGGCCGTTGAGCTCGGCCGGGGACGTCGCCCCGAGGGAGTCCGCGGTGGAGAGGCCGAACACGGTGTCCCCGTCGAACATGCTGTGGCAGGGACGGATGGCACGCGCCATCCCGTCCTGGCCGGCCTCGGCCAGCTTGCCGCACTGGGCCTTGGTGAGGGGGGCGTCGGTGGCCACCACGCCGATCGTGGTGTTGAGCCCGGGCGGCGGGTGCGGGGTCGCCTCGCGAGGAGCCGGATGGGCCCCCCGCAGCGCCGAGGTGAGCTCGGGGTCTCCGGTAGCGGCCCACAGCAGGCCGGTGCTGGGGTCCACCGTGGACCCCATGGCGTTCACCACCACCAGGGCCCCGACCGTGGGCCCGCCGGCGAGCCGGACGCTGGCGGCCCCCACCCCTCCCTTGAGGCCCCCGGCCACCGCCCCGGTGCCGGCGCCCACGCAGCCCTGCTCGATCCCCCCATCACCGTCCCGCGCCGCGACATAGGCTTCCCGCCCGAGCTCCGGGCCCGGGTGGTTGCGGAACTCCCCGCCGCGTCCCAGGTCGAAGATGATCGCCGCCGGGACTATGGGGACCACCTGTCCCGGCCCCACCTCCCAGCCGACGCCGTCCTCCGCCAGGCCGCGCACCACCCCGTCGGCGCTGGAGAGCCCATAGGCGCTGCCGCCACTGAGGACCACCGCCTGCACCCGATCCACCAGGTTGCGGGGACCCAGAAGGTCGGTCTCCCGGGTGCCCGGCCCGCCCCCCCGCACGTCGACCCCGGCAACCGCACCTGGGGCCCCTGCCAGGATCACCGTGGTGCCGGTGAGCCAACCGTCGCCCAGGCGCTGAGCATGCCCGACCCGGAGCCCGCGCACGTCCCGGAGGGAGTCGGTGGGGCCGGCCGCCCAGACGACGCTCATGGGGTCGGTCCCCAAAGGAAGATCTGGGCGGCACGGGCGTAGGTGTCGGCGTACCTAGGGATCTCCTCCACCTCGACGAACTCGTCAGCTTGGTGGGCGATCCACTTCCCCCCGGGTCCGTAGACCACGGTCGGGATGCCGGTGTCGCGGGCGATGATGGTGCCGTCAGTGGTTCCGGGCACACCGCCGAGGGCTGCGGAGCGCCCCCATAGCTCGGAGTGGGCCCGCTGCAGGGCCACCACCAGCGGTTCCTCCGCTCCGATCTCCACAGGGGGGCGGTCGTCGATCACGGTGAGCTCGATGGTCACCTCGTTCGCCCGACCCAGCCGGTCACAGCGGTGGCGGAGGTCGTCGAGCAGCCGGGAGTGGTCGACCCCCGGGATGGTGCGGACATCTACGGCCAGCGCGGCCCGCCCCGGGCTCACGTTCATCTGGTCCAGGGAACCGGCCACCAGCACTGTGGGAGTGAGGTAGGGAAGGCCCAGGGTGGGGTGGGGGCCCGGGTCCCGCTGCAAGTCGACCTGCACCGTCGCCAGCTCCTGCACCAGCAGGCTCGCCACCGGGATCGGGCTGCGCCCCAGCTCAGGCATGGCTCCGTGGGCCATCCGGCCCGCCAGGTCGAAGCGCAGGCGAAGCGCTCCCTTGGCGCTGGGGCAGATCTCGCCTCCTTCCGGCTCGCAGATGATGGCCCCCGAGACGCCGTCCAGGTGGCCGTCGGCCACCGCCCGCTTGGCCCCCAGCATCATCCCCTCCTCGTCGCACAGGGCCAAAAGGCGGAGGCGCCCGGGGAACGGCCCGCCCCGCTGCAGCGCCCGAGCGCCGTGGAGCATGGCAGCGACCCCCGCCTTCATGTCGGCGGCACCGCGGCCGTACA
The DNA here is from genome assembly GCA_021791415.1 of bacterium. Classification (GTDB taxonomy): domain Bacteria; phylum Chloroflexota; class Dormibacteria; order Aeolococcales; family Bog-877; genus JAJYXT01. Next base: position 13,558 of record JAJYWQ010000022.1, on the reverse strand, counting down.
GGCGGCCGTCCCGGACCTCCGCGCCGAAGGGATCCACAGTCCACGCCGAGCGGTCGCCCTCCGTCACCACGTCCAGATGGCCCTCCAGGGCCAGGGTGGGCCCGGGTCCACCACCGCCCTCCACAGTGGTGACCACGTTGGCACGCCCCGGAGACACCTCGGTCAGCTGGGGGCGCCAGCCGAAGCTGCTCATGGTCCGGGCCACCAGCTCGGCCGCTGCCCGCTCCCCCCCGTCTCGCCCGGCGACGCTGGGGATCCGGATCAGCGCCCGCGCCAGCTCCACCACGGCCTCCGAGTCCACGGGGGGGATGGGGCTCCGGGTCACTTGCGGCTGGCCTCCCGGTGCTGCAGTTGGGCCAGGACCGCGGATGCCAGCTGGGCGGTGGTCGCCGTCCCCCCCAGGTCGGGGGTGCGCAGCTCGGGCTGCCGGAGGGCGTGGGCCAGAGCGGCGCGGATCCGGTCTCCGGCCGAACCCGCCTCCAGGTGGTCGAACATCAACGCCGCCGAGAGGAGGTAGCCTCCGGGGTTGGCGATTCCCCGGCCGGCGATGTCCGGGGCGGAGCCGTGGACCGGTTCGAAGACCCCCAGCCGCTGGCCCGGCCGGATGTTGGCGCTGGGGGCCATGCCCAAGCCGCCCACCAGGGCCGCCGTCAGGTCCGAGAGGATGTCCCCGAACAGGTTGCTGCAGAGCAGGACGTCCAACTCCTCCGGGCGCTGCACCAGCCGGGCGGCCATGGCGTCCACCAGGACCCGCTCCCAGCTCACCTCCGGGTAGTCCACCGCCACCTCCGCCACCACCTCATCCCAGAGCAGGTAGCCGTAGCGCATGGCGTTGGACTTGGTAACCAGGTGGAGCCTCCGCCGCCGCCGCCGGGCCGTCTCGAAGGCGAAGCGCGCCGCCTCGGAGATCGCCGCCCGGGAGTGGATGGCAACCTCGACCGCCACCTCCCCGGGGCTGCCCCTCCGCAGCCGGCCCCCCGCCCCGGCGTACTCCCCCTCGGTGTTCTCCCGGACCACCAGGAGGTCGATGGCGGCGCCGCCCCCGAACGGGGTGGGAAGGCCAGGGAAGGTGAGCGCCGGCCGGAGGTTCACGGAGAGGCCGAGCTCCTGACGGAGCCGGATGATGAGGCCCCAGATCAGCTCGTGGTCAGGCACGTCCGGTCGCCCCACCGCGCCGAAGAGCGCGGCATCGAAGCGGCGCAGGACGGAGGGACCGTCCTCGGGCATGGGAGCGCCGCAGCGCAGATGACGCTCGCCCCCCCAGTCCAGCGGGGTGCTCTCGAGCCGGATCCCGGCCCTGGTCGCGGCCGCCTCGATCACCGGCTGGCAGGCCTCGGAGATCTCCGGGCCCACCCCGTCCCCCGGGATGACCGCAACTCGCAGGGTGCGCACCATGCCTCCCAAGACCGCTTCCTCCCCACGATCGTAAGGGAGCCGTTCCAGCGGGTACAATCTCGTGCCATCCGGGCCGAATGCCGGCCGCGAGTTGGGCGTCCCAGTGGGGGAGCGGGCATGGGCTTTGAGAGGGCAGGTTGGCGCTTCTTCAGGGGAGGGGCCCTGCTGGTGGCCGGGTCCCTGGTGCTGGCGGCCTGCAGCTCAAGCCCTTCCCCCAAGGCCGCGACTCTGAAGACCCTGACCATCGGGTCCTCCAACGTCTTCCCGCCGACGTTGGACCCCACCGCCAACGCCTCGCAGGCCATCGACGAGGTCATCGACTACAACGTCCTCCAGCACTTGGTTGAGCTCGCTCCCAACGGCAACATCGTGCCGGTCCTGGCCACGTCGTGGACCTCGTCCCCGAGCCTGGGCGCCCCCTCGGCCTACATCTTCACCATCCGCAAGGGGGTCAAGTTCTCCAATGGGGATCCGCTGACCCCGGCCGACGTGGTCTTCAGCCTGAAGCGCGTCTATGCCCCCGGCTCGACTTACCCCTACAACAAGATCTTCGATGTCTCCTCGGTGACCGCTGTCGGCGCCGATCAGGTCAAGGTCACCCTGCAGAGTCCCAACTGGGAGTGGCTCTACAACCTGGCCGCCTACTCCAACGGGGTGATCCTGGATCCCTCGGCTGTCGCCAGCATGGCCACCGACCCCATCGGGACGGGGCCCTTCAAGGTCACCGGCGAGACCACCAACTACAGCGTCACCCTGGCTCGCAACAACCTCTACTGGGGCTACAAGCCCAACGTCGCCGGGGTGGTGTTCCGCTACTTCACCAACCCCAACGACCTCAACTCCGCGCTCCAGAGCGGCCAGATCAATATGATCGACAACCTATCCACCCCTCAGGATCTCAGGCTGTTCAAGTCCAACCCCGCCTACCGGGTGATCGCTGGGCTCACCAACGGCAAGGTCCAGATGACCCTGAACAACGCCTACGGCCCGCTGCAGAACAAGCTGGTCCGCCAGGCGATCCTCTACGCCACCGACAAGCAGGCGATCATCCAGGCGGCGTCGGGCGGCTATGGGCTGGCCGCCGGGAGCGACACGGTCCCGGCGGACCCCTTCTACCTCAACCTGAGCAACACCTACCCGTACAACCCGACCAAGGCCAAGCAGCTGCTGACCCAGGCCGGGTATCCCAACGGCTTCTCCCTCGCCCTCACGCTTCCCCCGTACTTCTACGCCCAGCTGGCCGCCCCCCTGATCGTCTCGGAGCTCGGGGCGGTGGGCATCAAGGTCACCGTCAGCACCATCGACTTCCCGCTCTGGATCTCGCAGGTCTTCGAGGGGGGTGACTTTCAGGCCACCATCATCGATCACGCCGAGGGCCGGGACATCGGCAACTACGGCACCCCGGGCTACTACTGGCACTACGCCCAGACCAGCCAGGTGGCCCGGGAGCTGACGGCGGCCAACGCCGCGCCCACGGAGGCCCAGTGGATCGCCGGCTACCGCAGGGTTTTGCGGCAGATCACCGCCGACGCGGTCAACGACTGGCTGTACATCATCCCCGACCTGACGGTGGCCCAGAAGGACGTCGTGGGCCTATCCTCAACCGCCTACACCGAGTCCTTCAACCTCACCTACGTCGGCATCGGCGGCACCGTCCCCGCCACCGCCAGGGCCCTCGGGTACACCTCCTGAGAAGCTGATGCCCGGGCCAGCGGGCGGCAGCCCAGCTCCGGTCGGGGGGTGGAGGCCGTAGACGCTTCAACCTCGGCCGCCAGTCCCCTGCTGCCGGCCGAGGATTCCCCAGATCGCCGGGACCTGGCCTTCCTGCGCTTCGTGGCACGCCGGCTGGGTACCACGGTCCTCACCCTCTTCGGCGCCTCGGTCCTGGTCTTCGCGGTGCTCAACATCCTGCCCGGGAGCCCTGCCCAGGTGATCCTGGGCACCCAGGCGACACCGGCGTCGGTGAGGGAGCTCACAATCAAGCTGGGGCTGAACCAGCCTCTTCCCCTGCAGTACGTGCACTGGATCGGGGGCCTCCTCTCCCTGCACCTGGGCAACTCCTACATCTCGGGGCAGCCGATCGCTCCGGAGCTGGGAGCGGCGCTGGCGGTGACAGGGCCGCTGGTGGCACTGGGGTTGCTCTTCGGGCTGGCCATCGCCGTCCCCACGGGGATCCTGAGTGCCCTGCGGCACCGCCGCGCCTCCGGGACCTGGCTGGCCGCCGCCACCCAGGTGGGCATCGCCATCCCCAACTTCGTGCTGGGGATCCTCCTCATCATCGTGGTGGCGGTGGACTGGCGGCTGCTCCCGGCCAGCGGCTTCATCCCCTGGTCCCAGAGCGTGGGGGGGGCGCTGCGCTCCCTGGTCCTGCCGGCGATCTCCCTCGGCCTGGTGGAGGGGGCGATCCTCTCCCGCTACGTCCGCACCGCCATTCTCGGGGTGATGCGGGCCGACTATCTGCGCACCGCCCGAGCCAAGGGATTGCCCGCCGGCCGGGCCCTGGTCCGCCACGGGGTCCGCAACGCCTCGGTCCCGGTGCTGACGGTGCTGGGGCTGGAGCTGTCCGGCCTCATCATCGGCGCCGTGGTCATCGAGGCGGTGTTCACCCTGCCGGGGGTGGGCAGCCTGCTCCTCTCGTCCGTGGCCAACCGTGACCTCATCACGGTCCAGGACATCGTGATGCTGGTGGCCACCGTGGTGGTGGTGACCAACCTGCTGGTCGACCTGCTCTACCGGATCGTGGACCCGCGGCTGGAGGTGGGCGGGTGAGCCTGGAGCTGGGGCTGCGCCAGGCCGCCGCCCCGAGCCCCTTCCGCCGGCTCCTGAGCCGCAGCCCCAGCGCGGTGTTCGGCGCCCTGGTGGTCGGGGGGATCCTGCTCGTCGCCATCGTGGCCGTCTTCTGGACCCCCTACGGGCCGCTCACGGTCTCCACGGGGAAGGAGCTGCTTCCGCCCAGCGGCGCTCACCTCATGGGCACCGACGAGTACGGCCGCGACATCCTCTCCCGGCTGATGTCCGGCACCGACCTCACCCTTCTCTCCAGCGTGGGCGCGGTGCTCATCGCCGGCCTGGTGGGGGTCCCCGCCGGGCTGCTGGCCGCGTCCCGCCGAGGGGTGGTGGGGGAGGCGATCATGCGCCTCGCCGACCTCCTCTACTCCTTCCCCGCCCTGCTGGCGGCCATCACCCTGGTGGCCGCCTTCGGAGCCTCCACCGTCACCGCCACGGTGGCCATCGGAGTCGCCTCCATCCCCTCGTTCGCCCGGGTGACCAGGAGCGCGGCCCTGCCCATCCTGGCCAGCGACTACGTCCAGGCCGCGCGCGCCTACGGGCGCTCTCCTGTGGCGATCCTGCGCCGCCACGTCCTGCCCAACGTGGCCCCCTTCATCATCGTGCAGGTCTCGCTGCTGCTGTCCGTCACCGTGCTGGCGGTGGCCGCCCTCTCCTATCTCGGCCTCGGGACCCCGCCGCCGACGGCCACCTGGGGAGGGATGCTGGAGAACGCCCAGAGCTACCTCTACCAGGATCCCCTTCTCGCCGTCTGGCCGGGGCTGGCGATCGCCCTGAGCGTGCTCGGATTCAACGCCCTGGGCGACGGACTGCGCGACCTCCTTGATCCCACCCTGCGGGGACGGGCGTGACGCTGCTCCGGGTGAGGGGCCTCAGGGTGGAGACCGCCGGCCTGCCCGTCCTCCGAGGGGTGGATTTCGAGGTGGCGGCCGGCGAGCGGGTCGGGCTGATCGGGGAGTCCGGCTCGGGCAAGACGGTCGCCGCCCTGACCCTCATGGGGCTCCAGCCGGAGGGCTTTGCGGTGCGGGGCTCGGTGGAGTTCGAGGGCCGCCAGCTGGTCGGGCTCTCGGACCGCGAGTTCTCGGCCATCCGGGGCGCGCGGATGGCGATGGTGTTCCAGGAGCCGATGACCGCTCTGGACCCGCTCATGCGGGTGGGCCAGCAGATCACCGACGCCGTGCGGGCGCACCGCCGCGTGTCTCGCTCCGAGGCGCGCTCGAGGATGCTGGAGCTGATGTCGAGGGTCGGCTTCCCCCTTCCCGAGGAGCAGGCGCGCCGCTTCCCCCACCAGCTCTCCGGGGGGCAGCGGCAGCGCGTCGTGATCGCCATCGCCCTGGCCTGCGATCCCGCCCTGATCCTCGCCGACGAGCCCACCACGGCCCTGGACGTGACCGTGCAGGCCCAGGTGCTGGCGCTGCTGCAGCGGCTGGTGGCGGAGGAGGGCTCGGCCCTGCTCCTCATCAGCCACGACCTGGCGGTGGTCTCCTCGGTCTGCCAGCGGGTCCTGGTGATGTACGGGGGCACCCTGGTGGAGGCCGGCAGCACCGAGGAGATCCTGGAGGCGCCCCGCCACCCCTACACGGCGGCCCTCCTCAGTACTTCGGCGGGGATCGGGGCAGAGAGCCGGCTGGCGGCCGGACGCCTTCCCACGATTCCCGGCTCCGTCCCTTCCCTGGGTGGGTTCCCCGAAGGCTGTGTCTTCCGGGGACGCTGCCCACGCGAGCAGGCCAGGTGCCAGGAGGCCCCGCCCCTGGTCGCCGACGGCCACCGGTTCGCCTGCTGGTTCCCGCTCCAGCCGGGCGCGCCGTCTAAGCTGGGGACCCCCATTGGCCGGTGAGCCTCTCCTGGAGACGATCGAGGTCAGCCGAACCTATGGCTCCCGGGGCCGTGCCGTCCATGCCCTCTCCCGGGTCTCCCTGCGGCTGGGGGAGGGTGAGCGGTTGGGGGTCGTGGGGGAGTCGGGATCGGGCAAGTCGACTCTGGCCCGGATCCTGGTGGCCCTGGAGCGCCCCGACCGTGGGGAGGTCAGGTTCAAGGGGCGTTCCATCCTGGGCGGGCGACGCCAGGACCTCGTCCCGCTGCGGAAGGGTGTCCAGATCATCTTCCAGGACCCCTTCGGCTCCCTGGACCCTCGGCTGCGCGTCGGCCGGTCGGTCGCCGAGCCACTTCTGGCCCTGCGGGTGCCGGGGGACCACCGCCGGCGGGTCCAGCAGCTGCTGGACGCGGTCGGCCTGCCCGCCGGCTCGGAGCGGCTCTACCCCCACCAACTCTCGGGTGGGCAGCGGCAGCGGGTCGCCATCGCCCGGGCGCTGGCGCCGGAGCCCGCGGTGTTGATCGCCGACGAGGCGGTGAGCGCGCTGGACGTCTCGGTGCGAGCCCAGGTGCTCAACCTGATCGCGGACCTGGTGGACCGCCTGGGCCTTAGCCTGATCTTCATCTCCCACGACATGGCGGTGATCCGGCACGTCTGCACCCGGGTCCTGGTCCTCTACCGGGGGGAGGTGGTGGAGGAGGGCCCGGTGGAGCAGATCTTCGAGGCCCCCCGGCACTCCTACACGGCGGCCCTCATCCGGTCGGTGCCCGTGCTGGGAGGCCGGATCGAGGACCTCTAGCCCCGATCCCGCGGGGGACGTGGCGGGGCCGCCTTCCGCAGCCCGCTCCGCCACCGCCGCGGCCCGGTGCCGCCCCGCCCCACTCTGGCAGACTTGCCGGGTGGGCTCCGTCCCGGAGCCGATGCCAGGAGGTAGCTGATGTTCCCACAGTCCCGCGGCACCTTCAGCCGGCAGGCCCACTGCGATCTGCCCGAGGGCACGATCGAGGAGGAGTTCGCGCGCCAGGGCTTCTTCGGGCCGGCCTCCCACCTCTATCATGCCCACGCTCCCACCGAGTGGCTGCGCATCGAGGGCCCCCTCCGGCCCCGCGCCTACGACCTCCGCCAGGTGTCGGCGGCGGACGCCGGCGACCCGGCAGCCCCGGTGGCTCCGGTGCTGGGAAACCAGGATGTCCGCATCTCCGTGTCCCGGCGCCGTCAGGCCATGCCCCACTGCTACCGCAACGCCGACTGTGACCTCATCTACTTCGTCCACCGCGGCGCCGGCACCCTCCTCACCGACTTCGGAGTCCTCGCCTACCAGCAGGGGGACTACCTGGTGCTGCCGCGGGGCACGACCCATCGCTTCTTCCCCGCCGGCGAGGAGAGTTTCCTTCTGGTGATCGCCTCGGCGGAGATGCCCCAACTGCCGGGAGCGGACCGGATGGGCCAGCACTCGCCCTTCGACCGGGCGGTCCTCCGCCTCCCCGAGCTGCCCCTGCCCGGGACCCCTCCCAACGCCAACTCGGAGTGGGAGATGGTCATCGAGCGGGAGGGGCAGTGGACCCGGGTCTTCTACCCCTTCGACCCCCTGGACACGGTCGGTTGGAAGGGGGACCTCTCCGCCTTCGCCCTCAACGTCTCGGACATCCGCCCGGTGACCTCGGGTCGGTTCCACCTCCCGCCGTCGGTGCACACCACCCTCAAGACCTCGGGGTTCGTGCTCTGCACCTTCGCCCCGCGCCGGGTGGAGGGGATAGACGACCCCGGGGCGGTGCGCCTGCCCTTCTACCACCGGAACATCGATTACGACGAGGTGCTCTTCTACCACGCCGGGACGTTCATGAGCCGGGCCGGGATCGACGCCGGGATGATGACCTGGCATCCCCAGGGGATCCACCACGGGCCCCAGCCCAAGGCCATCGAGCGAGACCGTCAGGGCACCAAGACCCACCATGACGAGGTGGCGGTGATGATCGACGCCCTCCGCCCGCTGCACCCCCTGGAGGCGGCGGGGCCCTCCGAGATCGTCGAGTACGCCGAGTCCTGGATGCCCCACATCGACGACTGAGGCCGGAGATGCGCCTCGCCACGGTGGAGATCGACACCCCCTTGGGGCCCGTGCCCCGGGTTGTCGCCTTCCAGTCCGACCCCCGCTGGGGAACACCCCACCTCGTGGACGTCACCTCCGCCGGAGAGCTGTGGTGGGATCGCCAGGGATGCGCCTCGGCCCCCGAGTGGGCCGCGGCCACCTTCCCGCCCGACCTCACCCGGCTGCTCCAAGGGGGGCACAGGGGGCTGGAGATGGTCCAGGAGGCGGTGGAGCTGGCCCTCGCCGAGGGTGCCTCCCGCCCGGCGCCCTCCGGGGCCCCCCTGGCCTGGTCCGAGGACCAGGTGCGCCGCCTCCCGCTGCTGCGAGCTCCCCTGCTGCGGGACTTCTACGCCTTCGAGGGGCACGTCAGGGCCGGGGCGCAGCGGCGCCAGGAGGAGGTGCCAGCCCCGTGGTACACCCGGCCCGCCTACTACAAGGGCAACCCTGCCACTCTCCTGGCTCCTGGGGCGGAGGTGCCCTGGCCGGCCTACACCGACGCCCTCGACTACGAGCTGGAGTTCGCCTGCGTGGTTTTCGCCGCCGGCCCGGACCTCCGCCCCGACGAGGCCCAGGCCGCCATCTGCGGCTACTCCCTCCTCTGCGACTTCTCGGCCCGGGACCTGCAGCGGGAGGAGATGCAGGTGCGGCTGGGCCCGGCCAAGGCCAAGGACTTCGCCACCGGACTCGGGCCCTGGCTCATCACCTCGGACGAGGTCCCCGACCCATCTCGGCTGCAGGCCCGGGCCTACCTGAACGGCGTGGAGGTGGCGTCCGGCCGGATGGGGGAGGCCAGGTGGTCCTTCGCCGAGATGGTGGCCCACGCCTCGGCGTCTGAGCCGCTGGCCGCCGGGGAGGTCATGGGCAGTGGGACAGTGGAAGGGGGAAGCGGCCAGGAGCGGGGCAGGCTGCTCCAGGAGGGCGACCGGGTGGACCTGGAACTGCTGGGCTTTGGCACCCTGAGCCATGTGGTGGGCCAAAGGCATGCCGGCGGGGGGAGGCTGCTGCCCCCGGCCGCCTCCTCCTGACAGGAAGTACAATCACCCAACCCGGGCGGCGCCTTCCGGCCCGGAATGTGGAGGTGACACTTGGCAAGACGTTCGATGGGATCCCGCCCCCGCCGCGGGCCGAGCCGTCCGCGCACGGTACGCACCACCCCGGTCGAGGAGCGGAAGGAGGAGACCATCGAGCTGGAGGGCACGGTGGTCGAACCGCTGCCCAACGCCGTCTTCAAGGTGGAGCTGGAGACGGGGCAGACGGTGCTCGCCTACATCTCGGGAAAGATGCGCAAGCATTACATCCGCACCCTGATCGGGGACAAGGTGAAGGTGGAACTCAGCCCCTACGACCTGACCCGCGGTCGGATCATCTTCCGCTACAGGTAGGGACCCGAGCGCGGGGCCAGCTCAGCCTCCAGATGGCGGCCTGCGGCCCCCTGGCTCCTGGTCGAGCCGCGCCAGCAGCCCCGAGGAGCGCTCCTCCGGCTCGGAGACCGCCGCCCGGCTCCGCCGCGCCATGATCTCTGCCAGCCGGGCCCGCTCCCGGTCCCGGGGATCGCCGCCGCCACGGTCCTGGGGCCGCCGAGTGTCCCAGTGGCGGACGTAGAAGGCAGCCTTCAGGGCGGTGTAGGGGATGGCCAGGGTGCGGTGGTCGCGGGTGCCGGCCTCCACCACGTCCCAGACGGCGCCGTACCGCTGCAGGGCGGCAGGGGTGACGACGTGGGCCCGGAACACCTGGCCATCCTGGAAGTGCAGCGCCACCCTGGGAAGCGCATCCACCTCCACCTCCGGGCTCAGAGCCGGGACCACGAGCTGGTCCACCTGGCGGAGCGACGCCGCCGGGACCAGAGCCTGGCGGTTGTTGCCGTCCAGACCGTGGAGCTCGACCTCCAAGAAGGGATCGTCCATCTGCAGCGAGGCCACCGCCCCGTGCATGAGCTCGCCGTCCAGGAAGGCGAGCACCACTTCGATCATGGCGTCCCGCGGCGCGATCGCCCCACCTGGACCCCCGGCTTTGCTATGTCATCGGAAAGTGTGGTCGGTGTCACCCCATCGCTACCCCAGGTTTCCCTACCCGCGCCATTCGCTGGCTACGGTGGGGAATCATAGGCTTAGGCCGCGCATCCCCGGCCCGTCCGCAGGCGATCGACCCTGCCGGCGAGTGCACCGGGTGGGCCGTTGAGGGGAAGTTGAGTTGGCCAACCGGACCGGGGTCAGCCGCCGCAGGCGCCGCGCCTCCTTCACCCTCCGCTATGCCCTGACCCTCCTTCTGGTGGGGGTGGCGACCGCTGCCGCCGCCGGCGCGGTGGCCTGGTTCGCCACCGCCGGTGCCTCCACCCGTCAGCTGGTGTCCCAGGCCTCCGGAATGGCCCTGCTGGGGGGGCGGTTGCTGCAGATGGACTCCTCCGGCGCCAGCACCTCGTACGCCTGCGAGCTGGCCGCCGCGCCACCCCTGGTCCAAGCGGTGCGGGCGCCCAGCTCCCAGCTGTCGGAGCTGGTGCGCGCCTACGCCGGCGCGGCTCCCGGGGACACCGTCCTGGTGGTCGGCCCCGCGGGGGAAATCCTCGCCCAGTACCCCGGAAACCTCCCCTCCGCCAGGCTGCGCTCCCTGAGCCTCCCCGCCAGCAGCTGCGCCCGCCGGTCCGGAGGCTCCTTCTGGGCGCCGGGCAACGCCAGGATCGTGGGGCTGGCACGGGCCCCGGTGCTGGTGGGAGGGCGGCTGGTGGCATCCGTGGTGGTGGCCACCCCGGTGACCTCCTCCACCCTGCAGTTCGCCCAGCAGCTGGTGCGAGCCTCCCAGCCATCCGCGCTGCTGGTCCTGGAGCAGGGCGGGCGGGCGCTCCTGGGGGCCAGGGGGCGGGGCATCTCGGTATCTTCCGGGGCACCGCTGCCCAAGGCGATCAGCGGGCTGCTGGGCCGGCGGGAGGAGCGCGGACTGGTGGAGCTCTCCGGGACCCAGTACGCCGCCGCGGCGGTGGCCCTGCCCGGGCTGGGAGGGGCCTCCGGGGCCAAGCTGCTCATCGCGGTCCCGACCACCCCCATCGGCCCGACCGCAGCTCAGCTGGCTGCCCCTCTGGCCCTGGCGGTGGCGGCCGTCCTCCTGCTGGGGATGATCGTGGCCCTCCTCGTGGCGGAGCGCTACCTCAACCGCCCGCTGCGCCGGCTCAACCAGGCGGTGGGAGAGCTGGGGAACAACGCTTACGCCAAGCCCATCGAGGTCACCGGGGCGGACGAGGTGGCCCGGCTGGCCGCCAACTTCGAGCTGATGCGCCGCCAGCTCCACCGCCAGCTGCTCACGGCGACAGGCAGGTCGGTGATCGCGGCCACCCTGAGCAGCCGGGTCCCGCTGGAACAGGCGCTGGGCCAGGTGCTCAACAGCCTCCAGGAGCTGCTCGCGGTCCAGATGGCGATGATCCTGGTCCGGCCCCAGGCCACCCAGGGCCCGGGCTACCTGCTGACCACGGGAGTGCCCGGGCCGCCTCTCGAATGGGCGGAGCTGGACTCCGGAGACGGCCTTCTGTCCCGGCTGTTGCGCGAGCCCCGCTACGTGGCGCGCTCCCTGGTGGCGCCCTCGGAGCGCGGGGCCCTGGAGGACCGCATCGGTCTGCGCGACTGCCTCTCGGTCCCGCTGCGCTCCGAGGGCCCGGAGCTGGGGATCCTCATCGTGGCCAACAAGCACGCCCCGTACGTCGAGGAGGACCACGCGGTCTGCGAGGGGGTGGCGACCCAGGTGGTGGCGGCGGTGGAGCGCAGCGTCCGGCTGGCGGTGACCCAACGTGAGGCCACCACGGACGCCATGACCGGGCTCTACAACTACCGTTTCCTGATCGGGTATCTGGACCAGCAGGTCAACGTGGCGGACCGCGCCGGCTCCTCGCTGTCGGTGCTCATGCTCGACCTGGACCACTTCAAGAGGGTCAACGACACCCACGGGCACCAGGCGGGCGACCAGGTGCTGCGGGCCTTTGCCAGCCTCATGGTGGAGACCATCCGCAAGTCCGACCTCGCGGCCCGCTACGGGGGAGAGGAGTTCGTGGTGGTGATGGCCAACACCGGACGCGAGGAGGCCCAGCTGGTGGCGGAGAAGATCCGCACCGCGGTGGCCAACACCCAGGTCCAGTTGGACTCGGGGGAGGGGCTCTCCATCACGGTGAGCGTGGGAGGGGTCACCTTCCCCGAGGGCACTCGGGGCGCCCGGAACCTGCTCGACCTCGCCGACCGCGCGCTCTACGCGGCCAAGAGAGGCGGGCGCGACCGGGTGGAATTCCTTGACGTGGCCGCCGCGGAGTCACCCTCCCGAAGCTGAGCTCTCGCTAGCATGGTCGGGTGATCGACCTGCGCAGCGACACCGTGACCCGTCCCTCCGAGGGGATGCGGGCGGCCATGGCCGCGGCCGAGGTCGGTGACGACGTGTACGGTGAGGACCCCACCGTGAACCGGCTGGAGGCCGAGGTGGCCCGGCTCCTGGGGAAGGAGGCCGCTCTCTTCTGCCCCAGCGGCACCATGTCCAACCTCATCGCCATCCTCACCGCCACCCGTCCCGGGGAGGAGGTCCTGGTGGACCGCGAGGCCCACGTCCTCCATTACGAGCTGGCCGGGGCGGCGGTGGTAGGCGGGGTCCAGCTGCGCAACTTCGACGCCCCCGATGCCGGCTGTCCCACTCCCGAGCAGCTCTTGGAGCTGGAGCGGCTCAACGACCCGGGCCACGAGCCCCGTGCCGCTCTGCTCTGCCTGGAGCAGACCCACAACCGCCGCGGGGGCACGGTGGCCGCCCCGGAGGAGCTCCGCGCCGCCGCCAGCACCGCCAGGGAGATGGGCATGCTGGTCCATCTGGACGGGGCCCGGCTGGGCAACGCCGCCGCCCGGCTGGGTGTTCCCCTGCGCGACCTGGCGGACTGCGCCGACAGCGTCAACTTCTCACTGTCCAAGGGGCTGGGGTGCCCCGTGGGGTCGCTCTGGGTGGGAGGCCGAGAGGCGCGGGAGCGGGCCCACATCTGGCGCAAGCGTCTCGGCGGGGGGATGCGTCAGGCGGGAGTGCTGGCAGCGGCCGGTCTCTACGCGTTGGAGCACCAGCTTCCCCGGCTGGTGGAGGACCATCAGAAGGCACGGCGGCTGAGCAGTGCCCTGCACGGTGCCTCGGGGCTGGAGGTCGACGACGACCGTGTCCAGACCAACATCGTCCTGCTCCAAACCCGCCGACGGGCCGACGAGGTCATCGCCAGGGCCGCCGGCGAGGGCGTGCTGCTCACCGCCTTCGGGCAGCACACGGTGCGCTGCGTCACCCACCTGGACGTGTCGCTGGCCCAGATGGAGGAGGCCGCCGCGGCCATCAGCCGGGCGGCGGGCTGAGCGGGCGGGGGCCACAGGCCCCCGCCCGCCCGCAGGTCAGGACTCGGTGGGCGCGCCCCCAGCGAGGGTGATGCGGCCGCGCTTGCGCGCCGCCGGCCTGGCCGCCGGCTGAGCCGGAGCCGCCGCGCG
>JAJYWQ010000086.1 GCA_021791415.1 bacterium | reverse complement strand
GGTGCGGCGCCGCAGCTCGCCGAACCCCAGCTCCGGCTCCTCCGGGCTGAAGCAGTCAAGGAGGTCCCGGGCCTTGCCCAGGACCAGGATCCGCTCTGAGCTGGCTGCCATCGCCTCCCCGGGGTTGCGTTGAGCTGTTCCGCATCGTAGCATGGCAACCGCAATGTGGAACGACCCATCCGAGCGCGCCGCCCGCCGCCGGCTGGCGCGGGACGGGACCAGTCAGGGGAGTCGGGGCGGGTGAGCTCGAGTGCCGGGTCGCTCCGCGCCCCCCTGGTGGCCGACGTCTTCCTCCGGGACGGCCTCCAGGCCGTGGACCGCGAACGGGGTCGGGATCACCTCCCCACCTCGGTGAAGCTGGAGATCCTGGCCGAGCTGGACGCCTGCGGGGTGAGGGAGGTGGAGGTGACCGGATTCGTCCACCCCGCGGTCATCCCCAACCTGAGCGACGCCGACGAGCTGGCCCGGCGAGCCGTGGCCAGCGGAGCCAGGGCCCGGCTCCGGGCCCTGGTGCCCAATCTGCGCGGAGCCGGCAGGGCGCTGGACGCGGGGATCTCGAAGCTGGCCTGGCTGATAGCGGCCAGCCCCACCTACCAGCGGCTCAACTCCAACATGGACCAGGAGCGGGGGCTGCAGGAGGGGGCGGAGGTCTTCCGGGCGGCGTCCGCCTCCGAAGCGGAGATGGTGGCGGCGGTGGCCACAGCCTTCGTCTGCCCCTACGAGGGCGTCATCGCCCCGGAGCGGCTCTACTCCCTGGTGGGGCGGATCGCCGACCTGGGGGTGCAAGAGCTCTGGCTGGGGGAGAGCGTGGGCCTGGCCTGGCCCAGCTTGGTGGCCGACCGCGTCTCGGGTCTCCGGGAGCGCTTTCCCCACCTGCGGCTCGGGGTGCACCTGCACACCCTCGCGGGTCTCGCCCCGGCCAACGCCCTGGCGGCTCTGCGGGCCGGGGCGGAGATGCTGGAGGGAGCCGTGGGCGGGGTGGGGGCGGGGATCGCGCTCCGGCATCCCTCCCTGGAGTTCGGCAACTACGCGACCGAGGACCTCAACTACCTGCTCCTCGCGGAGGGCTTCGACACCGGCATCGACCAGCCGAGGCTGGCGGAGCTGGGGCGCCGGGTTCGAGAGCTGGCGGGTGGGGGCGGGAGCCGGGCGGCCCACTTCCTCAGCCTGGAACGCTACCTGGAGCGGAGCCGCGCCCTCCAGGAGGAGCTGGAGCGCACCCGCCCCGGTGACTCCCGGGCGCGGCAGGCGGTGGAGGTTCAGGGTGGCTGAGAGTGGCCAGAAGGCTGCCCCGCCTCTGGCGGGTGTCCGGGTCCTGGACCTGGCCACCATGATGGCGGCTCCCGCTGCCGCCGCCTACCTGGCCGAGTTCGGCGCCGACGTGATCAAGGTGGAGAAGCCGAGGGAGGGAGACCCGCAGCGGCGCTGGGGCACCCGGAAGGCCGGGGAGTCGGTCTATTGGAAGTCCATCTCGCGCAACAAGCGCTCTCTGACCCTGGACCTGCGCACCCCCCGAGGGGCGGAGATCCTTCGCCTCCTGGTCGGACGCGCCGACGTGGTGATCGCCAACTTCCGACCCGGGACCCTGGACGCCTGGGGAATCGGGTATCAGTGGATGGCGGCGGCCAACCCCGGTGTGATCCTGCTGGAGATCTCCGGGTTCGGCCAGGCAGGGCCGCTGGCCCGCCGCCCGGGGTTCGGCACGCTCGCCGAGGCCCGTTCCGGATTCGCCCACCTCACCGGCCAGCCGGACGGCCCGCCGACCCTCCCCAACATGGGGCTGGCGGACGGGGTGGCCGGGATCATGGGAGCCTTCGCCGTGATGCTGGCGCTGCGGGCCCGGGAGCGGGGAGACGGCCTGGGCCAGCGCATCGACCTCTCGCTTTGCGACTCCGTGCTGCGCCTCATCGAGCCCTCGCTCCTGGACTGGAGCCAGCTCGGGATCGCCGGGCAGCGGACCGGGAGCCGCAGCGTGCACGTGGCACCCCGCAACGTCTACCGCTGCCGGGACGGCAACTGGGTGGCGCTGTCGGCCAGCACCCCCTCGATCGCCCGCCGGGTCTTCGCCGCCATCGGCAGGCCGGAGCTGGCGGACGACCCGCGGTTTGCCGACAACGCCTCGCGGCTGGAGAACGTCGAGGAGCTGGATTCCGTGATCGGGGAGTGGATCGGCCGCCACCCCGCCTCCGAGGTGATCGAGATCATGGAGAGGGCGGAGGCCGCGGTCGGCCCCGTCCAGGACATCCCCCAGATCCACCAGGACCCGAGCTTCCGGGAGCGTCCCTCGTTCGTGGAGGTGGAGGACCCGCACTTCGGTCCGATGCAGCTGGTGGACGTGGTCCCCAAGCTGAGCCGCACCCCGGGGAGGGTTCGCTCCACCGGCCCGGCCCTGGGGCAGCACACCAAGGAGATCCTGGAGGAGCTCGGCCTTTTGGGGGAGCACCCGGGTCTTGAGGAGGAGGGGGTGGTCTGAACGCCACCTCCCTGAGTCGCGAGGGCCGCCTGGCCACCTGGCTCTTCGCCCCCGCCACCAGCCCCCGTCACTGCCGCAGGGCGCTGGAGGGGGGGTGCGACGTGGCCATCGTCGATCTGGAGGACGGGGTCAGCCGGGATCGCAAGGCCGAGGCGAGAAAGGCCGCCCGCGAGCTGTTGGGCGGTCGCGAGGGGCTAAGCCCTCTGGCCTTCGTGCGCATCAACTCCCCCGCCGGGGCGGAGGGGAGGGCCGACCTGGAGGCGGCGGTCATGCCCCAGCTGGCCGGGGTGATGGTGCCGAAGGTCGGATCCGCGGCCCAGATCGAGATGCTGGACTGGACCCTCACCAGATTGGAGCGGGCGTGCGGAGCCCCCGAGGGGCAGGTGTCGGTCCTGCCGCTGCTGGAGACCGCCGCGGGGCTGGAGGCGGCCCGGGAGATCGCCAGGTCCTCCCCGAGAGTCTGCGCCCTGGCCCTGGGAGTGGCGGACCTCTCCGCTGACCTGGGCGCCCGCATCGGGCCGTCCAGCCCACTCTTGGCCGCCGCCCGGGCGGAGCTGGTCGTGGCCTGCCGGAGCGCGGGGGTGGGGCCACCCCTGGACCCCGTGCACCTCGACCTCCTGGATTTGGCTGGCCTCCGGGCGGAGGCGGTCGCCGCCAGGCAGATGGGGTTCCAGGGCAAGGCCTGCATACACCCCAGGCAGGCCGAGGTGGTGGCCGCGGTCTTCGCTCCCACCCCTGAGGAGCGGGAGTGGGCGGAGCGCCTCCTGTCCGCCTTCGCCGCTGCCGAGCAGGAGGGCCGGTCGGCGCTGGTGGTGGACGGGGAGTTCGTGGACTACGCGGTGGTGGCCCGGGCCCGGCGCATCCTGCGACTCCCCGACCAGGGTCAGGCGGCGACCAGGTCGCAGTAGACGAACCCGTCGCGCCGCACCACCTCTCCCGGGTGGCAGGGGATGGAGCGGCGGAAGATCGGCGCCGAAAGCACGAAGGTGTGGAACTCCCCACGCTCTCCACAGGGATCGACCGCAGGCGGCAGCGCCTCCAGCAGGGCGGAGTCGAAGTCCCGCCCGGCGAACTCGCAAGGCATGGCCTGGGGATCCAGGCACACCACGGTGGCCCGCAGGCCCCAGGCGATCATCTCCCGGGCCAGGGTGTGCGTATCTCGGCCGAAGAGGGGGAAGACGCCGGTCCAGTCGAGGCGCTCCAGCCAGCGCTCCCGGTACGCGCGCACGTCCTCCAGGAAGAGGTCGGCGAAGGCGAGGTGGCGGACGCCCTGGGCGCCCAGCTCGAAGAGCCCGGCCTCCATGCGGGCCTCGTACAGCTGGTTGGGGCAGCCGGGTGGGATCCAGACCTTGGTGAGGGGGAGTCCCAGCTCGGCCGCCTGGCGGTCGAGAAGCTCCTCCCGCACGCCGGACATGGTGACCCTCCCGTATCCCTCGGTGAGAGTGGTCAGCAGACCCACCACCCGGTACCTCCCATCCGCCAGCAGGGTGTTGAGCCCGTACGTGGAGTCCTTGCCCGCGCTCCATGAGAAGACCACAGGGACCGGGGGGGCTGGGACGACCGAGGAAGGAGCCGGCTCTGACCTCATCCGCCTTCTCCGGGGCCTAGGGATGCCGCCGGCTCGCGCACCTCCTAGACGGTCTCGGGCTCCGCCGAAAGCCCGGACCGGCCCCTCAGGGTCACCAGCTGGCCGCGGCCCTTGAGCAGGTTCATGGTGGTCACCGAGATGGCGAGCAGGACCGCCCCCACTATCTCCTGGGGACGGAGGGGGGCGGCGAAACCGTACGGGGCCGGCAGGGAGAAGACCAGGAACAGCGCCGCGGGGTACCCGAGCTCGGCCAGGGTCGAGACCGACGCGGGGGTGCTGGAGAGCGCCCGGTAGTACAGGAGCAGGGCCAGGAACCCGGGAATGAGGGCGATGCCCAGGAAGGCGGGCAGCTCGCCGGCAGTGTACCCGGCGAGCGGCGAGTGCCCTCCCGAGCTGGTGAGCAGGAGGACGAACAGGATGGGGAGGGCCAGGGTGAAGCGCATGGCCGTGGTGGTGGTGAAGGAGACGTCGTGCAGGGCGAGCCGCCCGAGGACCGTCCCGGCGGCCCAGAGCACAACCGCCCCGACCACGAACACCGCGGCCAACAGGGCGCCCGTCGGGGCTCCGGGAATCTGGGCGGTGACGATGAGGGCGGCACCCGCCAGAGCCACCGCGGCCAGCGGCCAGAAGGATGCTCCCCGCCGCTCCCTCAAGATGAGCCAGGACATCCCCAGTCCGAACACCGGTTGCAGCAGGTACAGCAGGTACACCTCGGACTCCGCCCCGGGGGTGGTGGCGTAGCTGAGGGACCTCGTGAACAGCACGGTGGCGAAGGCCTGGGGCCCGGCGGCGATGATCGCCAGCGCCAGCCAGCTCTTCCAGGAGGCCCGCCGAAGCTCGCGCACCACGCCCCGGGCCATCGGCAGGAAGCACAGGCTGATGAGCAGGTCCTCGACCAGAACGATCTGGCTGGAGGAGAGGCCGTCCTTGACCAGGGCTGGCCGGAAGTAGGCGTCCGCCGCCCACAGGGCAGCCGCCAAGGCGATGAAGAGCGCCGAGTAACGGTCTACCAGCGACTTGGGGTCGCCGGATGGCTGCTTGGCTTCCACTGCACGTGAGATTAGCAGGAGCTCCCTAGGGCGGGCCGCACCTCTTCGCAGGGGGATCGGCACCGGGCCGGAGCGAGGGTCCGAGGCGACCACGGGCGCCCTCCGGGCCTTGAGCCATGCGGAAACCGCCGCGACGGCCTCCCGCAGACGGCGACTGCGCCATCCGCCCGGGCACCGCGTTGGGTGGCCAACTGCCCGCCAGTAGACTTCGACGAGTGCTCGCACCCACCGGATCTCCGAGTTGAGCCGGGTCGCCTTCCTCGGCCTGGGGAGGATGGGCCAGCCTATGGCCCGCCGGGTGCTGGGGGCTGGCCACCACCTGTCGGTGTGGGACGCCCTCGGGGAGCGCTGCCGCCCGCTGGCCGAGGAAGGCTGTCGGCCGGCGGGCAGCCCCGCCGCCGCCGTCGCCGGCGCCGAGGTGGTCATCTCCATGGTCGCGGACCCCCCGGCGCTGGAGTCGGTGTTCTTCGGGCCGGGTGGGGCGGCCCCAGCCCTGGGGCCGGCGGT
>JAJYWQ010000069.1 GCA_021791415.1 bacterium | reverse complement strand
TGGTGACTTCAGCCCCTCTGGCCGGCTTCTTCACCGCCAGCGCCGCCGTGGCCGGGAGCCTCATCGGCCTGCTCTTCGTCGCCATCAGCCTGCGCTACGACCAGATCCTGGGCAACACCGCCCGTCGTGCCAACCGGGCCCTGGCGGGGGCCGCCTTCACGGCCCTGACCAACGCCCTCCTGCTGTCTCTTTGGGCGATCCTGCCCCGTACCGACCTGGGCTATCCGGCGACGGCCCTGGCGGCGGGCGCGATCTGGTCAACCCTGAAGACCCACTACGGTGGGCTCTTTCGCCGAGACACCTCGACCCGCCTCTTCATCGGGTCGCTCCTGCTCTACCTGTGTGAACTGGTGGTGGGGCTGCTGCTGGTGGTTCAACCCAGGAACTCCGACCTCGTGTACGACCTCGCCTACGTGGTGTTCGGAGCCTTCGGCGCCGCGCTGGCCCGGTCATGGCAGCTCCTCCAGCCGGAGCCGAGCGGGGCTTCTGGCGCGACCTCTCCAAGCCCCCAGGAGGCAGCTTTGGGCGTCCACCTGTACTCGGCGGTCACCGCCGCCGGCCGCGCCGTGCCTAGGGCCGTGGCGCGCTGGAGGAGTCGGAGCCCTCATCCCCCCGGCTGAGGCGGCCGCCCGTGGCGAGGCCCGAGCAGCTCGCTGCCAGGCCGCGTTGCGGGCCCACCACACTCCGCATCCCTCCGCTCCATCGGGGAGCTGCCGGGAAGTCGTCGTCGGAGCGGCGGCCGGGCCCCCGGCTCAGAGCCGCCCGGCCCCGTTCTGGAGGATCGGGAAGAGTATCTGGGCGAGCCCGACGTACAGCACGAGGAAGACCACGAATGCCAGAACGGCGGCGCTCTCTCCCCTGGTGCGGCTGAGGCGCGCGATCGGATCCACGAAGGCATCGGTGATCTGGCGCACGGCGTGGACCAGGGGATGCCAGGGATCCACGTGCAGCAGCCCGATGAGGACCCTGATCAGCAGCAGGAGCACGATCACCACCAAGAGGGCGCTGAGGAACTCGAGGACCACCGAGATCACCGTGCCCGGCACGTTCACGAAGCCGGAGTTGGCCGCCCCCTGGAGCGCCCCGGCCAGGGCGTACACGAGGACGATGGCCAGCAGGGGGGAGAAGTCCAACCCCCCGATGCGCGGGAGGACGCGCCTGAGCGGCGCGATGACCGGCATCACCAGGCTGTCGAGAAGGCGGCCCAGGGTGCTCCCCTGGGATCCAGGGAAGAACGAGAGGAGCGCCCAGACGAAGATGCACAGCGCGTAGAGGTTGAGCAGGGTGGCGACATCGCCAACCAGCACCACCGCCAAGTTCACCCTCGCAGTATATGGTCGGCCCGTGAGGCGGGCCCGGTGCCCGGAGCGGCGTCGTCTCTCCAGGCCCTGCGGGGAGCTTTACCTCACCGCCAGTACACCCGGATGCTCTGGATCACCCAGCGTGCGCTGAGGCCGACGCGGGCTTGATGGTCACCGCGGCAGCTCGGCGCGGCTCCGAGAGGTCTCGGCCGTCTTCCTTGGCTTGCGCTGCGGGTAGATGGCCCCACCTCTTGCGTCGGCAGGGCCCTGGCAGCTCCATGCTCAACCAACTTCGAGATGGAGTACTGTCGTCACCGGTGGTCTGGATGAGCGACATTGGGCAAGACCAGTCGCCAGGGCAGCCGCCTCAGTCAGGTTCGCAGGCCCTGAGCCTGTACTCGGCGCGCCAGTACTTCCGGGCTGAGGGGTTGGCGATGGGGGGCATAGCGGTGCTGTTCGTGCTGCAAGCTCTGGGCTACACGCTCGCTTTGGACCATGCCGGTTGGCGAGACCTGCTCTTTGTGGGGCTGGCGGTCGTCTGCTGCTTCGCGGGTCCGCTTCTCGTCGCGCGTCCCCAGGTGCGCCAGTGGTGGCGGGAGGCGGGAGAGGGGCCATCCTGGCGCGGTGGGGCCGCGGTCCGCCTCAGCGTTGTTGACCACCTGGTATTGGTGGCGCTCATGGAGTTCATCTTCGTGCCCCTCGCCATCTACGGCGGTGTCTTCGTCTGGTCGGCGGTGATGGGGTTCTTGAGCGTGGCCGGCTTGCCCCTTGGCCTGTCGCGGGCAATCGCCCGGGAGGAGGGGCGCAGCCACGAGGTGCTCCTGGTGCGGCTGCAGAGTCGGGCCCTCTTCCAGATCCAGGCGCCGGAATCGTGGCTCCGCGGCCGTTTGGAGGCGGCGGACCGGTAGTCCCGCTCCTCGACGAACCAGGGTTCGGCTCGCCCCGCGGCCCGGCGCAAGGTTGGTGGGTTCCCTGCGGTCCGCAAACTCGCCGGCGGGAGCTGGTGAGGATGGTGAACGGGTCAGTCAGGGAGGGGCCATAGGGCCGGCCGACGGCGAAGCGGTTGCCGCCATGTGGCTTCGCCATTCCGGGGCGCACAAACATCCGGTGGCCCGGCCCGGAAGGGCTCCTCTGCTGGCCATCACGTCTGACGGCAGCGCAACTTGGTGCCAGCAGTGGGAGTCGAACCCACACGAGCTTGCGCTCAACGGTTTTTGAGACCGCCGCGTCTGCCATTCCGCCATGCTGGCCCGGGACCTAAGGCCGCTACTCAGCTGTCCTGATCGTCCAGGTCTGGGAGGTTCATCTCGTTAACCATCTGTTGGAAGACCTCCAGCTTGGCCTCCTCGTCCTCACCCCTGGGGACCACCGCTGCCTGGTCCATCACCTCGCTGGAGACGTAGATGGGCGAGTTTACCCGGAGGGCGAGGGCGATAGCGTCGCTGGACCGGGAGTCGAGCTCCAGGTCCCGCCCCCCGACGCGGCCAAGGATCCGAGCGTGGAAGGTGTCGTTGCGGAGCTCGGAGACCACCACCCGGGTGATGGTCACATCGAGGGCCTCCAGCATGTTGGCCATCAAGTCGTGGGTCACCGGCCGCTCCGGGTCCACCCCGGACATCTTGAGGGCGATCGAGTTGGCCTCGGCGCTCCCCACCCAGATGGGGAGGAAGCGGTCGGCGTCCTTCTCCTTCAGCACCACCACATGCTGCCCGCTGGGCATGTGGATCCGGATGCTATCGACTGTCATCTCGATCAGATCCATGGTTCCTCACCGCTGAGGTCGTCGGGGACGATCCCCTCTGGCCAGGCTCCGGACCAGGGCCGTCTTCGTGGCCCATGATAGCCCCGGCGCCGGCTCTAGCCGGCCACGACATGGAGCTGTGCAGGGAGGGATCGGCTTGTCTGGGCGAGCGGCGTTTGAGCTGTTCGGTGAGGTGGCGGACCGGTACCACCGAAGCCGCCCGCGCTACCCCGCGGCGCTCTTTGACCGGCTCGTGGAGGTAGCGGGACTTGGAGACGGGGATCCCGTGCTCGAGGTGGGGATGGGGACGGGGATCGCCACCCTGGAGCTCATCCGGCGGGGTCTCCAGGTGACCGGCCTTGAGCCGAGCCGCGAGATGGTGGAGGTGGCCACGAGGAGCCATGGACCGACCGGACGGCTCCGCACTGTCACCTCCACCTTCGAGGAGTGGGTCCCGGACCGAGTGGGCTTCCGCGCGGTCATCTCGGCTCAGGCGTGGCACTGGGTGGACCCGAAGGTCCGGTATCGCAAGGCGTGGCACGTCCTCGCCCCGGGAGGCTGGATCGCTCTCATCTGGAACAGATCCACCGGAGGAGACCGGCGGGTGCGCGCCGGGCTGGACGGCGTCTACTCCCGCCTGGCCCCAGAGCTGGCAGGGATGCCCCCTGGGGACGTCGAGGTCGACCGCCGGGAGGAGATCGCCGCCTCGGGTCTCTTTCGAAAGCCCCGGCTGAGGCGCTTCCAGTTTGAGGTGCGCTACGACGCCCGTGCCTATGCCGAGCTGATGGCCACCCAATCGGACCACCTGCGCCTGCCTGAGTCCCGCCGCCGCCGGCTGCTGGCAGCTATCGAGGAGGAGATCACCTCCGCCGGGGGCAGCTACCTCGTGAACTGGGAGGCCCGGCTGTATCTGGCCCAGCGGCTTGGGACACCCCGGCGCTTCCCATAATGGCGGGAATGGCCAATCCCGGGACGCATCCCACCCGCCTGCTCCTCATCGACGGCCACGGGCTGGCGTTCCGCGCCTATCACGCGCTCCCCGAGATGACCAACAGCCACGGGCTGCCCATACGGGTGGCCTATGGCTACACCTCCATGCTCCTCCTGGCCCTGAGCCAGGGCTACGACTGCGCGGTGGCCGCCTTCGACCCGCCAGGTCCCACCTTCCGCGATCAGAAGCTGGCCACCTACAAGGCTCATCGGGCCCCGACCCCCCAGGAGCTGATCGACCAGATCCCGCTTTTGGGCCAGATCACCAATGCCCTCAACATCCCCACCGAGGTGGTGCCGGGATTCGAGGCTGACGACGTGCTGGGAACCCTGGCCCGGCAGGCCCACGACCTCGGTTGCCAGACGACCATCCTGACCGGCGACATGGACCTGATCCAGCTCGTGGACGAGGTCACCAGCGTCCAGACCAGCCGGCGAGGGGCCAGCGACCCGGTGACCTACGACCCGGAGGCCGTGGCGGCACGGTATGGCTTTCCCCCGGCACGGATGGTGGACTTCAAGGCACTCCGGGGCGACGCCAGCGACAACATCCCTGGAGTTCCGGGGATAGGGGAGAAGACAGCAACCCAGCTCATCCAGCAGTTCGGCGACCTGGACCAGATCCTGGCGGCGGTCGCCACCATGCCCGCGGGGCGGGTGCGGACCACGCTGGAGGAACACCGGGACGAGGCTCTCTTCGGGCGGGAGATGGTGACCATCGTGAGGGACGTGCCCGGCGTCCAACTGGACCTGACCCGCTGCCGCCTCAGCGAGTACGACCGCGGTGCGGCGCGGCAGCTGCTGGAGGAGGTGGGCATGCCCAGTCTGGTGGCGCGACTGCCCGCCTCGGCCGGGTCGGTAGCCACCGATACCGAGATCTCGACGGCGGTCGCCACCGAAGTGGTGGACGGGCCGGAACGGCTCCAGGTGTTGGTGGGCGAGCTGGCGAGGAGCGGGGCGAAGGTCGCCATCCGGGTCCTGGCGGACGGCCCCTCAAGGCATGGGCGGGTGGTGGCCCTGGCTCTGGCGGCGGAACCGTCCCGAGGGTATCTTGTGCCTTTTGACGGAACGGCCGCCGACACGCTGGAGCCGCTGCGGCGGTTGCTGGCGGACCCCGGGGCGGCCAAGGCGAGCTACAACTTCAAGGAGGACCTGCTGGCGGTCGAGGGGGCGGGCTGGAGCCTTCAGGGGGTGGACTTCGACCTGGTCCTGGCGGGGTACCTCAGTGACTCCCGGGGGCGCACCCCCAGCCTCTCCACCCTGGCGCGGGAGAATGGCGGGCTCAGTGCCCCCGAGCCCCCGTCCACCCGGGAGACGCTGGCGGCGGAGGCCGCCTGCGTGGCCTCGGTGGTGCCCGGGCTGCGGGACCGACTGAGGGAAGCCGGGGGCGAGGACCTTTTGCGCACTGTCGAGCTGCCGGTCGCTTCCATCCTGGCCGGGATGGAGCGCGCCGGGGTGCGCCTGGACTCGGACCAGCTCCAGGCGCTCTCGGCCGAGCTTCGGACCCAGATCGCCGGCCTCGAGGCGGAGATGTTCCGGCTGGCCGGTCGCGAGTTCCTCCCCGGGTCGCCACAGCAGTTGGCCACCATCCTCTACGACGAGCTGGGGTTGCGCAGTTCCCGTCGCACCAAGACGGGGCGCTCCACCGACGCCCACGCCCTGGAGGGGCTTCGGGAGGAGCACCCGATGATCCCGCTGATCCTGGAGTGGCGCCAGGTGACCAAGCTCAAGAGCACCTACGTGGACCAGCTCCCCGCCCTGGTGGACCCGGAGGACGGTCGGGTGCACACCAGCTTCAACCAGGCGGTCGCAGCCACCGGGCGCCTTTCCTCAAGCGACCCCAACCTCCAGAACATCCCGGTGCGCACCGAGCTGGGGCGACGCATCCGCGCGGCCTTCATCCCTGGGGAGGAGGGATGGGAGCTGGTCTCGGCCGACTACTCCCAGATCGAGTTGAGGCTGCTGGCCCACCTCAGTCGGGACCCCGAGCTGCTGGCGGCGTTCGGGAGGGGAGACGACATCCACGCTGACACCGCAGCCAGGGTGTTTGGGGTGGAGCGGGACCAGGTCAGCGCCGAGCAGCGCCGCATGGCCAAGGTGGTCAACTTCGGGGTGCTCTACGGCCTGTCCAGCTACGGGCTGGCGCGCGACCTGGGGATGCCCCCGGCCGATGCGGAGGAGTTCATCACCCGGTACTTCGCCACCTACGCCGGTGTGGGGAGCTACCTGGAGGGGGTGAGGGAGGAAGCGCGCGCCAAGGGATATGTCACTACGCTGCTGGGGCGGCGGCGCTATCTGCCGGAGATCAACTCCAGCAACCGGCAGGTGCGGGAGGCCAACGAGCGCATGGCGATCAACATGCCGCTGCAGGGGTCGGCGGCCGACCTCATGAAGTTGGGCATGATCGAGGCGGACCTGGCCCTCCGCAGTCAGGGGCTGCGAGCCCAGGCGCTTCTCCAAGTCCATGACGAGCTGCTGCTCGAGGCGCCCCCAGATGAGGTGGCTGCCGTCGGAAGCCTGGCCCGAAAGGCGATGGAGGGGGTGATGGACCTGGCGGTGCCCCTGGTGGTGGAGCTGAAGTCCGGGCCCAACTGGCGGGACCTGGCCCCGCTCCGGCTCGCCAGGCAGTGAGTTCGGCCGTTGCCCGAGCTCCCGGAGGTCGAGACCATCGTCCGCGACCTGCGCCCGCACCTCCGGGGTCGGCGCCTGGCGGCCGTTCTGAGCGTGAACCCACCTATCCTGCGGTTTCCGTCTGCGGAGTCGTTCCGGACGGCCGCCGAGGGGGCGGTGTTCGGGATCCTGGCTCGCCGTGGGAAGTTCATCCACGCGCCCCTCTCCAGTGGGGATCAGTTGGTAGTGCATCTCGGGATGACCGGGACACTGACCCTGGAGCAGGAGGACGAGCCGGTGCGACCACACACCCATCTGCGGCTCCGGCTGGACTCGGGCCAGGAGCTCCGCTACCGCGACCCCCGACGCTTCGGCCGGGTGCTGCTCGGTCCCGAGGGGCAGCTGAGGCAGGCCGGGCTGCTGCCGCTCCTCGGCCCGGATCCACTGGACCGCACCTTCTCGGAGTGGCCGGGAGGCGGAGCGGTGCGGAGCAGTCGCCGAGCGGTGAAGGCGGCTCTCCTGGATCAGGAGGTGGTGGCCGGATGCGGCAACATCTACGCTGATGAAGCCCTCTTCCTGGCCCGCCTGCGCCCGACCCGCACCGCCTCCTCGCTCTCCGCGTCGCAGTGGGCCCGGCTCGGAGCAGCACTCACCGTGGTGATGAGGGAGGCCATCCGGCGGCGGGGCACCTCCTTCTCGGACTACAGGGATGGCTTCGGTGCCCGGGGAGAGGCCTACGAGTCCCTCATGGTCTACGGCCGAGCCGGGCTGCCCTGCGTGCGCTGTGGCCGGGCGCTGGTCGCCCGGCGGATTGCCGGGCGGACCACCGTCTACTGCCGGTGGTGCCAGCGATGAGCCGCAGGGTGGCGGTGCTCACCTTCGACGACGTGCCCCCGATCGGGGGGCAGGGCAGGTACGTTGGATCCCTGGAGGCCGAGCTGCCCCAGGAGGGGTGGGAGGTGGCGATGGTGTCCCCCCGGCGCGGCCCCTGGGGGGAGGGCTTCAAAGTGCCCCATCGCACCAGGCGCCCTCCTCTGGATTTCTCCCTCTTCCTGCGTACCAGGTTGCGCCTCGTGGCCGAGTTTGCCCATCCCGACCTCTGGCATGCCCAGGGTGGGCCCGGAGGGGTGCTGCTTCGCCGGCATCCGCCGGACGCGCCCCTCATCTACACCTCGCACCACACCTACCGAACAGCCCACGGGAGGGGCATCTCCACCATGCCCCTGGGGTACCTCGAGTCCCGGGGGTACCGCTTTGCCGAGCATGTGATCGCGGTTTCGCCCTCGACCGCCGCCTCCCTGATGGCGGACTCCGGGGTGCCCAAGGAACGGATATCGGTGATCCCGGCAGGAGTCGACACCAAGTGGCTGTCCCCGGACCCTGAGGGAGCGCCCCGCTCAACCATCCTGTTCGTGGGCCGGCTGGTTCCGACCAAGGGCGTGCAGTACTTCGTGGCCATGTTCCGACGGCTCCTCACAGACCACCCGGAGCTGGAGGCCGAGGTCTGCGGGGACGGGGTGCTCTTCCACGCCGCGGTGAGCGCCGCGGAGGGGCTCGGCGGCCGCCTTCGGGTGCTCGGCCGGGTGAGCGACGACGAGCTGCGGGCGGCGTACCGGAGGGCACGCCTGCTGGTGATGCCCTCCCGCTACGAGGGGCTGGGGCTGACCGCGCTTGAGGCCATGGCCTGCGGGACCCCGGTGGTGGCGATGGACGTGCCCGGGCTGCGCGATCTGGAGGACACCGGGGTGACCTTGGTCGCCCCCGGTGACCAGGTCGCTTTGCGCAAGGCGGTGGAGTCGTTGCTGCTGGATGGCGCTCACTGGCGGGAGCTGTCGGCCCAGGGGCTCGAGGCAGTGCGCGATAGGTACTCCTGGGACGCCGTCCGGCCCCGGATCGCGGAGGTCTACCGGTCCGTGGTCCCCTCCAGTTCGACCCAGGTGGCGTAGCTGGCCTCGAGCTCCGCCTCGACGGCGCGCAAGCGCTCGACCAGGGCGTCTCCGCCCCCAGGTTGGCGATACGTTTTGGGGCTGGCCAGCCTTAGCGTTAGCTCCTGCCGCTCGGACTCCAGGGCCGCGATGCGCTGCTCGGTTCGCGCGGGCGACCGGCTGGGCCTGGTCGGGGAGGGCTTGAGGGCCGGTCTGGGCCGCTGGGAAGTCGCTCGGGCGCTGCTGGGGGCCGGGGACGGAGCGCGCCTTTCCTCCAGCCGTCCCTCCCTCACCTCCAGGACCCTGGGCCCGAGGGCGTCCACGAAATAGCGGTCATGGGAGACCACGATCACGGCTCCGGGGTAGTGGGAGATGGCCTCCTCCAGAACCTCCTGGGAGGGGATGTCGAGGTGGTTGGTGGGTTCGTCGAGCAGGAGGAGGTTCGCCTCGTCCATTCCCAGGCGGGCCAGGGCCACGCGCGCCTTCTCTCCGCCCGAGAGGTCCCCTACCCGGGCCTCGGCGCGGTCGCCGCTGAACAGCATCGCCCCCAGCACGGACCGGGCCCGCTCGGGAAGGGTGTGGGGATTGTCGTCCAACAGGGTCTGGAGCACCGTCCTGTCCGCGTCGAGGTCGGAGAAGTCCTGACGGTAGAGGCGAGGGTGGGCTCGTGAGCCGGTCAATACGCGCCCGGACACCGGTGGCAGGTCCCCGACCAGGGTGTGCAGCAGGGTGGTCTTGCCGCTGCCGTTGGGGCCCAGGATGGCGATCCGGTCAGCCCGCGAGATGGTGAGGTCGGGGACCGAGAACAGCGCCCGGCCCTCTCGTCCGCAGACCAGTCCCTCGGTGCGCAGGACGACCTGAGCGCTGGGCGCGGCGTGCAGGGTGAGGTGCATCCGGCGCAGCTCCGTGGGGGCGGGGATCCGCTCCAGGCGGTCCAGGATGGTCTGGCGCCCCCGCGCCTGGCGGGCCCGCTGGCCCGCGCGGTAGCGGCGGATGAACTCCTCCTGGTGAGTGATATGGGCCTGCTGGGCCTCGTAGGTGCGGCGCCAGCGCAGCCGGCGCTCGTCCCGCTGGCGCAGGTAGCTGGAGTAACTGCCGTCATACACCTCGACCCGTCCCGCCTCGAGCTCCACCACCCGGTCGCAGACCCGCTCCAGCAGCCGGCGGTCGTGAGCCACGAGGCAAAGCGTTCGGGCCGACTGCAGCAGATGACTCTCCAGCCACTCGATGGCGGCGAGGTCCAGGTGGTTGGTGGGCTCGTCGAGGAGCACCAGGTCGGCGTCCTGGAGGAGCAGTTTCGAGAGCTCCAGCCGGCGGATCTGGCCCACGCTCAGCTCCGTCGGGGCCCGCTGCTGCTCCTCCTCCTCCAGCCCCAGCCCGTGCAGGACGGCCCGGGCCCGGGACTCCAGCTCGTACCCCCCTAGGCCCTCGTAGGCGGCCTGGCACTCTCCATACCGCTCCAGCGCCTGCTCGGCGTCCTGACCCGGTTGAGCGAGCCGAGATTCCAAGTGGATCATCTCGTCTCGCAGGGTGGAGATGTCGGTGCGGCTGGCCATGGCCTCGCCGAGAACGGTTTCGGCGACGGGGACGGGGACCTCCTGAGGGAGGTAGGCCACGATAAGCCGGCCCTGGCGCTCCACCGCCCCCTGGCCTGGTGCCTCGAGACCGGCCAGCAGGCCGAGGAGGCTGGACTTTCCGGAGCCGTTGGCCCCCACGATCCCGATCCGATTGCCGGCCTCGATGGAGAGGTCCAGGCCGGAGAAGACCACCCGGTCGCCGTACTCCACCGCCACCCCCTGGCAGCTGATTAGGGGCATCGTTCGACCGCCCTGGGGCCGGCGCCTTCGGGTGAGCCCGCCCGCCCCTGCCATACTCGCGACGTGTCCCAGCTGAGCCTGAAAGCACCGTTTGAGCCGACCGGCGACCAGCCGGCGGCCATCGCCTCACTGGTCCAGGGGCTGGAGCGAGGTGACCGGGACCAGGTGCTCCTGGGGGTGACGGGAAGCGGAAAGACTTTCACTATCTCCAATGTGCTGGCCCAGGTGGGGCGGCCGGCGCTGGTCCTGAGCCCCAACAAGACGCTGGCCGCCCAGCTCTGGGCCGAGTTCAAGGCGTTCTTCCCGGAGAACGCGGTCGAGTACTTCGTCTCCTACTATGACTACTACCAGCCCGAAGCGTACCTGCCGCGGACGGACACCTACATCGAGAAGGACTCCTCCCGCAACGAGGAGATCGACCGCCTGCGCAACGCAGCCACCCGGTCGCTGTTGACCAGACGGGACGTGATCGTGGTGGCCTCGATCTCCTGCATCTACGGGGTGGGCTCCCCAGAAGACTACCTGGGCGAGTCGGTCCGGGTCCGTCGCCACGAGAGCTGGCGGCGCGACATCCTGCTGCGCAAGTTCGCCGACCTCCAGTACCAGCGCAACGACATCGACTTCGGCCGCTCTCGCTTCCGCGTGCGCGGCGACGTCGTCGACGTGCAGCCCGCCTATGAGGAGGTGGCCACCCGGATCGAGTTCTTCGGGGACGAGGTGGAACGGATAGTCGAATTCGACCCCCTGACAGGTGAGATCCTGGCCGAGCGGGAGGAGCTTCAGGTGTTTCCCGCCAGCCACTACGTCACGCCCCGGGACCGGAGGGAGCGGGCGCTGGTGGCCATCCAGGAGGAGCTGGACCAGCGGCTCCGGGAGCTGGAGCTGCAGGGCCGGCTGCTCGAGGCCCAGCGCCTCCGGCAGCGAACCCTCTTCGACCTGGAGATGATCCGGGAGACCGGCTCCTGCGCCGGGATCGAGAACTACTCGCGCCACCTGACCGGCAGGGCCGAGGGGGAGCGCCCATTCACCCTCATGGACTTCCTGCCCGAGGAGACCGTGGTGATCGTGGACGAGTCCCACGTGGCGGTGCCGCAGATCGGTGCCATGTACGGCGGCGACCGTTCGCGAAAGCTCCCCCTGGTGGAGTACGGCTTCCGCCTCCCCTCGGCACTGGACAACCGTCCGCTGACCTTCGCCGAGTGGGAGGAGTCCGTGCGCCAGCTGATCTACGTCTCCGCCACCCCCGGGCCCTATGAGCAGCAGCGGGCCACCCAGGTGGTGGAGCAGCTCCTCCGGCCCACCGGACTGCTGGACCCGGAGATCGAGGTCCGGCCCACGGAAGGGCAGATCGACGACCTGCTGGTCGAGATCCGCCGCACCGCTGCCGCCGGGGAGCGCACCCTGGTGACAACCCTCACCAAGCGGATGGCCGAGGACCTCGCCGACTATCTGCGGGAGGCGGGGGTCAAGGTGCAATACCTGCACTCGGACGTCGACACCCTGGAGCGGGTGGAGGTGATCCGCGACCTGCGCCTGGGTGTCTACGACGTCCTGGTGGGCATCAACCTCCTGCGGGAGGGGCTCGACCTCCCCGAGGTCAGCCTGATAGCGATTCTCGACGCCGACAAGGAGGGTTACCTGCGCAGCGCCCGGGCCTTGATCCAGACCGCCGGGCGGGCGGCCCGCAACGTCCACGGTCGGGTGGTCATGTACGCCGATCGGGTGTCGGACGCCATGGCCCAGACGATCAGCGAGACCGAGAGGCGGCGGGGGGCCCAGGCGGCCTACAACGCCGAGCGGGGGATCACCCCCACCACCATCGTCAAGGCGGTGCGCGAGCAGGAGATGGCCAAGCTGGGGCAGGAGCAGGCCGCGGTGGAGTTCCAGGAGCGGCAGGGGCTTCCACCCGACGAGCTCTTGAGGCTGGTCCTCGACCTGGAGCGGGCGATGCAGCGGGCGGCGGGCAACCTGGAGTTCGAGCGGGCGGCCCAGCTTCGGGACCGGGTGGTCGAGCTGCGGGGACAGCTGGCCGAGTCGGGTGGGTCGCGGCCGGCGGCGGCACGCTCCCCCGAGCGCCGCCCGGTGCGACGCCGCCGGGGACCGTGAGCAGGTCGGCGCCGCGGCCGGGAGAGGCCTATCCGCTGGGGGCGACCTGGGACGGAAGCGGGACCAACTTCTCCGTCTTCTCCGAGGCGGCGGACCGGGTGGAGCTCTGCCTGCTGAACGCGGACGGCGCAGAGGAGAGGGTGGAGCTGCGGGAGCGGGACGGGTTCTGCTGGCACGCCTGGCTTCCCGAGGTGGGACCCGGGCAGCGCTACGGGTACCGGATCCACGGTCCCTACCACCCCGAGGGCGGGTTGCGCTGCAACCCGGCCAAGCTCCTCCTCGACCCCTACGCCAAGGCCGTGGCCGGCGACGTCCGCTGGGGGCCGGAGGTGTACGGGTACGACCTGGGGTCGGGGGATGGCAGCCTGAGCTCGCTGGACTCCCGCGACTCGATGCCGGTCTCGGTAATCGTGGACCCGTCCTTCGATTGGGGAGAGGACCACCAGCTGCGCATCCCGTGGCATGAGACGGTGGTCTACGAGGCCCATGTGCGCGGGCTCACGCGGCTCCATCCTGAGGTTCCACCCGAGCTGCGGGGAACCTACGCGGGCGTCGCCAGCCCGCCCGTCCTGGAGCACCTGCGACGGCTGGGCGTGACCGCCGTGGAGCTGATGCCGGTGCACCAGTTCATCCACGACCACGCCCTGGTCCAGCGGGGGTTGCGCAACTACTGGGGCTACAACTCCATCTGCTACCTGGCACCCCACGGGCACTACGCGGCCTCGGGGCAGCTTGGGGGGCAGGTACGGGAGTTCAAGGAGATGGTCTCCAAGCTGCACCGGGCGGGGATCGAGGTGATCCTCGACGTGGTCTACAACCACACCGCCGAGGGCAACCACCTGGGGCCCACCCTCTCCTTCCGGGGCATCGACAACGCCGCCTACTACCGCCTGGTCCCCGATGACCCCCGCCTGTACCTGGACTACACCGGGACCGGGAACACCCTGAACATGCGCCACCCCCATGTCCTCCAGCTGATCATGGACAGCCTGCGCTACTGGATCCAGGAGATGCATGTGGACGGCTTCCGCTTCGACCTGGCCGCGACCCTGGCCCGGGAGCTCCACGACGTCGACCGGCTGTCGGCCTTCTTCGACATCATCCAGCAGGACCCGGTTATCAACCGAGTCAAGCTGATCGCCGAGCCCTGGGACGTGGGCGAGGGCGGCTATCAGGTGGGCAACTTTCCGCCGCTGTGGTCGGAGTGGAACGGCAAGTACCGGGACACCGTCAGGGACTACTGGCGGGGGGCGGAGAGCGGCGTGGCCGAGTTCGCCAACCGCCTCACAGGCAGCTCCGACCTCTACGCCTCCACCGGCCGCCGGCCCTTCGCCAGCGTCAACTTCGTCACCTGCCACGACGGCTTCACCCTCCGCGACCTGGTGACCTACGAGCAGAAGCACAACGAGGCCAACGGAGAGGAGAACCGCGACGGCACCGACGACAACCGCTCCTGGAACTGCGGGGTGGAGGGCCCCAGCTCCGATACCCGGGTGGAGGGGATGCGCGCCCGGCAGCAGCGCAACTTCCTGGCCACCCTGCTGGTGTCCCAGGGGGTGCCGATGCTGCTGGCCGGGGACGAGTTCGGCCGCACTCAGCACGGCAACAACAATGCTTTCTGCCAGGACAACGAGACCTCCTGGGTGGACTGGGAGCTGGCCCAGGTCAACTCCGACCTGCTGGCGTTCACCTGCCGGCTGGTCGAGCTGCGCCGCCGGCACCCGGTGCTGCGGCGGCGGCGCTGGTTCGAGGGGGTCCCTCTGCACGGGGCGGGGGTGGCCGACATCGGCTGGTTCACCCCCAGCGGGGAGGAGATGGGGGATGAGGAGTGGGGGCAGGGCTTCGTCAAGTCGGTGGCGGTCTTCCTCAACGGGGAGACCGCAGGCCACGACCCCGGCTCCAGCCTCGGCCTCCTCTTCAACGCCCACATTCAGCCGGTGACCTTCCGGCTTCCCAGCCTGGCCTGGGGGGATGGCTGGGGGCTGGAGGTGAGCACCGCCGAGCCCCACCAGCCGGTTCCCGCGCCGAGATACCACGCCGGGGAGGAGATCGTGGTCCCCGAACGGGCTCTGCTGGTGCTCTCCCGGCATGGCTGAGGCTCCCCGGCTGGCCCTGGTGGTGCACTTCCACCAGCCGGTGGACAACCTCGAGCGGGTGGTGGAGCGGGCGGCGCGACGCTGCTACCTGCCCTTTTTGGAGGCCATCGCCGCCTACCCCACGGTGCCCTTCACCCTGCATTACTCCGGGTGCCTTCTGGCCTGGCTGGAGCGGGTGGCCCCGGTGGTCCTGGAAAGGTTGCGGGAGCGGGTGGGGGCCGGCCAGGTGGAGCTGCTCGGCGGGGCCCTGGAGGAGCCCATCCTGGCGTCCCTGCCGGAGCCTGATCGGGCGGCCCAGATCGGGCGCATGGCTTCCCTGCTGGAGTCATGGTTCGGCCAACGGCCGGAGGGACTGTGGTTGGCGGAGAGGGTCTGGGAGCCCGACCTGGCCGCCAGCCTGAGCAGGTCCGGCGTGCGATACGCGATCCTGGACGACACGACCCTTTGCGCCGCCGGGGTGGAGCCGGGTCAGCTGGGCCAGGTGTTCGTCACCGAGCACCAGGGGCGCACCCTGAGGATCCTGCCCGCCAGCCGCCGCCTGCGCTACCGCATCCCTTATTCCCCGCCCAAGTCCGTGGTGGGGGAGCTGCTGGCGTCACCACCGGGGTGGCTCTCCCTCTACGCGGACGACGGTGAGAAGTTCGGCGAGTGGCCGGGCACCTTCCGGGCGGTCTTTGAGCGCCGCTGGCTGGAGCGATTCCTGGAGCGGATCCAAGCGGAGGCCGACAGGGGGCGGCTGGACCTGGTACGCGCCGGGGAGGCGGCCCGGGACGGGACCCCAATCCCCGTGCAGCTGCCCTCCAGCTCCTACGAGGAGATGATGACCTGGGCACTCCCCACCCCGGCCCGCCACCGCCTGGAGCTGGCTTCGGCCCGCCTGGCGGACAGCGACCCGCTCCAGGTGGCCCCGTACGTGCGGGGGGCGCCGTGGCGGGGCTTCCTGGCGAAATACCCGGAGGTCGCCCGACTCCAGCAGCAGATGGTGAGGGTGAGTGCGGTGGTGGCCTCCCAGGGAAGCCCCGAGGCGGCGGTGGCAGAGCTGCACCGGGGCCAGTGCAACTGCGGCTACTGGCACGGCACCTTCGGCGGCGCCTATCTCACCTTCCTCCGGCTCGGGCTCTGGCATCACCTGATCCGAGCGGAGCGGATGGCGAGCCGGCCGCGGGAGTGGGGGGTGGAGGTCGCCGACCTCGACGGGGACGGCCTGCCGGAGCTGCGGATCTTCGCTCCCTGGGGGTATGCCACCGTGGACCCCCAGCTGGGCGGCCAGGTCGTGGAACTGGTCAGCTGGGCGGCGGAGGCCAACCTGGTGGCGGTGATGGGGCGCCATCTCGAGGCTTACCACCTGGAGGGCCCCCCGGCCTCTCTCCCGACTCCGGGGATGGAGCTGGCCCCGCTGGAGGCTCGGTCAGGGGTTTCGGCGGGTCAGCCCTTCGACCACGGGGAGGTGGGTGCGCTCCGGGACTCCGTGAACGGGGTGCCGTGGGACCTTCCCTACGAGGTGGAGGTGCTGCGTCGGGGGGCGGTGCTGCGGGCCGCTCGCGACGGGGTGTGCCTCACAAAGCAGCTGACCGCGACCGAGGCGGGACTCCTGGCGAATTACCGGCTCGAGCCGGGGGGCCCGGCGGCGGCCCGGCTCTCCGTCGAGGTGCGGGCCTGCCCGCTGGCGCCGGGCCGGAAGGCGGACTCGGCAGCAGCCCGGTCCTTCCGCGGAGGCGTCAGGGTGGTGCAGGCGGGGTCCACCGGGCAGCTGGCGGTGAGGGGGACGTTCGACCACAGCTGGGAGCGCATCGTCGCGGTGAGCTCGACCCTCAGCGGGGTGGAGCGCCTGGTGCAGGGGGTGGCGGTCTCCGTCGTGCCTCGGACCTCGCGGGGCGAGCTGGAGATCGAGCTCGTCCCCGAGGTGGCTGAGGCATCCACGGGCCGAGGCGGAGGGGTGGCCCGGGCGGCAAGGTAACCTTGACTTGTGGCTCAGGCGTTCGTTTCGGTGCGGGGCGCGCGGGAGCACAACCTGCGTGACGTGGACATCGACATCCCTCGGGACCGGCTCACCGTGATCACCGGACTCAGCGGGTCGGGGAAGTCGTCCTTGGCCTTCGACACCATCTACGCCGAGGGACAGCGCCGCTACGTCGAGTCCCTCTCCGCCTATGCCCGCCAGTTCCTGGGGCAGATGGAGAAGCCCGATGTGGACCACATCGAGGGGCTCTCCCCCGCCATCTCCATCGACCAGAAGGGAGCAGGCCGGAACCCCCGCTCCACCGTCGGCACGGTGACTGAGATCTACGACTACCTGCGCCTGCTCTACGCCCGGGTGGGCCACCCGCATTGCCCCAAGTGCGGCCGGGAGATCGCCCGCCAGACCGTCGACCAGATCGCCGATCAGGTGGTCGAGCTTCCCGAGGGCACCCGGGCGCTGGTGCTGGCCCCAATGGTGCAGAGCCGCAAGGGGGAGCATCAGGCGGTGGTGGATCAGGCCCGCCGGCTGGGCTACGTGCGCCTGCGGGTCGATGGGCGGCTCTACGAGCTCGACGCCGTCCCGGCGCTGGACAAGCGCTACAAGCACGACCTGGAGATCGTAGTGGACCGTCTCGCGGTGCGCCGCCAGGACATCTCCCGCCTGCGGGAGTCCCTGGAGCAGGCGACCTCGCTGTCTGGGGGCACGGTCCTGGTGGCGCCGGCCGAGGACGGCGCCTTTGAGGAGCTGCTCTTCTCCGAGCAGTTCGCCTGCGTCTACGACGGGATCTCGATGGAGGAGCCCCAGCCCCGGAACTTCTCCTTCAACAACCCCCACGGGGCCTGCCCCGGCTGCACCGGTCTGGGCGCCAAGCTGGAGGTGGACCCCGAGGCTCTCGTGTCGGACCCGGAGCGCTCGATCTCCGAAGGAGCGGTTGTCGGCGGCCGGTGGGGGCCGGCCCAGCAATGGATGGACGAGCTGGTGCTGGCGGTGGCCCGGGAGCACCGGATACCCGTGGACCGGCCCTGGCGCCGGCTCAGCCGGGCCCAGCAGGACCTCATCCTCTACGGACTGCCCCCGGACCAGCGGGTGGCCATGGAGCTGCGGTCGGCCCGGGGCCGAGTGCACCGTTTCTCGGCCCGCTTCGAGGGGGTCATCCCCAATCTGGAGCGCCGCTATCGAGAGACGGAGTCCCAGGTGGTGAAGGAGTCCATCGAGCGGCTGATGATGCAGCGCCCCTGCCCGGAGTGCCACGGGCGCCGGCTCCGGCCCGAGTTCCTGGCGGTCACCGTGGCCGGGGTGGGGATCATGGACTTCTGCGCGCTTCCGGTCGACCGGGAACTGGCCATGCTGGACGGCTGGGAGCTGCCCCCGCGGGAGCTGGAGATCGCCCGGCGGGTGCTGAAGGAGGTGCGCGAGCGGCTTGGCTTCCTGAGTGACGTGGGCCTCCAGTACCTGACTCTGGACCGGGCGGCGGCCACCTTGTCCGGGGGTGAGGCCCAGCGCATCCGACTGGCAACGCAGATCGGCAGCCGGCTCACCGGCGTGCTCTACATACTGGACGAGCCCAGCATCGGCCTCCACCAGCGCGACAACGCCAAACTGTTGGGGACGCTCTTCCGCCTCCGCGACCTGGGCAACACCGTGATCGTGGTGGAGCACGACGAGGAGACCATCCGGCGGGCCGACTTCGTCGTGGACATGGGCCCCGGGGCGGGCGAGCAGGGCGGGCTGGTGGTGGCGGCGGGGACGCCGGCCGAGGTGATGTCCGTGCCCGGATCGGCCACCGGCCAGTACCTCACCGGCCATCTGCGGATCGACGTGCCGGGACGGAGGCCACCGCAGGGGTGGCTGGTGGTACGGGGCGCCAGGGCCAACAACCTGAAGTCGGTGGACGCCGCCTTCCCCCTGGGGTGCTTCGTGGGGGTCTCGGGAGTGAGCGGGTCGGGGAAGAGCAGCCTGGTCAACGACGTCCTCTACCGCAGGCTGGCTCAGCACTTCTACGGTGCGCGGGAGCGACCTGGCGACCACGACCGCATCGACGGGCTGGAGCGGCTGGACAAGGTGGTGGACGTCGACCAGGCGCCCATCGGCCGCACGCCGCGGAGCAACCCGGCCACCTACACCGGGCTGTTCACCCCCATCCGGGAGCTCTTCGCGCAGCTGCCCGAGGCCCGGGTGAGGGGCTACAAGCCCGGCCGCTTCTCCTTCAACGTGCGCGGAGGGAGGTGCGAAGCCTGCGAGGGTGACGGCCTGCTCAAGATAGAGATGCACTTCCTGCCCGACATCTACGTCACCTGTGAGGTCTGCAAGGGCCGTCGCTACACCCAGGAGGTTCTGGAGGTGCGCTTCCGAGGGCACTCCATCGCCGACGTGCTGAGCCTGTCGGTGACCGAGGCGCTGGACCTCTTTCGCAACCAGCCGGGAATCGCCCGGCGGTTGCAGACCTTGAGCGATGTCGGGCTGGGATACATCCGGCTGGGCCAGCCGGCCACCCAGCTCAGCGGGGGTGAGGCCCAGCGGGTCAAGCTGGCGACCGAGCTTTCGCGACGCGGGACGGGAGCGACCATGTACATCCTCGATGAGCCCACCACCGGGCTCCACTTCGCCGACGTGGGCCGG
This sequence comes from bacterium, assembly GCA_021791415.1. GTDB lineage: Bacteria > Chloroflexota > Dormibacteria > Aeolococcales > Bog-877 > JAJYXT01. Next base: position 12,381 of record JAJYWQ010000069.1, on the reverse strand, counting down.
CTCCTCAGCGTCCTGCAGCGGTTGGTGGATCAGGGGAACACCGTCGTGGTGATCGAGCACAACCTGGACGTTTTGAAGTGCGCCGATTGGATCCTGGACCTGGGGCCAGAGGGTGGGGACGCGGGGGGGAGGCTGGTGGCAGAAGGGCCGCCGGAGAAGCTGGCCGCTGACCCGGCCTCCGTGACGGGCAAGTACCTGGCGGCGGCGCTGGAGGCGGCCGGGGCGGTCGAGCTGGCGGTCTGAGGGTGGCCGGACCGGTGGGTGAGGAGCCGCAGCGCTCCCCGGCTACCTTCCGGGGGTGGCAGCGCGGCGCCTGCATCGGCGGCGTGATGGTCCTGGCTCTGATGACCGTGCTGCTCTTGGTGGGCGTCGTCCTCCAGCTGCTGGGAGTCCGCTGAGGACTCGGCCATGACAGACCGATCGAGCGCACCCGTCCGGCTGGTGGAGCAGCCCGAGCTCCTGCGGGCACGGCTGAGGGCGGTGCCGGCGCAGCCTGGGGTCTACCTCTTCCGGGGGCCAGATGGGTCTGTCGCCTACGTCGGCAAGTCGTCCAGCCTGCGGGAACGGTTGCGCAGCTACTTCACCGCGCCGCAGTCCCACCAGGCGCGAATCCGCCAGCTGGTGGAGTCGGCGGTGGACTTCGAGGTGGTGTCCACGGGGACGGAGCAGGAGGCACTCGTCCTGGAGAACACCCTGATCAAGCGCTACCACCCACGGTTCAACGTGCGGCTGCGTGACGACAAGAACTACCTGTACGTGCGGGTGCCGCTACCACAGCTGGCACCAGGCGGAGACCCGGGTGCCGCCGGGCGACAGGCCGCCTATCCCCGGCCCGAGCTGACCCGGCGGATCCGGACGGATGGCGCCCGCTATTTCGGGCCCTACACCGATGCGGGGGCGCTGAGGAGGTCGCTGCGAGAGTTGCGCACGGTGGCTCCGTTCCGGGCCTGCTCGGATGCCGTCTTCCGCAGAGGCCGGGTCTGCCTCGACTTTCACCTGGGAATCTGCGCCGGTCCCTGTGAGAACCGGATCTCCCCGGAAGGGCATGCCCGGCTCCTGGACCAGGCGGCCGACTTCCTGGCGGGACGTACCGAGGAGGTGCGGCGCGAACTCCAGGCGTCCATGGGGGAGGCCAGCGCCGAGCTGGACTTCGAGCGCGCCGCCGCCCTGCGGGACCGCTTGCGGGCAATCGACCGCCTGACCGCCGAGCAGGCGCGAGTCCCCAAGACGGGGGGGACGGTGGACGTGGTCGGGCTGGCCATGGGCAAGGGGACGGGGATGGCGGCCGTCCTGCCGGTCCGCGAGGGTCGGGTGCAGGGGGCGGAGCGCCACCCCTTGCTGGGCCTCGGGGAGGTCGAGCCGGAGGAGATTCTCTCCAGCTTTCTCTCGCAGCACTATGCGGCTGCCCCCTCGGTCCCCACCCGCGTGGCCGTCCCCTGGGACGTCGCCGACCGGCTACTGCTGGAGGAGTACCTGACGGCCCGGCGGGGGGCGGCGGTGCGGCTGGTGGTGCCCCGGCGGGGGCATCTGCTGCGCGCCGTGCGGCTGGCGGAGCAGACGGCGCAGGCCGCCCTGGAGCAGGCGCGCCTGCGCGAGGACTACGACTCGGTGCGGGCGGTTCAGGTGCTGGAGGAGCTGACGGCGCTCCTCGGGCTGGACTCGCCCCCCCGAAGGATCGAGTGCTACGACATCAGCAACACCATGGGGGAGCAGAGCGTCGGCTCGATGGTGGTATTCGAGGATGCCCGGCCCAAGCCGTCCGACTACCGGATCTTCGCCATCCGGGAGGTGGAGGGTCCCAACGACTTCGCCAGCATGGAGGAGGTGATCCGGCGCCGCTTCCGCCATCTGGCCCAGCCCGCCGAGGACAGCCTGGGCACCCGGCCTGACCTGGTCATCGTCGACGGCGGAGAGGGCCAGCTGGCGGCGGCAGACCGAGCCTTGCGCGCTCTGGGTCTGGGAGACATCCCCCATTTCGGCCTGGCCAAGCGCTTCGAGGAGCTGCATCGGGTGGGGGGCGGCCCCCCTCTGCACCTTCCCCAGGGCAGCGAGCCGCTCTTCCTGGTCCAGCGAGTCCGGGACGAGGCCCACCGGTTCGCCATCACCCGCCACCGTCAGCGGCGCCAGCGGGCCGGGATGCGCAGCCGCCTGGACGAGGTGACCGGGCTGGGGCCGAAGCGCAAGCGGGCGCTCCTGTCCCACTTCGGCTCGGTGGCGGGCATACGCCAGGCGACATTGGAGGAGCTGGTGGCGGTGCCAGGTATCACCCGCCCGGTGGCGGCAGCTCTCAAGGAGCTTCTCTGATGGCGGTGCTGGTGTACGGGCCCCCGGGTTCAGGGGCGGATCAGGTGGCGGCGGAGCTCACCAGGCTGGGGGCTCCGGCCCTTGCCTGGGATGGCCGGGCACCTCAGCCGGAGCTGGACCACGGACCGGAGGACGCCGGTGCCGTCCGCCTGCTGCGGACCGTGGCGTCGCTGGAGGCGTGCCTTTCCAGGTGGCCTGATGGTGGCCCGGGGGACGCCGAGAGCTGGGCGACGGCCCGCGAGCGTCAGCGGCACCTGCTCACCGCGACCAGGGTGGTGCTGGACACCACCCACCGGGATCGGGGTGCGGTCTCCAGGGCGCTGGGGGCGCTGCCCGGGACCTGGCTGGACGCGGGAGCCGAACCGGTGGTGGTGGCCGAGTCCTTCTCTTTCATCCGCGGAGTTCCCCTGGACCTGGACTGCTGCCTGGACGCACGCCCGATTGCCAACCCGTACTGGGTGGAGGAGCTGCGGCCCTTTCCCGGGACGGATCCCCGGGTAAGCTCCTTCGTTCTCCGGCAGGAGTCGGCCCGCTGTCTGCTGGAAGCTGCGGAGCGGATGGTCGAGTCCCAGCTCCGGCCGGGTGCTCGCCCACGGCCACTGATCCGGCTGGCGGTGGGCTGCACCGGTGGCCGGCACCGCTCCGTGGCGCTCGCCGAGGAGCTCTGCCGCCGGCTGACCAAGGGGGGCGCGCGGGCCGTGGTCTGGCACCGCGACCTCGAGGCCTGAGGGCGGGCTCCGGTGGCGCAGCCGCCCAGGGTGGAATCTTGCATCCGGGGTCGGGTGGTGACACCGTGCAGCCCGGCCGGGCGGTGCTGCCAGACTTCCGACTGGGACGGGGGGCCCGAACGCCGGTCCATATACTCGGCCCGGGTGAGAGGCGCAGGGGCAGAGGAGGTGAGCTGATGACAGTCCGGGTGGGAATCAACGGATTCGGCAGGATCGGCCGCGATGTGATGCGGGCGATGAGGGGCAGGGACGGGCTGGAGGTGGTGGCCGTCAACGACATCACCAGTGCCGAGGTGCTGGCCCACTTGCTGCGCCACGACTCCATCATGGGCCTGTATCCCGGCACGGTCGAGGCCGCCGAGGGGGCGCTGGTCGTCGACGGCGCTGAGGTCAGGGTACTCTCGGAGCCCAGCCCGGAGACCCTGCCATGGAAGGACCTCGGGGTGACCCTGGTGATCGAGGTGTCCGGCCGCTTCACCGCGGCGGACAAGGCGCGCGGCCACCTGGAGCGGGGGGGGGCGCGCAAGGTGATCATCGGAGCGCCGGCCAAGGGAGAGGACATCACCATCGTCATGGGGGTGAACCACGAGGCCTACGACCCCGAGCGCCACCACATCATCTCCAACGCCTCCTGCACCACCAACTGCCTGGCCCCGGTGGCCAAGGTCCTCAGCCGGCGGTTTGGGATCGAGAACGGAGTGATGACCACGATCCACTCCTACACCTCCGACCAGCGGCTGCTGGACGCGCCCCACAAGGACCTGCGCCGGGCCCGCGCGGCGGCGATGTCGATGATCCCCACCTCGACCGGGGCGGCCCAGGCGGCGGCCCTGGTCCTCCCCGAGCTGAAGGGCCGGTTCCAGGGGATGTCCATCCGTGTCCCCACCCCGAACGTCTCCCTGGTCGACCTGAGCGCCACTCTGAGCACCTCGACCACCCCGGAGGAGGTGAACCAGGCGATGCGCGACTACGCCCAGGGGGAGCTCAAGGGGATCCTGGGAGTCTCGGACGAGCCCCTGGTGTCGGTGGACTTTCAGGGTGACTCCCGGTCCTCGATCTTCGACGCTGGCTCGACCCTGATGAGCGGGGACCGGCTGGTGAAGGTCCTCTCCTGGTACGACAACGAGTGGGGCTACTCGAGCCGGGTCGCCGACCTCGCGGAGTTGGTCGCCAGGGGGTTGGAGGGCTGACGGTGAAGGCGGGACTGGACGACGTCAACCCGGAAGGCAAGCGGGTTTTGGTCCGGGTGGACTTCAACGTCCCCCTCCTCGGAGAGGGCGGGATCCGCGACGACGCGCGGATGCGGGCCTCCCTTCCCACGATCCAGGAGCTGCGCTCCAGGTCGGCCCGCGTGATCCTGGCGACCCACCTGGGCCGTCCCAAGGGGAAGTCGGTCGAGGCTCTGTCCACCAAGCCGCTGGCGACCCATCTCGCCGAGCTCCTGGGAGTGGAGGTGGGCTGGTGCTCGGAGTGCGTTGGACCGGTGGCGCAGGAGGCGGCACTCGGCCTGGCGGACGGGGGGGTGCTGCTGCTCGAGAACCTCCGCTTCCATCCGGAGGAGGAGGCCAATGACCCGGGGTTCGCCGCCCAGCTGGCGTCCCTCGCGGAGCTCTACGTGAACGACGCCTTCGGCACCGCCCACCGGGCCCATGCCTCCACCGATGGGGTGGCCCACATCCTCCCGGCCTACGCTGGGCGGCTCATGGAGCGGGAGCTGGCGGCGCTCTCGGGAATCCTGGAGTCGCCGGCTCGGCCCCTCGTGGCCATCATGGGTGGGAGCAAGCTGAGCACCAAGCTGGGGGTGATCGACCACCTGCTGCCGCGGGTTCAGCAGCTCCTTCTGGGTGGCGGGATGTCGGCCACCTTCCTCGTGGCCGAGGGGGTCTCCGTGGGGCGATCCCTGGTGGAGCCGGACTTCGTCGCCAAGGCGGCTGAGATCCTGGGCCGGGCGCCTTCCCTGGGCGCCGAGGTGTACCTGCCCACTGATGTCGTCGTTGCGGCCAGCCCCGAGTCCCCGGCCGCCGGGGCGAGATCCTGCCCGGTTGGGGAGGTGGGAGGCGAGGAGATGATCCTGGATGTCGGCCCCGCCACGGCCCGGCGCTGGTCCGAGATGGTGCGGCGCGCCGGCACGGTGGTGTGGAACGGACCGCTCGGTGTCTACGAGAACCCGGCCTTTGCCGGCGCCACCAGTCAGGTTGCGGCCGCCATCGGGGAGGGCTCCGCGGTGAGCGTCACCGGCGGGGGCGACCTGCAGGCGGCGCTGGAGTCCATGGGCCTGGTCTCCAAGTTCACGCACGTCAGCACCGGCGGGGGCGCCACCCTGGAGTTCCTGGAGGGGCGCGAGCTGCCAGGAGTGGCGGCTCTGCGCGAACGGGTCGCAGTGCCGTGACCTCCGACCCCTGGAGGAGGGCGCCTCTCATCGCCGGGAACTGGAAGATGCACAAGACACCGGCGGAGGCCCGGGAGCTGGTGCGCTCGCTGCTGGGACAGCTGGCCGCTGAGCCCGCTGCGGAGCTGCTTCTGCTGCCCCCCTTCACGGCCCTCGAGGCCGTGGTTGCGGAGCTGGCAGGAGACCCACGCTTCCGGGTGGGCGCCCAGAACTGCCACTACGAGGCGGAAGGCGCCTTCACCGGGGAGATCAGCGCCCCGATGCTGGCTCCCCTCTGTGACTACGTCCTGGTTGGCCACAGCGAGCGCCGGCACCTCATGGCGGAGTCCGACGAGTTGGTGCGGATGAAGCTTGACGCGGTGTTGGCCGCTGGGCTGCTTCCGGTTCTGGCGGTGGGGGAGACTGAAGCCGAACGGAGGGCCGGGGCGACTGAGGCGGTGGTCGAGCGACAGACCCGGGCCGGCCTCGCCGGACTAGGCGTCGAGCAGATCGGAAGGTGCACACTGGCGTACGAGCCGGTCTGGGCCATCGGGACCGGCGCCACCGCCACACCGGACGATGCGGCGGCGGCCGCGGCCGTGATCCACCGGGTGGTGCAGGAGCTCTCCAGCGAGGAGGTGGCGGTCCGAGTCCTGTACGGTGGGAGTGTGACCGCCGCCAACGCCGCCTCTCTCCTGAGCGCCCCGGGAGTGAGGGGGGCACTGGTCGGCGGTGCCAGCCTGAGGGCCGACGAGTTCGCTGGAATCGTCGCCGCGGCCGGATGATGGTGCAACGGGCGGTCCTCTGCGTGCTGGACGGGTACGGCTGCCGAGCTGAAGCGAGGGGCAATGCCATCGCCCAGGCACACACTCCCAACTTCGACGCCCTTTGGCGGGGCAATGCTCATGCGGAGCTGGCTGCCAGTGGCCTCGCGGTGGGGCTCCCGGAGGGGCAGCAGGGCAATTCGGAGGTGGGCCATCTCACCATAGGCTCGGGCAGGGTGGTGCTCCAGGACCTGACCCGGATCGACGCCGCCATCTCCGACGGCTCGTTCTTTCAGAACGATGTTCTCCTGGCCGCCCTGGAGCGCTCGCGGGGTGCCCGGCTGCACCTGGTCGGCCTGGTGTCCCCCGGGGGGGTGCACAGCCACCAGGATCACCTGGTGGCCCTCGCCGAGATGGCCGGGCGGCTCGGGGTGGCGGATGTCGCGGTCCACGCCGTGACCGACGGACGGGACACGCCCACCGATGCCGGCGCCGGGTACCTGGAGGAGGTGGGCCGGCGACTGGCCGCCGTGTCGCCCGCTCGCTTCACCTCGATTTCGGGGCGCTACTACGCGATGGACCGGGACCGCAGATGGGATCGGGTCAGGCCGGCCTTCCTCACCATCCTGGGCCGCCCGGAGCGGACCGCCCGCGACGCCGCGGTCTACGCGCGGGACTCCTACGCCGAGGGGGTCTACGACGAGTTCCTGCTGCCAGCGGCGATCGCGCCCGACGGGGGAGAGCCGGTGGGTGTGCGCCCCGGCGACGTCGTGGTCCACTTCAACTTCCGGCCCGACCGCGCCCGCGAGCTGTCCCACGCACTGGTGGACAGCGACTTCGATGCCTTCGACCGTGGACCCTGGCGAGCCCCGGTGGACCTGGTCACCTTCACCTCCTATGACGAGACGCTGGACGTGCCGGTGGCCTTTCCCAAGCCCGACGTGCGCCACACCCTGGCGGAGGTGGTGTCCGAGGCCGGCCTGGCGCAGTTCCACGTCGCCGAGACGGAGAAGTACGCCCACGTTACCTACTTCGTCAACGGCGGGCGCGAAGAGCCCTTCCCCGGGGAGAGCCGTCTCTTGGTCCCGTCCTCCAAGGTCGCGACCTACGACCTGAAGCCGGAGATGAGCGCGGCTGGCATCACGGACGCTGCCCTGGCCGAGCTGAAACGCCAGGAGAGCAGCCTCCTGGTCATGAACTACGCCAACGCCGACATGGTGGGGCACACGGGGGACCTGGCCGCGACCATCCGGGCCGTGGAGTTCCTGGACAGCTGCCTTGGGCGGCTGGCCCAGTCCGCGGGGGCCAACGGTTACCGGCTGCTGGTGACCGCTGACCACGGCAACGCCGAATACATGGTGGACGAGGGGACCGGTGCCGTGGTCACCTCTCACACCATCAACCCCGTGCCGGTCATCCTCACCTCGGAACCGGGGGTCCTCCGGACAGGCGGCGGCCTGCGTGACGTGGCGCCGACCATACTCTCGGTGATGGGTCTGCCAGTACCGGACGAGATGACCGGCCAAGACCTGCGCCGGGCTCGGTGACCCCGACCTCGCGGGTCCGACGTCGCGGGCACCAGGGACCGGACCAGGCGCTCCCCATGACCCCGGGGGCCTTGCCCCTGGTGGCGCTGGTGGGGAGGCCCAACGTGGGCAAATCCACCCTCTTCAACAGGCTCACCGGCCAGCGGCGGGCGATCGTCTCCCCGCAGCCGGGACTCACCCGGGACCGCATCTACGGGCGCGTCGAGTGGGGGGGGAGGACGTTCGGCCTGGTCGACACCGCCGGCCTCGACAGGGTGGTCCGGGACGGGCCGGAGCTCGACCTGCCCGCCAACACCCAAGCGCAGGCTCAGGCCGCCATCGAGCAGGCCGATGTGATCTGCCTCCTCATCGACCAGCGGGAGGGGATCACCGCTGCCGATTTGGAGGTGGTGGACCACCTCCGGCGCGCTGCCCAGCCCGTCCTCCTTGTGGCCAACAAGAGCGAGGGAAGTGCGGGCTCGCTGGAGCTGAACGACCTGTACCGGCTCGGACTGGGCGACCCGATTCCCGTGAGCGCCATCTCCGGAGTGGGCACCGGCGACCTCCTGGACGTGCTCCTGGCCAGGCTGCCCCCCGTGGTCGAGGAGGAGGAACCGCCAGGCGAGGTGGTGCGCTGCGCCATAGTCGGTCGGCCCAACGTAGGCAAGTCCTCGATCCTGAACGCCATCCTGGGGCAGGAGCGATCGCTGGTAAGCGCCGTCTCCGGCACGACTCGGGATCCGGTTGACACGTGGTTGGAGACCGGGGAGGGTCCCCTGCTGCTGGTCGACACCGCGGGGATCCGCCGCCCGGGGGTGACCAAGGACGTGGAGTTCTACAGCTTGGTGCGGGCCCTCAGGGCGGTGGAGCGCGCGGACGTGGCCATGGTCGTGGTGGATGCGCAGCGACCCTTCCTGGCCCAGGACCGGCACATCGCCGGGCAGGCGCGAGATGCCGGAGCGGCGACCCTGGTGGTCTTGAACAAGTGGGACCTCTTGGACCACGACGAGCGATCTGACCGGGCGCTCCTGCGGGAGCTCCGCGCGGCGTACGACTTCGCCCCGGGCACCCCATTCCTCTACGCCAGCGCGCTCACCGGCCGGGGGCTGCAGCGCGTGGTACCGGCAATCTTCAGCCTGGCGCGGGCCAGAGCCGCGAGGATTCCCACCCCGGAGCTGAACGGTGCCTTTGGGGAGATGATGGAGCGAAGGCCGCCCCCAAGCGGGAAGTCCGGGCGCCGGCTGCGTCTGTACTACGCCACCCAGGCCAGGAGCCAGGTGCCCACCTTCGTGCTCTTCGTCAACGACCCCGACCTGTTGCATTTCAGCTATTCGCGCTACCTGGAGAATCAGCTGCGCCAGCGGTTCGGGTTCGCGGGTGTCCCCATCCGGTTGTTGGCTCGGAAGTCCTCTGGGGCGCGCTGAGCGACCCGCGACGGGCAGCTCGTTGCCGCGCTAGGTCGGCGGCGGGAGTCATTGGCTCCCGGCCTGGGCCAGGGCCGGCCCCGGTGCGAGAGGTGGCAGAAGTGGCGCCGGGAGCTGCCGCCACACAGCTCGCTGCGGGCGGCCGGAACAGCGGAGGGCCGCGGCCAGCCTCTGGAAGGCGACAGAGCCGAGTTGGGGCGGGCTGGCGGCGCGAGGCCGGACCAGGGCTCCCGCAGCTCTATGCCGACGTGCCGCCTGGGGTCGGCGCGCGCCGCTCCGACCGATCGGCGGCAGGGAGACGGCCCCTGGTGGACGCCCGACCTTGACGGCTGACCATCAGTTGGGCAATATTTGAGCACCGCTAAGGACGGGGCGAGTGCTGGCGTGGCGGAGGGGCCAGGAGCTCGGGTGCAGTGGCCCCTGCCGCTTTGGAGTCGGTTGAGCGGAGGGAATCGCGGTGCCACGATTCAAAGGCCGGGTGGTGGCCCTGCTCGCCACCTTGGGGGTTGCCGGGGGACTGACCCTGGCAACCTCGGGAGTAGCCCTGGGGAACGGTGCAACGGCGGTGCCGGGTGTAGTCCCCAACCGTGTGAATGAGCTGGACTGCAACGGGTTCAGCAACGTCTACAAGTCGGTGAAGCCAGACCTGGGCGGGCTCTGCACGGACCCGCTGACCCCCCCGGGGACCTGGAGCTCCCAGGCCTCCCGGTTCTACGACAACGGGCACTACATCGGCCACGACGAGCCGTCCGTGAAGTTCATCTCCAGCGTGCCGGGTAGCGCCAGCGACATGACCTACTACATGAAGGTGGCCTCGGACCCCCGGGGCACCCCAACCGCCTTGCCGGGGCCGAACAACACCACCGACTACGCCGAGTTGAGCCCGGCCCCGTGGTTCGGGCTGCCGATCTGCGACCCGCTTTCCTACCCGCTCAACCCCTGCACGCCGCAGAGTGACTCAAACTCCGGGGCCATAAGCAATCCCAAGGCTGCGGGGAGCGCCTTCATGGAGCTGCAGTTCTACCCCCCGGGATTCACCCCCTTTGCCGATGCCCCGAGCTGCGACCAGACCCACTGGTGCGTTGCTCTGACCATCGACAGCTTGGAGGCGGCCTTCAACTTCAGCCCGATCAACACTGCTTGTGAGGAGCCGGTGAACTTCGCCTACCTCCAAACCAACGGGGTACCGGCGGGGCCGCCGAGCCCACAGCTTGTTGATGCCAGCTCATTCACCCCCAACGCCGACACCCTGATGATCAATGGGGGCGACGTACTCAGAGTCACCATCAAGGATGTTCAGGTTCCAGCCACCAAGGTGACCTATTCGGGGGTCAGTTACAGCGTGCCCGCGGGGTACGCGCTCCAGACTTCCGTCGACGACCTCACCACCGGGCAGAGCGGCACCATGACCGCCAGCGCGGCCAACGGGTTCATGGACACGGCGGGGATCGTCAACGGGGCGGTGAACCCCGGCTGCAACGGCGAGCCCTTCAACTTCGCCGCCGAGTACAGCACCGCCAGCCAGGCCAATCAGGTGCCGTGGGCCGCGCTCGAGGGGGGAGTTCTCATGGAGGACGAGCTCGGGCACTTCGAGGTGTGCAGCTCGGTGAGCAACCCCTTCCCGCTGGTCAGTTCTCAGCTCACCGACACCAATGTCTACCAGGTGTGCAATGGCGGCTCCGAGGGGCCCGCGGCGCAAGGCCCGGAGCAGGGGTGCAGCCTGACCACCGGCAACTGTCCGGGGGCCACGACCCAGGACGGCCTCGCCTGCCCGCCGCCGCCGGGTGGGAGTCAGCCCAACTTCACCGAGGGGCTGTCCTGCGAATACTCAGACGCCCTCTGCATGCCCAAGGGACCGCGGCCGGTGACCATAAACGGAGTCACCAGCGTGGCGGACTGGCCGGTCGCCGGGTGCCAGCAGGACTTCTTCCAGAACGGCGACTTGGACTTCAACGGCACCTCCTACCAGCCGGACTGGCCCGACGGCCAGGGGAATCACCCCACGAGCTTCGAGTACCTGGGCCCCTTCACCAATGGGACAACGCCTTATCCCAACGTGCAGTTTGAAACCGACGTGCTGGCCTCCGAGGCGTTCTGCAACGTCCTCACCGGCCTCGGGTGCACCGTGCCCCCAGTCGGTGCCAACTTCTATCCCTTCTGGACCCTGGGGCGCGGGAGCCTCGCGGCGTGCCAAGGGGGAGGAGACGGACACGCAGCTGCCGGCTCCGGTTGTGGCCGGGGAGGCGGCGGAGCAAGTGCCAGCCCTGGCGGCCAGCAGCTGCCGCAGAGTTTCTGCCTCTGGAACTTCGGCAACGTGATCCCGGGGACCACGGTCAACACATTCGGCGGAGACGCGGAGTACGGCAGCGCCAACCTGCTCCGCTACGGGGGAACTGCGACAAGCCCGGTCATGCCCAACCCGCAGTTCGCGGGCGGGTGCGGCTCGGGCGGGCGGTGAGTTCCAGCGGTGCCCGCCTGCGGGGCGGGCACCGCTTTCCTCCCGCTGCGGGCCCCGATGAACCACGGGAATACGTCGGCTGGGCGCTCGGCGTCGTTCGTGCTATGGTGCCAGGATGCTGAACCGGTGGATGTCAGGTTCTGCAGGCGTAGCGTGGGGAGCGTCGGTCGCGATCCTCGCGGCGGGGCTTTTGCTGGACGCGTGCGGCGGGCTCGTTCCGAGAGTTCCAGGTCAATCCGCGGCGGCTCCTTCCGGGCTAGCAGGCACCCCTCGAGCCCAAAGCCCTGCACCCGCGGTCTCGCCAGCTCCCACTCGGAAGCCTTCGCCCACGCCTGCTGCCGGGTCGGATAGCGCGACGACGGTGTCCGTGGGCCTGGCCCAGAACGGCGGTAGCGTCGTGCTCACGGTCGGACAGAGGCTTCTGCTGGTCTTACCTCGCCCCAACGGACGGGAGCTGGGGGACGAGATCGTCCAGTCGTCGAACGAGTCCGTGCTGGAACTTCAGGCAACCGGCGCAGGGGCACCGGCGGCGGATTTGGAAGAGCCGTTTCGGGCGATCCAGCCCGGAACCTCCCTGGTCACCGTGAGCGGCGAGCTGGGATACCGGCTGCTGGTGGAGGTCCAGGCCACCTGAGTCTGGGCCTACCGGCCCAGCTCCTGAGCTGCTAGAGGAACCTGTCCCCGGTGAGCCGGTCGCCTCTCCAGCCGGGACAGCGGAACTTCTGCCGGGCCGGAGACTCTTTCGGTGTGGTCGGGGAGACAGGACTCGAACCTGCGACCCCCAGTCCCCCAGACTGGGGACCTGCGGC